>JASHTB010000009.1 GCA_030040775.1 Thermoplasmata archaeon | reverse complement strand
TCATATACCCAGACGTTGCACGGCCGAGCCGAAAGGTCAGGTACCGAACCGAGAGGTCGGAGGGAGCTCTTCCGGTCCTCGCTCGTAGAGCTCGACCCAGACACCATCCGGATCCGACAGGAAGGCGAGGCGTTCGTTCCCTTCCGTGAACGGTGGGATCCGGACGCGAGCCCCGAGCGAAACGAGTCGCGCAATCGTCCCGTCGAGGTCGTTCACGCGGAACCCGAGGTGGTCAAGCTCGTCTCCCTCGCGGTACGGGACCTCTCCGGGATAGTAGTTGAGCTCGAGCTCCGCGCCGCTCGCGGGGTCCTTCAACTCCTGCCAGACCCCGCCTGCAGCCATCCGCCCCGTGGGGCCGACCCGAAGTCCGAGGCCCTCGGTGTAGAACCGCACGGATCGGGCGAGATCGCGCACCCGGATTCCGGTGTACTCGAGCGGCATGACCTCCCGCCCCCACCCGTCGACCCACCGATGAGCCTTGCGGCTCCGGGAGGGAGCCGTCGAGGAGGAATCGGACGACCATGTCCTGTGGACTGCTCCGCGCCCGGTAAACGTGATCGGGACCGCCTCCGCCCGGCAAAGAATTTCTAACCCAGACGACCCGGATTTGTCCTCGCGTTTGTCGGTACTCTCTCGGGAGCTGAACGTTACGCCCTTCAGCCAACCTCCGGCTCGTTGTCGCTCGGAGCATTCACTCTGACCTTGGGAGGCGCTGGGACCCTTTTCACGCTGCCCCGTTCGGCGATCGTCAACTCGACCGGCCACTTCTTGATGCGCGTCGGCCAGGAGTTTCTCGTCGGGCAACCCTGTGGGTTTTTCGTCTGCCTTCAGTGCGGAGCGAACCTATCGGCGTACTATGGCGACGGCTCAACGCTGTGGGAAACGAGCACCGATGGTGGAGCCAACCCGGCATCGACCTCCTACTCGGCCTTCTTCCCGACGAATGAAACGGCGCTGTTCGTCGGAACGCCCAGCCTCTACCTTGGCCCGCCGTCCGGGGGTAGTGAATTGGGTGAGACGACCTTCGTACTGCTCGACCTAAATTCGGGCCAAGTCCTCGATCGGGTTGTCTACGGCTACTCACTTACCGGACCGCCCTCTTCGGCTGCCTTCCTCTCGGCGACCCCGTGGACGAGCGTGCACGCCGCGGCGGTCGGCGGTCGGCCGACTCCGCGGCGAGGGGGAGAATGGGAGCACGGGGATTTGAACCCCGATATGCGGGTCTCTCCGCGCGCTCCAGTCACTCGTCACGGGGGCGCGGGGCGCCCCTCCGCAGACCCGATGCCCAGGGGGTCTATCGACCGCCCTGACTGGAGCCCGCTGGTCTGCCAGATTAGCCTATGCTCCCACCAAGGGCCCGGGGAACCTGCGGGAAGATATCGTTTATTGTGGACTCGGAACAGGCACGGTCCGACGCAGGGAGGCCGGTTCCCGTTGCGCAAATCCTTATATGAAAGCGCATTTGACTGAAATCCAATGTCATTGAGCCGCGATGGCTCCCCGCCCGTTCCTCCGCGCCGAACGGTTTCGGTCGTCCTGTTCGTGGTAGTGGTTCTCGTGGCCGCCGGCTGCGCGGTCGCGGTCACGGCTGCGTACTATGCGCTCCGCCCTTCGTCCGGCCCCGCGAATGCCTCCGAAAAGACCATCACCGTGACCGATGACCTCGGACGGAAGGTCACCGTCCCGCTCGACCCGTCCCGCCTCGCGGTGCTCTCACCCAGCATCATGGATATCGTCTATCGCCTCGGGCTGCGCTCCCACGTGGTCGGCGTCGACTGTTACGCCGCGGCGCTCGGCGGCCTGACGGAGGACTACTCGCCCGACCAGATCGCTCTCTGGAACCTATCGCCTTCGATGTGCGTGCAGATCGGACCCTCGTTCGACCCCGAGACGCTCGTGAACGTCACGCCCGACCTTGTCCTCGCCTCTACGATCGTCTCCGTGGCGGCGGTTGAAGAGATCACCAACACGCTCGGGATTCCGGTCGTCATGCTCCAGCCTCCGACCTTGAGCGGCATCCTGGTCGACGTGAGCCTGGTCGCTGCAATCTTCGGCGTACCGGTTGCGGCGCAGGCACTCAACGGAGAGCTCTCCGAGGAGTTGTACAATGCGACCGAGGTCGACCAGTCGGTCGCTTCGTTCCCCACCGTTCTCGTGACGTATTCGGTCGATTCGAATGGTTACTGGACGTTCGGGCCTTCGACGTTCGGCGAATCCCTCACCGAGATCGCGGGCGGGACCAGCATCAGCGCGAACGCGACGACCCCGTATCCGGAGCTTTCGCCCGCCCAGGTATTGGTCGCGAACCCGGACTGGATCGTCTACGGAGTCGGTTTCGGTCTCAACGAGAGCACCTACGCCGGGGGTCCTCTGTGGTCGGACTTCTCCGCCGTAAAGGACGGAAACCTCTCAGGTATCGATTCGAACTGGCTGACCGAACCCGACCCGACGATGATCCTGGAGGGAATCCCGGCGCTCCTCGAGGTCCTTCACCCGGGGACTTCCTAGAGGCGATCGGGCCCCACTTGAGCCGTGGCGGAAGACCCGCGTCGCCCGACTTCCTGGCTTCTCGGTCGAGCCTCGCTCGGACTGCTTCTCGCGGTCGCCTCCATCCTCGTCCTAGTCATCTCCCCCCTTCTCGGAAGCGTCGCGATCCCGGCCCGGGACGTTTTCCAGATTCTCCTGCACGAGCTCTCGGGAGGCGCGCTCTTCGCCCAACCGTGCGCAGGAACGCCGACCTCGCCTCGCCTCTGCGGTGCCTACACGGTCATCGTCTGGCAGCTGCTCCTCCCCGAGATCGTCCTCGCGCTCATCGTCGGCGCGGCCCTCGGTGTCTCGGGAGGGGCCCTCCAGGGGATATTCCGTAACCCGCTCGCAGACCCGTTCCTTCTCGGCATCTCGAGCGGCGGGACGATCGGAGCCGCGGTGCTCTATGTCTACCGGATCGAGGTCGCCGAGGCCGACGTCTACCTCCCGCTCTTTGCCTTCCTTGGCTCCGTCGCGACCGGCCTCGTGATCCTCGGGATCGCCCGAGGGAGGTTCAGCTCGGTCGAGACCCTTCTTCTCGCCGGGGTCGCCCTCGCGAACCTCCTCTCGGCGATCCTGTCGGTCATCCTTCTCTACAACCCGAACGGCAGCGTCCAGGTCACGTTCTGGCTCCTCGGCGGCCTGGGGCTCGCCACCTGGACCGTCGACGGGATCGCCTTCGGCGCCGTCGTCGTCCTCGGAAGCCTGCTCGTTCTCAACGGCCGCGAGCTCAATCTGATCCAGCTCGGCTCAGAGGTCGCCCAGAGCGCGGGCGTCGACTCTCGTCGGGTTCGGTTGCGCGTCATCCTTCTCGCCTCCATGACGACCGCCGTGGCGGTCGCCTTCACCGGGATCATTGGCTTCGTCGGGCTCGTCTCTCCCCACATCGTCCGTCGTCTCGCCGGCAGCGACTACCGGGTCGTCCTCCCGGGAGCGGCGCTCGTAGGAGCGGTCTTCCTCTTGGGCGCGCGGGACATTTCGTTTCTCGCCTTCCCGGGCTCGGACCTGCCCATCGGCATCTTCACCGCCTTCGCGGGGGTTCCGTTCTTCCTCTACCTCCTGTACCGCCAGCGCCGGGCAGTCACGATGGGGGGAGCGTGAAGGGCGGTACCGCGGGGCCCTGTCTCCGCCTACAGTCCGTGAGCGTGCATTATGGCGAGCGCGTCGCCGTGAACGACCTCTCTCTGTCGGTCGACCCCGGTGAATTCGTCGCCCTCACCGGTCCGAACGGCTCGGGGAAGACGACCGTCCTGAGAGCCGTCCTCGGCTTCCATGATCCGGCTCAGGGTTCGATCGAGCTGTTCGGCCGGCCTACGGCGGACCTTTCCGCGAGGGAGCGGGCGCTCAAGGTCGCTTGGGTGCCCCAGACCGAGAGCCCGCGCGACAACGTCCGCCTTTACGACTACGTGCTCTACGGCCGTTTTCCGTTTCACGGCCCCCTGGACGCCGAGACGCAAGAGGACCACGCGGTCGTGCGACGGGTCCTGAAGGAGGTAGGTCTCGCCGATAGGTCCGAGGACGGTGTCCTCTCTCTCAGCGGCGGTGAGCGACAGCGGGCAATCCTGGCACGAGCCCTCGCCCAGTCGACCCCGCTCCTCTTGCTGGACGAGCCGACGACCCACCTCGACATCGGTCATCAGCTCGACCTACTGGATCGGGTCCGCTCGCTCTCCCGGACCCGCCGGGTCGCGGTCGTCGCGGCCCTGCACGACCTCAACCTCGCCGCTCGCTTCGCGGATCGGATCGTCGTTCTCTCCCACGGACGCCGGGTCGCGGATGGAACACCTTCGGGAGTCCTTTCCGAAGAGCTGCTCGCCCGGGTTTGGGGGGTCGTCGCCGACCTAGAACTCGACCGGCGCACCGGTCTTCCCTACCTCGTCCCTCGAGAGCTCTCGGTCGACCGGCCACGCTCACCGACCTCGCCGTTCGTGGGCCCGGTCCACGTCGTCGGGGGAGGAGGGGCCGCCACGCCCATCCTCCGTGCGCTCGCGGACGAGGGCTATCGCCTCACCGCCGGGGTCCTCCACCTTTTGGACTCCGACCAGGAGACCGCCGCCTCCCTCGCACTCCCTACCGCCCTCGAGAGTCCGTTCGCGCCGATCGGTCCGAAGGCGCGCAGCCAGAACCGTCTCCTTCTCGAAGCCGCCCGGGCCATCGTCGTCGCCCCCTTCGCGGTCGGGCCGTCCAACCTCGCGAACCTCGAGGACGTGCGACCGTTCGTCCCTCGCGTTCCGACGTTTCTCTTCCGGACTCCTCCGATCCAAGAACGGGACTTCTGCGACGGACGGGGGGAAGTCGCCTGGCGCGACCTCGTCGCAGCTGGGGCGACCGAGGTGGACGGATTCGACGGGATGAGCGAAGGGCTCGGACGGCTGTTCTCGTCACCGCCCGCGACGCCGCCGGCGGCCCGGGTAGCTCCCGCGAGTTGAGGCGAGCGGACGTACCTCGAGAGGGGGGGGATTCGCCACGGCGAACGCGGCGAGCAACTGAGGTAGGTCACGGTCCCGGACCACCACCAGGCTCGGGACCCCGAGGCGCGCCGCCTCCAGGCTCGCGGCGGCGACACCGAAGCGAGCCACCGGTCGCTGGGTCGCGCGGGAGAGCGAGTGAAACGCCTCGAGGCCCTGGGCGCCGACAAACCCTTTCGTACCCGAGACCTCGCGAGCGAGTCGGCGAGAGAGTTCGGGGTCGGCGAGGTCGGGCTCCGAGAGCGTCCGCACCCGGACCGGAGCGACCTCGAGCGGCGTGATCCCCTCGAGGTCCTCGACCTCCACCAGCGAGCCGGCGCGGGCGGCGCGCGTCACCCGGCCTCGGGAGGGGCCGGAGGCGGCCGGTCTCGCCGACAGCACGCCGTCCTCGACCTCGAGGGAGACGGTTGTGCCGGCCCGGAGGTCGGCGAGGGCGACAGCCCGGGTCGAACGGATCACGTGCAAGCGGTCGACCCGCCCTCGCACGTCGTCGACGAGTCGGCGCAGGCTCTCGTGGAGCCAGGCAACCCCTTCGACCGTCGGCCGGTACCTCCCGTCCCGCACCTCGACGAGCCCGCGGCGTGCGAGCTGACGGAACGAGTGGGAGGCCGCCTGGACGGTGAGGCCGAGGCGCTCGGCCATCGGACGGAGCTGGGTCGGCCCGCGGGTCGCGCACTCGTAGAGGAACAGAAGCTCGGTAACGGCTCCGCTTCGACGCAGTTCCGAGAGCCCTTCTCTCGGACGGGCTCGAGCCGACCCCGAAGGCACGATGCCGGCAGGTGCCGGTCGCTAAAGGGCCTTTGCAGGCCCCGTCAAAGCCCGTTTATGACGCAGCGGCGGCGGGTCTTCGGGGGAGGCGCTCCGCGGACGACCGACGGATCTCCCGGATCCGGTCGCGGATCCGCGCCGCCTCTTCGAAGTCGAGCTGCTCGGCCGCGAGCCGCATCTCCTCTTCCAGGTTCGCGAGGAGCAGCGGGAGCCGGTCCTTCCAGTACTTTCCGAGGCCTGAGGTCGAGAGCTCCCCGGACGGGGCCGCCTCCTCGGGACCCAGGAGGGCGCGCACCTCCTTGCGCACGCTCTCGGGGACGACCCCGTGCGCGCGGTTGAACTCGACCTGCGACTCCCGACGGCGGGCCATCTCCCGGATCGCCCGCTGCATGGAGCCGGTCGTTCGGTCGGCGTAGAGGACGACCCGGCCCGAGACGTTGCGGCTGGCCCGCCCGGCGGTTTGGATGATCGACGTCTCGCTCCTTAGGTAGCCTTCCTTGTCGGCATCCAGGATGGCGACGAAGCTCACCTCGGGAAGGTCGAGGCCCTCCCGGAGGAGGTTGATGCCGACCAGGACGTCGAACCGGCCGAGACGCAGGTCGCGCAGGATCTCGACCCGCTTCAGGGTCTCGACCTCCGAGTGAAGGTAGCGGACCTTGAGCCCCACGTTCGCGAGATAGCTCGAGAGCTCCTCGCTCGTCGCCTTCGTCAGGGTCGTGACCAGGGCGCGCTCCCCCCGCTCCGTGCAACCTCGAAGCTCCCGGATGAGGTCCGCGATGTGCCCCTCGAGCGGCCGGACCTCGATCGGCGGGTCGACCAGACCGGTCGGCCGGATGATCTGCTCGACCAGTCCCTTCGATGCCTTCCTCTCGAACGGGCCCGGGGTGGCCGAAACAAAGACCGCCTGGGGAACCCGCTCGAGGAACTCGGGGAACTTCAAGGGCCGATTGTCCCGACAGGACGGGAGGCGCCAGCCGAACTCGACCAGGTTGTCCTTGCGACTCTTGTCGCCCTTGTACATGCCCTGGAGCTGAGGGATCGTGACGTGCGACTCGTCCAGGAAGACCAACAGGTCGTCCGGGAAGAAGTCGAGGAGCGTGTAGGGGGGTTCCCCCGGCTTACGTCCGGAGAAGTACCGTGCGTAGTTCTCGATGCCCGAGCAGTAGCCGGTCTCTCGGATCATCTCGAGGTCGTAGTCGACCCGGCCCTTGAGGCGCTGCGCCTCGACGATCTTCTCCTTCCGTTCAAGTTCGGCCACCCGGACGTCCCGTTCCTTCTCGATCTCCGAGACGATGCCTCGGAGCCGCTCGTCGACGGTCAGGAAGTGGGTGGCCGGGAAGATCGCGAGGCCCGGGAGCTCTCGCCGTTCCTCCCCCGTGACCGGGTCGAGCTCGACCACCGTGGTCACCCGACTTCCGTCCAGGATGATGCGATGGACCGATTCGCCGGCCCCCATCACGTCGATGGTTCCCCCGCGCACGCGGAAACGGCCCCGCTTGAGCTCGTAGTCGTTGCGAGCGTACTTCATCCGAACGAGCTGCTCGAGGAGCGACTGTCGGGAGATCGTCTGACCGACCGAGAGGTCGACCACCGAGGCCCGGTAGTCCTCGGGAGAGCCGAGGCCGAAGATGCAGCTGACCGAGGCCACGATCAGAACGTCCCGTCGCGTGAGGAGCGCCTGCGTCGCCCGGTGACGCAACCGGTCGATCTCCTCGTTGATCGAGGCGTCCTTTTCGATGTAGAGGTCGATCTGCGGGACGTACGCTTCGGGTTGATAGTAGTCGTAGTAGCTCACGAAGTACTCGACGGCGTTGCGGGGGAACAGGGCGCGGAACTCGCTCACGAGCTGGGCGGCGAGCGTCTTGTTCGGGCTGACGACCAGGGCCGGCCGCTGGAGACGTGATACCGCGTGGGCCATCGTGAACGTCTTGCCGCTACCGGTGACTCCGAGGAGGGTCACGTACTTCTCGCCGCGCTCGACTCTCCGCACGACCCCGTCGATGGCTTGGGGCTGGTCTCCTTGAGGGACGAGGTCGGTCTCCAGCTCGAATCGGCCGGGAAGCGTCCGGGTCGAGGCCGTGCTGGGGGCGGTCGCGCTCACCGCGAAGCCCCCTCGTGTCGTACTCCGCCATGATAGCCGTCGGGGTCGACCGACACTCGGTCGAACCCGAGCGCGCGGAGGCGTCGCTCGACCTCGGCGGCGAACGGACCCGCGACCAGTCGAGAGACTTCCTCCGGGTCTACCTCGATCCGAGCATCGTTCCCCCGAACCCTCACTCGCACCCGGCGAAAGCCCCGGTCGAGAAGGACGGCCTCAGCCGCCTCGACCCGCTCGAGAAGTCCAGCCGTGATCGCGTCCCCGTGGGCGATCCGAGAGGCGAGACACGCATCTGCCGGCTGTTCAGCGTTCGGAAGCCGGCGGGCGCGGGCGGCCGCTCGAACGTCCGCCTTCGTCCAGCCGGCCCACGCGAGAGGGTGAGCAAACCCGGCCTCGTTCATCGCCCGGAGGCCCGGGCGCTCTTCGGACAGGTCGTCCAGGTGGATTCCGTCGAGGAGCTGCTGAACGGAGCGGGTCCTCCCGAACCGGACGAGTCTCTCGCTCTCCACCGAACGGCAGAAGTAGCACCGGTTCGGCGGATTCGCCCGGTATTCAGCCCGCTGGAGAGGGTCGACTTCCAGCACGATGTGCGATATTCCTATCCCCCGCGCGACCGTCCGAGCTCGGTCTACTTCGCGTTCGGCGACCGCGGGTCCCGCCAGCGTGACGGCCACGGACTCGTCTCCGAGCGCGTCGTGCGCGAGGGCCGCCACGACCGACGAGTCGACCCCACCCGAGAGAGCGACCAGGGCTGGCCCTGCCGCCCGGAGGTGGGAGACGACCTCCTCTTCCGACCTCCGGGCGAAGAGGCTGTCCGGGCGCGCGAGCATGGGCCGACGTGAGAGCAGGCTCGGCAGTTACCCTTTGCGCGCAACTTCCATACCGCCGGCTTGTCTCGGGTCCTCGATGCAGACCGTGCGTGAGGGGAACCGGTGGATGCTCCGCCTCGACGATGGGCAGGACCTGTTCGAGACGCTCGCGGACTGGGCCCGGCGCGAGTCGATAGGGGCGGCGGCCATCGTCTCGGGGATCGGCATGTTTCGTCGCGCGACCATCGGCTATTGGGACGGGAGCCAGTACCGACCCCGGGACCTGACCGAGCCCCACGAGGTCGTCGCGCTTCACGGCTCGATTGCGCGGGCCGACGGCGCTCCCTCGCTCCACCTCCATGCGGCGCTCGCCGGGCCCGACCACCAACTGGTCGGGGGACACCTGATGCGGGCGACGGTCGGGGTCCTCCAGGAGGTCGTCGTCGAGGCGTTCCCGGGTCGTATCTTTGGACGACCGATGGTCGAGAGCTTCGGGCTTCGGATGCTCGACCTCGAGCCTGGCTCCCTGCCCTAGTCCTTAGGAAGCCGACACGCCTTTCCGTTCGGCCTCTGTTCTTCTCGCTCCGACCATGGCGAGCCCCTCAGCGTCCGTGTTCGAACGGATTCACCGACGCCTGGCCGAGGCGATCGGCCGTCGGGATATCCGGGAGCCTACCGAGATCCAGCGGTTGGCGATCCCCCTCCTCGAAGGGGAGGCCGACGCGCTGTTGCTCTCTCCCACCGGCACCGGGAAGACCGAAGCAGCGCTCCTCCCGCTCCTGTCCCAGCGGCTCTCGAACCCGACACCCCCGATCTCGATCCTCTACGTCACTCCGCTGAGAGCCCTCAACCGGGACCTCGAGCATCGGCTCGTGTCACTGGCCCGGGAGGTCGGACTCGTGGCGGCGGTGCGACACGGCGATACTCCGCTCGCCGTCCGAGCCGCCCAGTCCCGGCGCCCTCCGGACCTTCTTCTGACCACCCCCGAAACCTTCCAGCTGCTCCTCGTGGGACGCCTTCTGCGGAAGGCGCTCGAGCACGTCCGCACGGTCGTGGTGGACGAGGTTCACGAGCTCGTCGGCTCCGACCGCGGCGCCCAGCTAGCCCTCACTCTGGAACGTCTCGATGCGCTCGTGGGAACCCGGGTCCGTCGAGTAGGTCTTTCGGCGACGGTCGGCAATCCGGAGGAGGTGGCGCAGTTCCTCTCGCCTCGTCCTCGAACGATCGAGGTGAGGGTGGCTCGTCAGCGAAGGGCGCTCGAGCTCACCGCCCAACGTCCGAAGGAGGACCGCCCGCCGCTGGCCCCCGCTCTCGTGCAGGAGCTCAAGGCGGACCCCGTCCTCCTGAGCGGCCTACGGCAGGTCGAGGAGGAGATACGCGAACACCGGACCACCCTCGTCTTCGTCAACACGCGCCGGACCGCCGAGGGGATCGGCGCTCGACTGCACCGGCTCGCCCCGGACCTCTCGGTGGCCGTTCACCACGGTTCGCTCTCGCGGGAGGTTCGCGAGGACGCCGAGCGAGCGTTCCGTGAGGGGAGCCTCCGGGCCCTGGTCGCGACCTCCTCTCTCGAGCTCGGGATCGACATCGGCTCGGTCGACCACGTCGTCCAGTTCGGCTCGCCCCATCAGGTCGGTCGCCTCGTCCAACGCGTCGGTCGCTCGGGTCATCGGCTCGACCGGACCATCCACGGAACGGTCCTCGCGCTCGACGACGATGACCTCGAAGAGGCTGCCGTCCTGGCCCGACGGGCCGACGAGGGTCGGATCGAGCCGGTCTCCTGGCGCACTCGCAATCGACTCGCCGCGGCCCAGCAGGTGGTCGCAATCCTTCGCGCGGAAGGAACGGTCGACCGCAGAGAGCTCGTCTCCCTGCTGGGGCACGCGGCCGCCGTTCGGGACCTCACCGAGCGCGACTGGGACGAGCTCATCGACTACCTGGGGGCAATCGGGCTCGCGCATGCCGACGGTTCCCGCCTCCGATCCGGGCGGGGCACGCTTCACCGGTTCTACTCCTCCCTCTCGCTCATCCCGGACGAGCGGACCTACCGGCTCCGTGACATCGCCACCCGACGGCTCATCGGGACGCTCGACGAGCGGTTCGTGCTGACCCAGATCCTCGCCCAGCCGGAGGAGATCTTCCTCCTGCACGGTCGGACCTGGAAGGTCGTGGAGTACCGGGAGGGGGAACTGCTCGTGGAGACCGTCCAGGAGATCGGCCAGGAGCCACGATGGGCTGGGGAAGACCTTCCCGTGCCGTACGATGTCGCACAAGAGATCGGTCGCCTCCGACGAGAGACTGACCTCGCCCGTTACCCACTCTCTGAGGCGGACCGAGCGCGCCTCGCCGCCCGGTGGGCGGGCGTGTCCGCCGGGGGAGGTTTGCCGACCGACCGAACGGTGACCGTGACCGTCCACGGTCGGCTGGTGGTGTACGGCGCATGCTTCGGGACCCGGACGAACGAGACGCTCTCGCTCGCGACCGCCGGACTCCTCACGGCCCGCCTCGGCGGCCGCGTCGAGGTCGCTGCCGTGGAACCGACGTGGTTCGTCCTCGAGCTACCGGTCGCCGTCGACTCGTCGGTCCTGATCGACGCGTTCCGCATCGAGCCGGAGTCGCTCCGCCCGCTCGTCGAGCGACTCGTGCCCACCGGACTCGACTACCGATGGGTCTTCCTCGCGGTCGCCCGTAAGCTCGGGGTCATCCCCGAATCGGCCGACCCCCGCGACCTTCGCACGCTCGAGCCTCTGCTCGGGGCGAGCCTCACGAACCCCCTCGGAGAGGAGGTCCTCGACAAAACCCTCCACGACCGGTACGACGTCGACCACGGGGCCGAGGTCCTCGAGCGGGTCCGGTCGGGCTCGATCGAGGTCGTCGCAACCGCCCGGTCCGCCCTGAGCGACGGGCCGCTCGAGCGGCTCGAGTGGCGGGTGGTGCCGGACGTCCCACCCCCCACGTTGCTCAAGGCGGTCAGAGAACGGCTCGAGAGCGAGCCGCTCGTCCTAGTCTGCCTTCGCTGCGGTTTCGTGCGCACGACGACCCCGGGACGGTATCGGACCGAGGGAGGCAGCCAATGTCTGCTCTGTCACGGCTCGCTCTCCGCCGTACTTTCCCCTCGCCGGACCGAAGAGATCGACCGGCTTGTCCGGTACGCCAAGAGGAAGTGGAGGCCCGTCCCCCGGCTCGAGCCCGCTCACAGCGGGCGGAAGCGCGCGCGGGAGCGACCGCTCCCTCGTGAAACGGAGAGCCTCGTCCGGGCGGGATACACTTCGGCCGAGCTGTTGGCTCACTACGGCGAGCGGGCGCTCTACGCCCTCGCCGCCCGGGGGGTCGGACCCGAGACCGCCCGCCGCCTCCTGATGCGGCATTATCGGGACGACGACGCGTTCTTCACCGAGGTCCTGCGGGCCGAGCGACACTACGCCCGGACGCGGTCGTTCTGGGACTAGTGGACCGACGACAGGTCGGCGACCGACCGCTCGACGACGGGACGGGGCGCGTCGGTCCGGAACCCTTCGGGACGGACGTGCGTTCGCCCGGCCCGGAACCCCCTCGCCCGAAGATGGGCGAGGAGCCGGTCCAGGGAGGGAGGTCGCGGGAGTCCCAGGGCGTGCGAGAGCCGGTTCGCCTCGTAGTAGAACGGCACGTCGACCTCGACCTCCTCGTTCACCCGGGCGAGGAACCTTCCGAGCTCGTCCGGTGCGGCGGCGCTCGACGGGACCCTGAGTTTCCGTGCAAGGGCCCGGTCGAAGAGAGCTCCGAGCCAGAGCGGGCCGTACGGGCCTCGGTCCCCGACGTCGGGTCCCGTCCACGTCGCCGGGTCGACCGAGCCGACCGGCGCGGGGTCGCCTGCGTACTTCCCGACCTCGAGGTAGGCCCGGACATGATGGTCTCGAACGTAGCCGAGCAGCGAGCGAACGGAGCGGCCGCGTCGTTCGGCCTCGGACGCGACGTAGGCCAGGAGGATCCGCAGGCCTCCCTCGGGTCCGAGACGGCCGCGGACCGGACGCGAACCGTACCGTCGCTCGCACGCCGAGGGCTGGGCCCCCGCCAGGACCATCAGGTCGGTCGCCGTGACCGCGAGCACCCCACCGGGCCGGACCGACTCGAGCGCGGCCGGCACGAACCGCGCCGGCGACCCGTACGGGTCGAGGTCGACAAAGTCGAACGGGGCGCCAGCTACGCCCTGTCGAGCGTCGGTGGCCACGACGCGAGCCCCCGGTCGCTCGCCTCCGTTCGCCCGGAGGACCGAGAGGGCCTCTCGATTTTCCTCGGTGAATGTGAACTCGCCGAATACCCCGCCCTCTTCGAGAAGGCGAAGGCCGCGGACCCCGGTCGCCGCCGTCATCTCCCATCCCCGAACGGGGGAGGAGCCCGCTTCAAACCACGCACGAACGAAGGCGACCCCCAGGTCCCGGTCCATCGCCATCGAGGGATTGTAGAAGACCGCAGCCCGCCGTCGGGGGCCCGGACCGGGCGTCGCCGGCGGGAGAAACAGTTCGGTGGCGCCTTCCCGGCTCCGGATCAGTGCGCCTGGCCCGTGATCAGGTGGACGATTTTGAAGGCGAGGAGGTTCTTGTTCACCGGCGTCACTTCGAGCAGGCGTAGTTCGTCCCTCCGGCGTATGTCCTGGAGCAGCGGATTGCGGGATTTCTTGTGGAGGGTCATCACGATCGACTTCTTCGCGTCCAGCGTATCGATGACGCTCTGGGTGAACGCGTCGCTCTCGACCTCCATCTTGCCGACCTCGTCGATGACGATGACGTCGGCCGACTCGCGGGCCTCCGCGAGCGCCCGCGTGCCCAGGCCCTCGAGAGCGGCGAGGTTGACGCCGTAGCGACCGCTCCTCACCCGCGACTTCAGCGATTCGTGCGCGAAGACCTCGTGCTCCTTCGTCAGCCAGTTGGTGATCTGGAAACCGGCGCGCCGCTGCTTCTCGACGATCGGTTCGGTCACCATGCCTCCGACCTTGACCCCTTCCTCCTCGAGGAGCTGGATGATCCGTAGGAGAGTCTGCGTCTTACCGGAACCGGGGAGACCTGTGATGCCGATCTTCACCGGAGGGGAAAGACGCTGAGGCATGAACCACAATCAGGATTCCGGCTCTTCTAGGCGGGGAACGGATAATAAATCATCGTGCCCGGGGCGAGCCGTGAGGATACGTCGCACGCCGAACCCCGATGGGAGTCTTCCCGAGAGACGGGCCGGTATCTATCCTCCCCGCGAGGACACGTTCCTCCTCCTGCCGTTCGCGACCGTGCCGTTCGGCACGCGGGTCCTCGAGGTGGGAACGGGCTCGGGCCTCCTCGCACTCACCGCCGCTCGGTCCGGCGGGCGCGTGGTGGCGACCGACCGTAGCCTCACGGCCTTGCGGGAGCTACGTCGGTCGGCCTCGCGTGAACACCTGGACGTCCGGCCGGTCCGAACCGACCTCGCGCGAGGCGTCGGTCGGTTCGACCGCGTGCTCGCGAACCCGCCCTATCTGCCCAGCCTCCCGGCGCCGAGCGTTGAGGAACCGGAGACCCGGCTCGCCCTCGACGGAGGCCCCGACGGATGCCGCGTGCTCTCCCGCCTCGTCTCCGACCTACCCGAGCATCTCTTCCCGGGAGCGGAGGCGTTCGTGGTGGTCTCCACCGTCCAGAATCCGCGCGCCCTCGCGAGCATCCGAGAGGATTGGCAGGACCGAGGAGGGCTCTGGTCGACCGTCGCGAGCCGGCGCCTGGAGGGAGAGGAGCTGTCGGTCTGGAGGCTTGTCTACCGCCCTCGATCGAGCCCCGCGGGTCTTCAGCTCGGATGCTCCGCGTAGGCGAGCACGGCGTCGAGGAACCGGTGGCCGTCCCCGAAGCCGCGAGGAGATCCTTCCCGGGTCCAGTCGGGAGCTTGCGCCCGGAAGAAGTGGCGCTCGGGATGCGGCATCAGGCCGAACACGTTGCCCATCGGGTTCGTGAGCCCGGCGATGTTCCCCTCGGACCCGTTGGGATTCCAGGGGTAGTCGGCCGGACTGCCGTCGGGGGCGACCCAGCGGAAGAGGACCTGGCCGTTCTCCTCGAGCTCGCGGCGACGCCCCGCCGCGTCGCCTCCAAGGATCAGGCGTCCTTCGGCATGGCCGGACGGGAAGAGAAACCGCGTCCCCTTCGGGAGGGAACGGAGCGGCGGAAACGCGCCGCCTTCCCACGCGACGAACGTCGGACGGCATTCGTACCGGCCCGACCGGTTGTTCGTGAGCACGGCGTCGACCTTCCCGAGCTTTCCGTCGCGGTGGCCGGGAAGGAGCCCGAGCTCCGTCAGCACCTGGAACCCGTTGCAGAGGCCTCCGACCAGGCGTCCGCTCCGGACGAACTCCTCGAGCTCGGGTCCGATGGACGCCCGGATGCGGGCCGCGAAGATCGCTCCCGCGCGGACGTAGTCTCCCGAAGAGAACCCGCCGGGGAGGAACAGGACGTCGTAGTCGGACAGGCGGCGTCGCTCGCTCGGCGAGACGTTCCGACCTTCCAGCTGGTTCAATTGGACGATCTCGACCCGGGCGCCGAGCGTGCGCAGGGCGAGCGCAAGCTCCCCGTCGTTGTTCGTGCCCTCGATTCGAAGGACGGCGACCGCGAGGTCCCGGCGGGCCACGGCCTGGGAGCGGCGGCGGGGGCTTAACGATTCCCCGAACTCCCGCTCACGAGGCCGCGCCCGGGCCGAGCGGGGGGTCGAGAAGGCACACTCGGATTCGCTGACCGGCGCGCACGATGCGGCGACCGGGCGGCAGCATCGCGAAGGCCGTGGCCCCGGCGAGGCTGGTGATGATCGAAGAGCCCCGGAAGGTCGAGTACGCCCGTCCGCGTTCGAACCGGAGCGGCACGATGGTCGAGAGGCCGGGGGAGGGGGCGACCGCGTCGCTGCCGAGGGTCGCCCACCCCTCATGCCAGCCGGGACCCGGTCGTCGGCCGATGCGACGCAGGGCCGGAAGGACCAGCCAGTACATGTTGCCGAGACAGGAGGTCGGGTGACCCGGAAGCCCGACCACGAGCCGGTCCCCGACACGAGCGGCCAGGGTCGGTTTTCCGGCCCGTACCGCCACGCCGTGGAAGAGCAACGTGCCGAGCTTCGGCAGGATGCGGGGAAGGTAGTCGCGCTCGCCGACCGAGCTCCCACCGGTGGCGAGGACGACGTCGGACGTCGCGAGCGCTTGACGGATCCCCTCCTCGATGCGCGCGGGGTCGTCCGGCAGAGGAGGCACGGTCTGCGCAATCCCCCCGGTCGCCTCGACTACCGCGGCGAGGGTCGCGTTGTTGCTCTCGTAGATCATCCCTGGCTTCGGGGGCATTCCCGGAGAGAGCAGCTCGTTTCCGTTGGGCAGGATGGTGACGACGGGTCGGGCGTAGACACGGACCTTCGGAACCCCGCAGGAGGCGATCGTTCCGAGCGCGGTCGCGGTAAGCTCGGTCCCTCGACGCGTGAGGACCGAGCCCCGCGGAAAGTCGTGGCCCGGCCGAGAGATCCGGTCGCCGGGGGAGACGGGTTTACGGACGCGAACCGTATCTGCTTGGCGTTCGGCCTCTTCGAAGAGCACGACGGCATCCGCACCGTGCGGGACGGCTCCACCGGTCGCTATTGCAACGGCTTCGCCCCGATGCAGCACCCCGGAGTAGGCCTGTTCCGCGAACACTTCCCCCACGACGGCGAGCTCGACCGGTCGGTGCGCGCTCGCAGACTCTGTGTCGGCCGAGCGCACCGCGTACCCGTCCCAGGTGGTTCGGGCAAACGAGGGGACCGGGCGCGGTGCCCGGACCGTTTCGGCCGCGACCCGCCCGAACGCCTTCTCCACGGGGACTTCCTCCACCCGTCGCGTGGGGGTCGCTGCCGCGAGCAACCGCCGACGGGCGACCTCCACCTTCGTCAACCGCCCGAACAGATGCGTCTCCATCGACTCCCCAACCTACCGGGCCCCTTCGATCCAGCGGCGAGCCGCCCTCACTCCGGCCCTCAGGCAATCCCGCAGCGTTTCCCCCTCGAACCAGGCAGCGTAAAAGCCTCCTCGGAAGGCATCGCCCGCACCGACCATCGTCCGTGTCGAGCGGGGTCGATCGGCCGGTACGTGGACCGCCCCGGCTCGGGAGAATGCCGTCGCCCCGGCGCGTCCCTCGGTCCGGACGATCAGCGGAACGTGCTCGAGCAGGTCGGCCGGGGTCGCCGCGCCGACGTATTCCTGAGCGCGGGCCACCTCTCCCCGGTTTCCAAAGAGGATCTCGCTCTGACCGAGGAGCTCTCTGAACTGGGAGCGGTCCCAGCGATAGTGGATCTCCTGGGCCGGGTCGGCGGCGACCCGGAGCCCGTGGGCCCGCACGGCCCGGACGAGACGGAGCTGGAACGAGGGCTCTCCGGTGGTGACGTGCAACCAGGTGTACTCCTCGATCCACTTCCCCGGAAGTCGGAAGGCCCGCCCCGACCCCATCGGGCCCTGGTCGATCAGGGTGCGCTGACCTCCGTGGCGATCCTCCACGATGAAGCACGTCGGGCTCGGAGCGCCCGCGATCCGCTCCAGGCCTCGCAGGTCGATTCCGGTCGCGCGAAGGCTGCGCACGAAGGCCGTCGGGAAGTCGCCTCCGACTCGGGCGACAAGACCGGTCGCCACGCCGAAGCGAGAGGCTACCCGGGCGAGGTTCGCTCCCGTGCCTCCGAGCGCGACCCGCTGGGACAGGATCGGAGCCGTACGGTCGGCCTCGGGGAACGTTCCCACCGAGAGGAATCGGTCGACGTTCACGTGGCCCGAGACGAGGAGGTCACGGGGACGGGTCGAGAGTGCCTGAGCCATGGCGGCGTGCCGGGGTCAAACCTCAATCCGCATATCCCTTCGGGCGCGGCCTCGGCTCGGCCTTAAAGAGGCCGGAGCCTCCAGCGCCCGCATTCGATGATCGTCGAAGGGTCGATCCTGGACCGCGACGGCCCGCGGCCGGGATTCGTGCGGTTCCGAGCCGGGCGGGTCATCGAGGTGGGGTCGATCGGCGCCGACGGCGGACGCGGGCGGGAGCGTACGCTCCGGGGGATCGTCGTACCCTCGCCGGTGAACAGTCACACTCACCTCGGGGATGCGGTATCGGTCCGAGAGCCGCCTCCCGAGCCGGTTTCGCGACTGGTCCAACCGCCGCGGGGCTACAAGTTCCGTCTTCTGGCCGAAACATCCCGGGCCGAGAAGGTCCGCGCAGCCCGAGCGACTCTTCTCCGGATGGTGCGTGAGGGCGTCGCGGCGGTCGCCGACTTTCGGGAAGAGGGGCTCGAAGGGATCCGTCTCCTCCGGACCGCGGCCGCGGGGGTTCGGGTGCGGGTTCTCGTCCTCGGCCGCCCGACCGCGCGGCCCATCGACCCGGACGAGCTTCGGGCGGTCGTTCGAGCGGGGGACGGCGTCGGGCTCTCGAGCGCGCGCGATGAGTCACCCGAGACGCTTGAGGCCGTGGCTCGGGCATGCCGCCGGGCCGGGAAACGCTACGCGCTCCACGCAAGCGAAGCGGTCCGAGAGGCACCCGAACGGTTCCTCCGACCCCGACCCGACCTTCTCGTTCACCTCACGAAGGCGACGGCCGCGGACCTCGTCGCGGTGCGCGACGCGAACGTTCCGGTCACGGTCTGCCCTCGTTCGAACGCCCTGTTCGGCCGACAGCCCGACATCGCGGCGATGGAGCGTCTCGGCCTCTCGGTCCTTCTCGGAACCGACAACGCGATGTTCCACGCGCCGTCGATCTGGCGCGAGCTCGAGTTCGCGTACGTGTCGACCCGGCTTCGGCGTCGTCCGGTCTCCGCGGAATTCCTCGCCCGAGCGGTCCTGGTCGAACCGTGGCGCTGGCTCGGAAAGCCGGAGGCGGCCCGCGTCGCCCCGGGGATGCCGGTCCCTCCCCTGGTCGTCCGGCTTCCGCCCGACGACCCGGCGTACCAGGTCGTGACGCGGACCTCCGAACCGCTTATAGTCCGGCCTTCCCCCGCTTCGGCCGACCCCCGATGAAGGGTGACGAGCTCTACGCATTGCTGAGGCGGCGGGGCGTACTCTGGCCCACCGCCGAGATCTACGGGGGGGCCCAGGGGCTCTACGACTACGGCCCCCTCGGCGCGAAGCTCAAGCGGCGCATCGAGGAGGCCTGGACCGCCTGGTTCGTCGGCCTCTCCCACGACTACTACCTCATCGAGCCCGCGGAGATCCTCCCGGAGGCGGTCGTCCGCGCGTCCGGTCATCTCGAGAACTTCACGGACCCCGAGGTGACGTGCGAGAACTGCCACCAGGCGTTCCGAGCCGACACGATTCTCGAGAAGGTCCGGCCCGAGGGGGTCGACGGCCTCACCCCGGAACAGATCGCCGACATCGTGCACGAGCATCGGGTGCGCTGCCCGAACTGCAGCTCGACCGCGCTCAGCGTGCCGAAGCCGTTCAACCTGATGTTCGGTTTGGACTTCGGGGTCACCGGCCGCGAGCGCGTCTACCTGAGACCGGAGACGGCCCAGAGCAGTTACCTGTCGTTCCCGCGCATGTGGGATGTCGGCCGTAAGGCGCTCCCCCTGGGCGTCGCGGTCGTAGGGAAGGCCTACCGCAACGAGATCGCCCCGCGGCAGGTGCTGTTCCGGATGCGCGCGTTCACCCAGACCGAGCTTCAGATCTTCTTCGACCCATCTCACTTTCCCCTGCCGTTCGGCCGGGTCCGCGACGAGAGCCTTCCGGTCGTCCGAGCCGCGCGCCGTCTCGCCGGTTCGGAAGAGGTCGAGCACGTTCGCGCGGAGGAGCTCGTCTCGGCGGGCGCTCTCCCCGACTTCTATGTCTTCCACCTCGTGCACAGCTACCACTTCTTCCGGGACGTGCTCAAGCTGCCCGCCGACCGGCTCCGCCTGCTCGAGAAGTCCGACCAGGAGCGCGCGTTCTACAACCGGATCCAGTTCGACATCGAGGCTAACCTCGAGAGCCTCGGTGGGTTCAAGGAGCTCGGCGCGGTCCACTACCGCGGGGACTACGATCTCGGCCGGCACGGGCAGGGGTCGGGCCGGGACCTCTCCGTCACGCAGACGGGCGGCCGCTCCGTCCTTCCGCACGTCCTCGAGCTCACCGGCGGTCCCGACCGGTATCTCTGGGCGGTCGCCGACCTTCTCCTCGCCCAGGACGGGGATCGGACCGTCTGGCGGCTCCCTCCGTACCTCGCCCCGGTGACCGCCGGTGTCTTTCCCCTGATCCCGAAGGCGCACCGTGCCTACGCGCTGCGCCTCGCCGACGAACTGGCCGCCGCCGGGATCGACGTCCAGTACGACGACGCGGGGACAATCGGAAAGCGGTACGCCCGCATGGACGAGGCGGGGACCCCGTTCTGCGTGACGGTCGACGGCGAGACGGTATCGGACGGGCCGAACCGCGACACCGTGACGGTGCGAGATCGCGACTCGAAGACCCAGGAGCGCGTCCCAGTTGCCTCGCTCTCGGCGCATCTAGGCGCCTCCACGCGGTCGCCCCGCCCGGCCCGCGCCTAGTGAGGCGCGCTCCGGCGTTCGCCCACCGACAACCTCTTTACCCTGCGGTCGGGTCCCGCCCGCTCGATGGCGACCGGCGGAGCGGGTCCTCCCGAACCACCGGTGCACCCGACCCCGCTCGCCGCGCGGCAATCGCGCTGGATCGGGCAAGGCTACGCCGACATCACCAAGCTGCGCGAGATGGCCGCTCGGCATGACCGGGCGGCCGCTCGAGCCCAGCAACGGGCGTCCCGCCTCCAGACCAAGATCGAGAAGCTGAGGCACCAGGCGACCGTCCTTCGGGAGAAAGGGCAGCGCGCGCTGGGCGAGATCCCGGACATCGAGCACCAGATGAAGCAGCACGAGCGGGACATCGAGGCGGCGACCGGCCGTAGCGGCGGCGCCCCGCTCGGCTCCGATGTGACCAGCCTGCACTACCGCGTGCGCAAGCTCCAGCAGAAGATCGTCGACCGCCAGCAGAAGGCGCGGGCGCTCGAGCTCCGAGCCGCTACCAAGACCCAGAAGACCGCCGAGCTCAAGGTGAAGGTCGACCGGTACGTCGAAGCTGCGCGGCTCGAGGAGCAGGAGGCCGCTGCCTTCCGTCAACGGGCGGACCGGCTCCAGATGGTCACCGAGCAGGACGTCGCCGCGCATCTTGAGAAGAGCGCGGCGCCCGCGGCGCCGGCGAAGGCGAGCCCGCCCGACGAGCCTCCCGGCACGTTATGAGACTGATCGTCACGGTCGGGATGCCCGGCTCGGGCAAGGACGAGCTGATCGGTGTCGCCCGGTCGGTGGGCCTCGCCACGCTGAAGATGGGAGACCTCGTCCGGGAGGAGACCCGCCGCCGGGGGCTTCAGCCGACGAACGCGAACGTCGCCCGAGTCGCTTCGGAGGAGCGGGAGAAGCACGGCCCCGGGGTCTGGGCCCAACGGGCCCTCCCGAAGCTCACCGAGACCCGGATGCTCGTCGACGGCTGCCGTTCCGACAGCGAGGTCACGGTCTTCCGCCACCACTTCGGGGACCTCTTCGTCCTCGGGATCTTCTCCTCACCCGAGACGCGGCACGCACGGATGTCGAGCCGAGGGCGCTCCGACGACGCGGGTGGCCTCCAGGAGTTCTACGACCGGGACCGGCGAGAGCTCAAGTGGGGGATCGGAAGCGCCTTCGCCCTCGCGGACGGGATGATCGTGAACGAGGGGACGCTCGACGAGTTCCGTCGCAACGCCCGAGCGATGCTCGAGCAGATCCTCTCCCGCGAGGACTAGAGCCCGCGGGCGGTCAGGTGTCGGCCATCTCGCTCGGGACACCGTTTTCGAGAAGGTCCCGGACCCGGTCGAACCGCTCCCGGTCGACCAGCACCGCGACCCGGCCTCGTCCCTCGGCGAGGCGCGCGACGCCGCGGACGAGGTGACGGTCCCGGGCCTGCGCGAACGCCCGCGAACCGCGGCCCGGGGCGACCTCGCGCTCCCAGGCGATCGCATACTCGTCCGGGGTGGAGGGGCTCGGCGGAGTGCGGGAGACCCGATGCTCTCGCACCGTCCGCCGCACGAGCTCGAAGTAGCCGATGTGCTCGGTGAAGAGAGAGGCCGTGTGCTCGTCGGACGGGTCGAGGGCCTCGACTGGAACATTCCGCGACCGTCCCCAGGCGATGGCGCGCACGAACGAAGGGTTCGGCACCCGAACCTCGCCAAACCGGACGAGGCCGCGGACTTCGCTGGTCTCGGCCGGCGTGAGCGGGACGACCGGCTCGGCCTCCGAGAGGACGAAGTACTCGGTGAGCCCCCGCAGCTCTTCCCGGGAGAGGCCCAGGCCCACCGCTCCCGGCGCGAACGACTCGAGCGCCTCGACCGCGCGGTCCGCCTCGGCCGTGATCCCTCGCACCGGGCCGACCAGGAGCAGTGGCCCTCCGCGCGGGAGTTCGGCGAGGATCACGGGCGTTCTCGTTCGGAGACCTCGACCAAGAGCTCGTCCGGGTCTCGGTGCCGGCGGAGCTCGGAGGCGTTCAGGACCGCGAGCCCGCCGATCGACGGCCGGTGGACGTTCTCGCGCACGACGAACATCGCGTGACCTTCCGCGACCCGGGCGAGGCCGTGCAGCATCTCGGCCCGGTGCAGCGCCGTGCGCAGGCTCCCGATCGCGGCGAGCAGGATGTCCGGCGTGCGGCCAAGCGCGTCGAACGGGGCGCGCATGTTCACCGTCACCTCCATACCGAGACCGTCCAGCTGCTGCAGGACTCCGTCCCGCCACGGGTCGCCGGTCGGAGGCACGGTCCGCTCTCCGGGCGCACCGTGCGAAGGACCCTCCTCTTGGGCGGACGAGCGGGACCTCGGGCGAGGCGTCTCGAACAGGTCGAGCGGTCGGACGACCGGTTCCCCGAGGTACGTCTCGATCCGGTCGATGACCGTGATCTCCGCGCCCGCTCCCTCTTCGTAGAGCTGGATGGCACGCCGGGAGACGCCGGCCACGCTGGCGAGCGTCCCCAGAGAGAGGCCGTGCGCGACCCTGAGGGTCCTCAGACGCGCACCGTCCACCCGCGCGAAGGTTCCGCCGGGGCTCGCATAGAGGAACGGAGGAAGGGCCTTCTCGAGGAACTCCGTGAGGGTCCCCTCGTTGATGATCGGGATCCCATATCGAGTGTACACGACGCCCGCCTCGAGCTCCGCCGCGCCCGAGGTCCTACCGATCACGAGGGCGATCGCCGGGAACAGCCCGCCGAGCTCTCCGAGCCGGCGCGCCTCCTCAGCGTCCAGAGCATCGATGTTCTTCAGTACCTTGACCAAGAGGAGGGTCGCGTCGCGCCGGGCGGCGAGGTCGAAGCTAGACGGCCGCGTCCCGTGGGTGTCCGCGACGTAAAACCCGGCCCGCTCGAGCAGGAACCGAACCCGCTCGATCGACCGATCCCTCTGGCCCGCCATCTCCCCCCTCGTTCTCACAGAAACGATTTACCGCTCGTATATAAATGGGCACGCCCGCGCCTCTCGAGAGCGCGCCGGGACGACCCCGGAGTTCCGAGAGGGGCGGGGGCTCGAGGAGTACGCGCCTCCGGCAGGTCGACGCCGCCCTCACGCGAACCCTCATGGCCTTCGAGGGGTCGCAGTGGCCGTGGACGCCCGCCTCGTCCCGGTCCCTGGGTCCCCGGCGCTCGTCATCGAGCCTGCCGATCGGACCCATCCGCGCACCGTCGTGATCGCCGACCTCCACCTCGGCATCGGGGGGACGCGCGCTCACCCTGAGGGACCCCCGGAGGGGTTCGCCCGCCGCCTCGCGGACGACCTCGTGGGGATCGTGAAGACCGCCCAGGCCGACACCGTCCTCATCGCCGGGGACGCGAAGCATCCGATCGTCGGCACTCCGGCTCCGCTCCGCCCGGTGGTCTTCGGTTTCTTCGCCCAGGTCCTGGGAGAAGGGATTCCCGTCGAGCTCGTCCTGGGCAATCACGATGTGGGCATCGTTTCGCACCTGCCCCGCGAGGTCGCAGTCCATCCGTCCGGAGGGGTTCTGCGGGAGGGCGTCGGCGTCTTCCACGGCCACCGATGGCCCTCGAAGGAGCTCCTGAGCGCGCGCCAGCTCATCGCCGGGCACCTCCATCCGGGGTTCCGTCTCGCTCCGACCCCGGACGATCCGGAAGGAAAGCGCCGGTGCTGGGTGCGGGTAGAGCTCCCCGCTTCGCCTCCTCCGAGCCGGCGACGTAGGGGTCGGGCGGAGATGGCGGCCCGAGAGCTCGTGATCGTCCCCGCGTTCCATCCGCTCGCGGGCGTCGAGGCGCTCAACCGGAACCGGCCGGCGCGGGGCCGGTCGTTCCTCTACCAACGGTTCCTCCTGCGCGGGACGCCCCGGGCCTACTTACTGGACGGGACCGACCTCGGCCCACTTCCTAGGCCACCGGTACCTTCGGCCCCGTCGCTAGAAGGGCCCGAAGCTCGGAGGGTTCCGTAACGGGCGGAGCGCATACGGTCCCGAAGCAAACGAGGGCCCTCGGCTCGGAAGAAGGGGTTACCGTCTCGAGCTCGACCGGAAGCGAGAACGGTTCCGGTGGGCGCCCTCCGAACACCCAGACGTTTGGATGCCAGCAACGCCGGGCCGCGAGGAGCAGATCGCGAGCCCTCTCCCCCGAGCCCTCGACGACCACGGTCGCCGGAGGAACGGTGGCGAGGCCCGCGGCGAGCGCCGAGCCCGCCGCGAAGATCCCGGCGCCTCCGATCCGGGAAGCGATGGGAGCGAGGAGGGCGAGGGCCCTCTCTCTCCAACGCTCGTCGTGGACCAACGAGGAGGTCCTTAGGAAGGCAAGCGCGGCTTGGGCGTTCGCCGAAAGGTGCGGGCTGTCCTCGAGAGGGTACGACGGCTCGGTCATTCCGCCGATGGCGGCTCCGTCGTAGAGGGCAGGCGAGAGGTCTCGGAGGAGACCGTCTTCCCCGCGAAACTCGCGGTCGATGACCTCGAGCAGGCGAAGGGCGGGCGCGAGATAGTCGGCGCGCGCGGTCACCCCCGCGAGTTCGATCAGCCCGGCCGCGACCGCGACCTGGTCCTCGAGCAGGCCGTACCCGCGTGCCCCGGTGGGGTCGAGCCGGTGGGCGACCCCTCGGTCCGGCGAAAACGCCTCCTTCAGGAGACGGTCGGCCGCTCGCTTCGCGTCCGCGACGACCGCGGCGTCTCCGAGGAACGCGCCCGAGCGGGCGAGGGCCCCGATGAACCGGCCGTTGATGTCTGAGTAGACCGCGCGGTCCACCGAAGGGACCGGCCGACGGGCGCGCTCAGCGCGCATCGTAGCCAACGCTCTCTCGAGCGTCGCCTCGGGCGTACCGCTCAGGTTCAGTCCTTCGGCCGCTTCCTTAAGAGGCAGTAACCGGAACAGAACATTCTCTTCCGGGTCGTTAGGCATCCGACCGTCCGTTCCCACCCCGAAGAATCGGGTCACGAGCCGCGCCTCTTCCGGCGGTAGGATCTCCTTGAGCTCGGCCCGACTCCAGGTGAAGTAGCTCCCATCGTCGCCCGGCGCGTTGTCGGCATCCTGGCTCGCGCCGAACCCTCCGAGCGGGTCCTGGAGGACCTCCCGGACCCATCCGAGGGTCCCCCGCACCACCTCGGTCAGCCTTGGGTCGTCGAACCGCTGGGCTCCCTCGGTGTACGCGGCCAGAAGGGCCGCGTTGTCGACGCCCATCTTCTCAAAGTGCGGGATGTGCCAGCTTTCGTCGACCGAGTAGCGGTGGAAACCACCGCCGACCTGGTCGTAGAGCCCGCCGTCCGCCATACGGAAAAGCGTCTCTCGAGCGCGCTCGGCGCTGTTCGAACTGGGGTGGGCGAACGCGTCCCAGAGGAGGAACGACACCGCGGTCGGGTGGGGGAACTTCGGTGCCAATCCGAAGCCGCCGTGCACCGGGTCGTAGCTCGACGAGAGATCGGCCCGGACACCCGCGATGAACCCGTCGCGCGAGCGGTCGGAGTCCGACCGACCGGCCCGCATCCTCTCCAGTGCGTCCCGGAGAGCCTTCGTGTTCTCGCGGATCCGCTCGGGTTCTTCGCGCCACAGCCGGGCGACCTCGCTCAAGACGCGGCGGAATCCGGGACGGCCGTGCCCGTCGGTTGGAGGGAAGTACGTCCCTCCGAGGAAGACCTCCCCGTCGGGCGTGAGAAAGCCGGTGAGCGGCCAACCGCCTTCTCCCGTCAGGGCTCCGACCTGACGCTGGTACCGCCGGTCGACCTCGGGGTTCTGGTCCCGGTCGACCTTCACCGCGACGAACCCCTGAGCGAGGAGCCGGGCGACCTCGGGGTCGGCGTAGGTTCCTTCGTCCATCACGTGACACCAATGGCACCAGGAGGCTCCGACGTCGAGCAGGATGGGTCGGTTGGTTCGCTTTGCGAGGGTGAACGGCTCGAGACCCCACGGATGCCAGTCGATCGGCTGTTCGGCCGCCGAGCGCAGGTACGCGGAAGGCGAGGACCGCAGTCGGGATTCCCTACGGGGAGTTTCCGAGCCCGACGCCGACACCATGCGCGCGTACCCCCTCCCTCGCCTCTTACGGTTGTCGGAAGTGACGGTCTGGAGACGGCGGATGCGTCGGTCCTTCCGTAACCGGCTGACGAGCGCGTTACTGCCCGGGTCCTCGTTATAAGGCCCACCTCAGTGGCCGGCCCGAGGCGTTCGCGATGGAGATGCAGCCGGGCCAGATGGCCTACGACCGGGCAATCACCGTCTTCTCGCCCGACGGGCGGCTCTTTCAGGTGGAGTACGCTCGCGAGGCCGTCCGGCGGGGCGCGACCACCGCGGGGGTCGTCTACACGGACGGGGTCGTGCTCATCGCCGACCGAAGGATCCCGAACCCCAAGCTCGCTGAGCCGTCCAGCCTCGAAAAAATCCACCAGATCGACGAGAACATCGCCTGCGCTACCGCCGGCCTGGTCGCGGACGCCCGCGTCCTCGTCGACTACGCCCGGCTATCGGCCCAGGTCAACCGCGTTACCTACGCCGAGCCGATGTCGGTCGAGCTCCTCGTCCGACGGATCTGCGACTACAAGCAGCAGTACACCCAGTTCGGCGGTGTCCGCCCGTTCGGGACCGCGCTTCTCGTGGGCGGCTACGATGAGGCCGGCATCCACCTGTTCGAAACCGAGCCGTCCGGTTCGCTCACGAGCTTCAAGGCGGCGAGCACCGGGGGCAACAAAAGCCCCGTCATGGAGCTGTTCGAGCAGAAGTACCGCCCGGGAATCGACCGGGACAGCGCGATCCTCCTCGCCCTCGAGGGACTGCGCGCCGGCCTGGACGAGGGCGGAAGCCTCTCGCAGGTCGAGGTCTGCACGGTCGAGCAGCGCGTCGGGATGACCCGCCTCGCGACCGACGAGATCCAACGGTACGTCGCGCGCCTCCCGCCGGCGGGCGGAACGGGTAAGAGCGCGCGCGCGTAGGTCCGCCTCGTCCGGGGCGGTCCGCCGTGGTCACCGTCGAGGAAGCCGTCATCGCCCGCTGGGAAACGGGGGGCTCGCGCTTCGAGGTGCTGGTCGACCCTCGAGCGGTCCAGGACCTCAAGGACGGCAAGGACGTCGACCTCTCCGACAAGCTCGCCCTCGACCAGGTCTTCAAGGACGCGAAGAAGGGCGACAAGATCAGCGAGGAGCATCTTGAACGGACGTTCCACACCCGCAATCTCGCGGAGATCGCCAAGCAGATCGTCCTCAAGGGAGAGGTCCAGGTCACCACCGAGCAGCGGCACGAACTCCAGGAGTCGAAGCGCAAGCAGATCGTCTCCTTGATCGCTCGGAACGCGATGAACCCGCAGACCGGAGCCCCGCACCCGCCGGCGCGCATCGAGTCGGCGATGGCCGAGGCGAAGGTGCACATCGACCCGTTCAGACCGGTCGACGCTCAGGTCCAGGAGGTGCTCGCCAAGCTGCGCCCGCTGATCCCGATCCGTCTCGATGTCGTCAAGGTGAAGATCAAGATCCCCGGTCAGTTCTACCCCCGGGTCATCGGCGAGATCAAGGGCCTCGGCCGAATCGTCGAGGAGCAATGGCTCTCGGACGGAGCGTGGAACGGGATCGTCGAAATTCCCGCCGGGATTCAGACGGAGCTCTACGAGAAACTGAGCGCGCGCACGAAGGGTGTCGCCGAGACCGCTTTGGTTAAATAGGCCACCTCTGTCGAGCGCGCCGGTGCAGCCAACATCATGTCACGAGGCCATCGGCCCGGCCACCGACGTCGTGGCCGCGAGGGAGGTCCCTCGCCCGCGTCGGGGGAGCGGGTGCTAGTTCTCCCCGGCGAAGAGATCCCGAGCCAGGGCCTGAAACCGGGACCCGGAACGTATCGGGTGGGCGGCAAGGTCTACGCGAGCATCCTCGGCCTGCTCTCCCCCCGGCCCCCGTTCGTCCAGGTGATCCCCCTCTCCGGACGGTATATCCCGAGACCCCGCGACGTGGTCATCGGGACGGTCGCAGACGTCCAGTCGACGTTCTGGCTGCTCGACATCGGCGCGCCGCGATGGGCTCCTCTGCACATGACCGGCACTCCGTGGAAGGTCGAGGTCGGAGAGACGGAGCGGTTCCTCAAGGTCGGCGACTCGGTGGTCGTCCAGGTCGAGAACCTCGACCCGACCGGCCGGATCGGCGTAACGATGAACGGCGAAGGGCTCGGGAAGCTCGAAGGGGGAACGATCGTCACGGTCTCTCCCGCCCGCGTCCCGCGCGTCGTCGGCCGCAGCGGCTCGATGATCCAGACGATCACGCGCCACACGGGGGCTCAGGTCGCGGTGGGGCAGAACGGCCGGGTCTGGGTCGGCGGAAGTCCTGACGCGATCCGCCGGGTCTCTGCGGTCCTCTGGATGATCGACGAGGACGGGCAGCGCCCGGGCCTTACCGAACGGGTCGAGAGCTACCTGCTCGCGACCTTGCCGACCTCGGAGAGCGGCCGGGAGGAGCCGAAGCTCGGGGGCGCACCCCGGGAGCCCCCCGCCGAACGGTTCGTCGCAGGGGACGATGGGCTGGCGACTCCCGAGGAAGCGGAGGAGCCCGAGGGGGAAGAGGAGCCCGAAGAACCCGGGGCCGATCAAGACTGACGAGTTCGTACGAAACAGGAGAGAGAACCATGGGAAACGTAGGCGCGAAAGAAGTACCCGTCCTCTTGACGCCGGACGGCCGGCGGATCGACGGGAGACGGCTGGACGAGCTCCGACCGATCCAGATCCGGGCGGGAGCGCTCCACCAGGCCGATGGGTCGGCGTTCGTAGAATGGGGACAGAACAAGGTGATGGCCGCGGTGTACGGGCCGCGCGAGGTCCACCCGCGCCATCTCCAGCAGAACAACAAGGCGGTCATCCAGTGCCGCTACAACATGGCGGCGTTCTCGGTCGACGAGCGCAAGCGCCCCGGCCTCGACCGCCGCTCTCAGGAGATCTCGAAGGTGATCGCGGAGGCCTTCGAGTCGGTCGTGTTCGCCGAGGAGTTCCCCCGGACGAGCATCGACGTCTACATCGAGGTCCTTCAGGCGAACGCCGGCACCCGCTGCGCGGGTCTGGTCGCCGCGTCGGTCGCCCTCGCGGACGCCGGAATCCCGATGGTAGACCTCCTACCGGCCGTCGCCGTCGGGAAGGTCGGAGGAGCGATCGCCCTCGACCTCCGGAAGGAAGAGGACAACTTCGGAGAGGCCGACCTCCCGATGGCGCTCGTACCGCAGTCGGGACGGCTCGTCCTCCTGCAGATGGAGGGTCACATGACCGAGGAAGAGCTCGCCCAGGCCCTCGAGCTCGGCGTCAGCGGCTGTCGGGCGATCTACGAGAAGATGAAGGCCGCCTTGCGCGAGCGGTACTCGATCACGCCGCCCTCCGGCGGTGCCGCATGAGCGAAGAGGTCGCGGCCGAGATCCGCACGACCCACATCCTTGACCTGGCGGCCGAAGGTAGGCGCCTCGACGGCCGCGGGCCGGACGAGTACCGGAAGGTCACGGTCGAGCCGGGGTTCGTCGCTTCGGCCGACGGCTCCGCCCTCGTTCACTTCGGCGAGACGATGGTCCTGGCGGGCATCAAACTCGAGCCGGGGAAGCCGTTTCCCGACACGCCGAACGCCGGCGTCCTCTCGACCAACGCCGAGCTCATCCCCCTCTCGAACCCCACGTTCGAACCCGGTCCTCCTCAACCCGGCGCGATCGAGGTATCGCGCGTGGTCGACCGGGCGATCCGCGCGGCCGAGACCATCGACCTCGAACGCCTCTGCGTCACTCCGTCCGAGCAATGCTGGACGTGCTTCACGGACGTCCATGTTCTCGACCACTCGGGAAACTTGATCGACGCCTCGCTTCTTGCGGCCGTGAGCGCGCTCGCCCACACCACCGTCCCGGCGAAGCGGTTCGGCATCGCGGAGGCCGACTATCCTCTCCAGGTGCAGCATTTCCCGATCGAGTGTACGTTCGTTCGCCTCGGCGACGCGATCGTGGTCGACCCGACGTTCGATGAGGAACGGGCTGCCCAAGGTCGTATCACGGTCGCGACCGACGAGACCCGACGGATCGTCGCGATGCAGAAGGGCCTGGTCGGTGCGTTCTCCCCGGACGACGTGAAGGAGGTCGTCCGTCGCGCGCTCGTCCACGGGGAACGCCTTCGCGCGGTCGCGAAAGGGGACAGACCATGAGCAAGCGGACGAAGAAGGTCGGACCGACCGGATGGATGGGTCCGCGCTACGGGATCCGGATCCGTCGCCGTGTCCTCGAGATCGACCGGGCCCGGTCAAAGAAGGCGGCGTGTCCCCGGTGCTCGACCGTCACCCTGCACCGCGTCGCCAGCGGGATCTTCGAGTGCCGTCGGTGCGGGACGCGGTTCGCTTCGGGCGCGTACGTCTTTTCGCCGGCGCCGCCGATCACGCGGACCGAGAAGGGGACCTCTTCCGGTAACGCTTAAGTCGCCTGGTCCGGTCGAACGAGACGATGTTCCGGTGCATTCGCTGCGGAGAGGCGCTCCCGTCGGACGCCAATCTGTTCGGGGTCCGATGCGACAATTGTGGCGGTAAGATCTTCACGAAAGAGCACCCGAACGTCAAGAAGGTCCTGAAGGCGCGGTAGGCGTCCTGACGCGAGCGCCCCCGCGCTCCTCTTCCCCTTCCCGAACTCCCATCCCCCCGAGCCCGCGCTCCGCTCTTCGGCCCCAAACGCCAAAGCGGCGGTTCACTCTCGCGGACCGATGGCAACCCCGACCCTCACTTTCCTCGGCGGGGTCCGTGAGATCGGCGGCAACAAGGTCGTGGTCCAGGACGGGCCGGACCGCCTCCTCTTCGACTTCGGCCCCTCGTTCTCCCCGCAGCTGGAGCAGTACTACGTCGAGTACCTCAAACCCCGCTCGACGAGTCCTGCGAAGGACCTCCTCGAATTCGGTCTTCTCCCTCGCCTGGAGGGACTGTACTCGCGCGAAGCGCTCGCGGATGCCGGCCTGGCCTGGAAGGCGCCCGAGTTCCATGCGGTCTTCGTCAGCCATGCCCACGCCGACCATGCCGGCTACCTCGAGTTAATCGACCCGTCGATCCCGGTCTACCTCGGCTCGGGCACGCGCGAGCTGCTCCGCGCGATCGAAACCTCGACCCCCATGCGCTACGGCGACCACGCGTGGCGCGTTCTGGACGACCGCAGACCGGTCCGCGTCGGCCGGGTCGAGGTAGTGCCGTACCCGGTCGACCACTCCGTTCCGTTCGCCTACGGCTTCCTCGTCCGAACCAGCGAGGGGACGGTGGTCTACACGGGAGATTTCCGTCACCACGGGCCTCGCGCCGTCGATACGCACGCCTTCTTCCGCGCCGCCGCCGAGGAGCGGCCCGAGGCCCTCGTGATCGAGGGGACGCGCGCCGGCCCGGATTCGAGACGCAATCTTTCGGAGGAGGGGGTTCGTCGCGAGGTCGACCGGCTCCTCGAGCGTCACCGGTCGCTCACGCTCGCCTGCACCTATCCTCGGGACGTTGACCGGTTGTCGACCCTGTACTCGGCCGCGCGCGCCGCCGAACGTACGCTCCTCGTGTCGCCCCGAACCGCGCACCTCCTCGTCTCGGTCGCGCCCCTTCTGCCCCCAGGAACGGTGCCGGTGCCGGGGACCGCGGCCGACCTCAAGGTCTACGGCCGAAAGCGCAAGCGCACGTACCTCTGGGAGCGGCCGTTCCTCGAAGAGGCCCTCTCGTCGGAGGAGGTCCGGGCGCACGGCCGGAACTACCTCCTTTCCCTCGACCTCGTCCATTTTCCGGAGCTGATCGACCTCCGACCTCCGAAAGGCTCGCCGTTCATCCACTCGATGAGCGAGCCGTTCAGCGAGGACGACATCAACGACCGGGTGATGCACAACTGGCTCGACCACTTCGGGCTCGTTTTCCACCAGATGCACGCGAGCGGACACGCGTCGGCTTCGGAACTCTTCGAAATCGTCCGCTCGGTTCGTCCCTCCGTGGTGTATCCGGTCCACACCGAGCATCCCGAAGCGTTCGTCGAGGCGGTCTCCGGGGTCCGGCTTCCCGAGCTCGGCCGGGCCTATCCGATCGGCGGCCGATAGATTAAGCTCTCACGCCCTCCTCGGGCGCTCGTGCCCGCCGACCGCCTCTCGACCGGTATTGTGTCGGTCGACCGGCTTCTCGACGGCGGCCTCGAGACCGACTCGCTCACGGAGATCTATGGGGAGGGAGGGAGCGGGAAGACGCTCTTCTGCCTCGACGTAGCCGTCCGGGTCGCGAGGGAGGGCCGCTGGGTCTTCTACATCGACACCGAAGGGGTCAGCGTCGACCGCCTGCGGGCCGTCGCAGGGGATGGTCTCGACCGGATCCTGAAGCGGTTCCTTTTGTCCACGCCGACGAACCTCGAGGAGCAGGAGCGGGCGGTGGCGACGGCGTGCGCGCTCGCACGCGAGGGAAAGCGGCCGGTCGGTCTCCTCGTGGTCGATTCGGGGACGCACTTCTACCGATTGTCCCTCTCGGGCCCGGACGAGGACGATGCGAGGCAGGCTCTCTCCCTCGGCGTGGCCGACCTGGTCGTGACCTCCCTGAAGGCCCACGTACCCGCAATCCTGACGAATCAGGTGTGGCGCAGTGTCCGCGACGGGACGCTCGAACCGCTCGGGGGGTCGTTCCTCAACCACGCCGCGAAGACGATCCTTCGCTTCGACCGGCTCCCGGGGAATCGCCGTCGGGTCGTCCTCGTCAAGCATCGATCGCTTCCTGAGGGGTCCGCCGACTTCCGCATCACCCCGACCGGCCTCGAAGGCCCGTAGCGATTGAAAAAATCATATGGTACTATTCCGCTCCCCCTGCTGATGAGCGGTGTTGGCTACGCGGACGTTTCCTCCCCCATCGGCACCTTCCGTATCGTCTACCAGGGCCCCAACGTGCGCGCGGTCGACCTTTTGGAGAACGGTATCGCGCAGACCGGCCTACCGCCCGGCGCGGTGCGCCGCCGGCCCCCGTTTCCCGCTGGAAGCCCTCCCCGGCAGCTCCAAGAGTACTTCCGGGGTAGGCGCTCCGAGTTCGAGGTCGAGCCCGACCCCGATTCTGACTCGATGTTCGACCGGGCCGTCTGGAAGGCGCTGAGGGCCGTGCCGGCCGGTCGCACCGTGACGTACGGCGAGCTCGCGCGGAAGGCCGGCTACCCCGGAGCGGCCCGGGCGGTCGGAGGGGCGATGCACCGCAATCCGATCCCGATCGTAGTGCCGTGCCACCGGGTCATCGGAGCCGGCGGGTCGATCACCGGTTTCGGCCTCGGTCTCTGGCGCAAGCGTTGGCTTCTCGACCACGAAGGCGCATGGCCGATCCGCTCCCGGTCGGCCGAAGGTCCTCGACCCAGGGGCCAGCGGACGCTCGACCAGACGTTCCCTCTCGAGGTCGAGCTCCGCCGCGGGGCCAAATCTACTACATGATGTAGTAGCTTAGCCTCCGTTCCTGCTACGGACTGTAGTAGGTTGTTCTCGATAGTCGAAACCGACTACACCGCGTAGTAGGTAATCCCGACCTCCCTCGGCGAGTCGCGAGGGGGAGGAACGGGACGCCGGAGCCGGTCTACCCGGCGTAGTAGGCCGCGTCGTACGGTTCCGGCTTCAGGCCCCGTCGTTGACGGATCTCGGCGACCACGGCCGGCTGCAGCGCCGGAGGAACCGGCTCGAAGCCCATCGCTTCGGTCGCCCAGAGGACCTTGCCCGCGGTGGCCGAGCGGATGTCGGAGGCAAAGCCGAACATCTCGGCGACCGGGACCTTCGCGACGATCGTCTGGAGGTCGCCGACGCTCGTCATGTCCTGAATCTCGCCTCGGCGCCGCTGGAGCTCGCGGGTCGCGCTGGCAAGGACCTCCTGGGGCACGTTCACGGTCGCCTTCTGGAACGGCTCGAGGAGGACCCTTTCCCCGAGGACCATCGCTCCGTACATCCCCGAGCGGGCGGCCGGGATCGTCTGGGCCGGCCCCCGGTGGATCGAGTCCTCGTGGAGCTTCGCGTCCACCAGGCGGACCTTGAGCCCGAGGACCTTTTCGTTGGCGAGCGGGCCTCGGTTCATCGCCTCTTTGAACGCGTCCACGATCAGGTCCATCGTCTCGTTGAGATACTGGATGCCCTTGGTGACATCGAGCAAGAGATTCGCACCCTCGACCGCGACGATCCCGCGGCCCTCTTCGCGGGGGATTCCGAGTTGCTCCATCTTGTTGACGAGCGTCTTCACATCCTTGAACGACTTCCCCTGGGGGATCTCGCCGTCCCGGATCGCCTGAACGACCGCCGCCGGGAGCGGTTCGACCTCGAAGTAGAACCGGTTGTGCTTGTTCGGGGACTTCCCTTCGAACGGGCCTCCCGCGTGGGCCACGACCTCGCGGTAGACGACGATCGGCTTCGAAGCTTCGATCTCGACCTTGTAGTCGTTGACGATCCGGTACTGAGTGATCTCCAGGTGGAGCTCGCCCATGCCCGAAAGGAGATGCTCTCCGGTCTCCTGGTTGATCTCCACCCGCAAGCTCGCGTCCTCCTTCGCAATCTTCCGCATCACCTCGATGAGTTTCGGGAGGTCGGCCATCCGCTTCGGCTCGATGGCGACCGTGACGACCGGTTCCGAAACGTGCCGGATCTCTTCGAACGGGGCCATCTCGGCAGACGACGCCATCGTGGTACCGGCGAAGGCGTCGGTGAGGCCGATGACGGCCGCGATGTTACCGGCCGTGACCTCCTCGACCATCAGGCGCTCCGGTCCCATGAAGAGCGACACGTGTTGGACCCGGTCTCGGATCTTCGACCCGACGACCGCGAGCTCCATCCCCTTCGCGAGACGCCCGGAGAAGACGCGGCCGGTGGCGATCTCGCCGGCGCTCGGGTCCATCGTGATGTCCGTGACCATGAACGCGGTCGGGCCGTTCGAGTCGGTGTTGAGCATCGCCTGGCCGATCGGAGTGGCGATGTCACCCTTCCAGATGTTCGGGATCCGATACCGCTGGGCGACGTGCGGGCTCGGAAGGTGGCGCACGACCATGTCGAAGATGACGTCGTTGATCTTCGCCCGCTGGGCAATCTCCTTCGAGCGACCGGTGGAGACGTAGTCGATGATGTCGGGGAACTTCACGCCGGTCCGCTGCATGTACGGAACGCTAATCGCCCAGTTCTCGTAGCCGGAGCCGAAGGCGACCGACCCGTCCCGTGGGTCGACGCTCCACTCGTCCACGAACTCCTCCGGGGCCATTTTTCGGATCAGCTCGTTGACCTCGGTGATGATCGACGTGAACCGCTTCTGAAGCGATTCGGGCGTGAGCTTGAGCTCCTTGATGGCGCGGTCGACCTTGTTGATGAACAGGACCGGCTTCACCTTCTCCCGGAGCGCCTGGCGTAGGACGGTCTCCGTCTGGGCCATCACCCCTTCGACCGCACAGACGACGACGATCGCCCCGTCGACCGCCCGCATCGCCCGGGTCACGTCGCCGCCGAAGTCGACGTGACCGGGGGTGTCGATGAGGTTGATCAGATAGTTCTCGTTCTCGAACTCGTGGACGATCGTCACGTCCGCGTTGTTGATCGTCAATAGGCGCGCCTGCTCCTGCTCGTCGAAGTTGAGGTAGAGCTGTTTACCCGCGAGCTCGTTCGAGATCATCCCCGCCGCGGCGAGCAGGTTGTCGGAGAGCGTGGTCTTCCCGTGGTGGATGTGGGCGACGATCCCGATGTTGCGGATCTTGTCGACGCTGTGCATCATCTCGGGAATGGCCTTCGCCAGCTCGCTTCGGATGTGCGTCACAGGGCTCCTCCTCGGCCTCTACCGCGCCGACTGGGCCACGCGTTCGACCTCTTCCTTGCGGCCCACAGCAAAGGAGGTCAGGTCTCCCTGAGCGGCGAGGCGGATCTCGTCCGCGAGACAGGTGTGGATCGGCTTCGTCGACTTGCGCGAGGCCTGGATGGCCCCGAGGGCGAGGTTACGGATCGCCACGTTGAGCCGGCGAGCCGGGGACGCATCCACGGCGCGGGGTACCGAGATTCCGCCGAACTGTAGGCGCGTTACCTCCTCGCGGGGAGCGGCGTTCTCGACCGCATCGACGAGGAGCTGGAGCGGGTTCTTCCCTTCCTTTTGAGCGAGCTCGTCGAACGCCTTGCGGACGGTGGCGATCGCCTTCGACTTCTTGCCCGTGAACTTGCCGCCCTTCATCAGGTGGTTGGCGAGACGTTCCACGAGGTGCATGCGACTCTTGAGGAACGGGCGGCCGGTGAGGCGACCCTCCGAGTGGGGGGCGTAGACCGGATGGAGGTACAGGTACGGCAGGAGCCCCGGGTCGTGGACCTCGATCCCCTCGAACGGGTACTTTCCGAAGAGGGGGGGCACGGCGAACGGCGGAGGCGGGGGCGGTTGCGGCCGCTGAACGACCGGTCCCGGCTCTTCGCCGGTCTCGACCGCGACGATCGGCTCGGGATTCCCGCTCATCGGGCCGGCTTCTCCTTCCGGCCCCGGACGAGCTCGTCGAGCGAGACGTTGTTCACCTGGATCACCTTGTACCGGACGCCGGGGATGTCCCCGTAGGAACGACCCATCCGCCCCCCGATACCCTCGACCAGGACCTCATCGTGTTCGTCGATGAAGTTGATCGCTCCGTCGCCGACGGCGAACGCCGTGACTTGTCGTCCGTTCTTGATCAGCTGGACCTTGATGCACTTGCGGATCGCCGAGTTCGGCTGCTTCGCCTCGACCCCGACCTTCTCGATGACGATCCCTCGAGCCTGGGGCGCTCCCTCGAGCGGGTCCGACCGCTCCTTCAGATGGAGCGTGCGACGCTTGTAGTAGCGGTCCGACCAGCGCCGGCGCTGGCGGAGCCGGGCCAGGCGGCCCGCTGTGTTGAGTCCGGAAGGCGGTGTCATTTTCGGCGAAGGGGCCGAGCCACAGGGTGGCCCTATTTAAGGTCGGTCCCGACTTTCCGCCGGAACGGAGAAAATCGGACCCGGCGATGGCGCGCGTTCGCGGAGCGGCCCGCAGGCAGCGGACGAACGGCCGGGTCGCGAGCGTTCCGGCTCCGGCCGCGACCCGGCGCTCGTGGGCGCGCCTTTCCGAGCAGATCCGCGCCTGCCGGCTCTGCCCGCTGGGATTCCTACGGACGAACGCAGTCGTCTATCGCGGAAGCCTCGCTCCCCGCGTGGTGTTCGTGGGCGAGGCCCCGGGCGTCGAGGAAGACCGGACCGGACTCCCCTTCGTCGGCCGAGCCGGTTCGCGCCTCAACGAGGCGATTCGAAGGGTGGGGCTCGCCGACGGCTCGTACGGAGTGCTCAACGTCCTCAAGTGCCGTCCGCCCGAAAACCGATTCGACCGTGCCGCGGCACGGACGTGCCGTCCGTACCTCGACCGGCAGCTTGCGTTGCTGCATCCCGAGGTGATCGTCACGCTGGGAGCCTGGGCCTTACGGTCGCTCGACCCAACCGCTCCCGCTCTCCTCGAGGCGGCCGGGGCTCCTCGGGAAGAGGGCGAGCCCCCCCTTTTCCCCTGGATCCACCCCGCCGCTGCGATGCGCTCCCGCCGATGGGCCCGGCGTTGGGAAGCGGACCTTCGTAAGTTCCGCCGCTGGTGGGAGGCCCGCTCGAACAAGACGTCTTAACGCCGCTCGGGCTCGCGAACGCCGTGCGAACGGTCGAATTGTTCGTGCTCGAGGGCTCGTACCAGGCCCGAGAGGACGACGTGGTCGTCGAACTGTTCGGGCGGACCCGAGAGGATTCCGCCGTTGTCGCTCGGTACTACGGGTTCCGACCGTACTTCGTCCTCACCGAGCCGACCGCGGAGGACCGCGAGCGCCTCGCGAAGGATCCCGAGGTTGTGGCGGTGACGGACATCACAGCCTGGGTGGCGGGAAGGGACCGGCCGGCCGTGCGGGTCACCCTCCACCGACCTTGGCTCGTGCCCCAGTACCGGGAGCAGTACCGACGCCGGGGCGACGAGGCGAGCGTGCTCGCCTGCGACATCCCGTTCGTTCACCGTTTCCTCTACGACCGGCACCTCGGGCTCACGGTCGCCTTCGAAGCGGAGGACGAACCGGAGGAGGTCCGGGCCCGCTACACCGTTCCCACGGTCGTGCGGGTCGTGACCGGCGACGGGCACGAGATCCGCCCCGCCGAAGCGTTCCGGCCTTCCCTAAGGGTCCTTTCGTTCGACATCGAGAACGCGATCCGCCAGAGAACGATCTTCACGATCTGCGGCGTCGCCGAGGGAGCGGGACGCGAACGGAGGACGTTCCGCCTTCGGGGGGAAAGCGAGCGGAAGATCCTCGAGGAGTTCGTCCGGGTCGTCGCGGAAGACGACCCGGACGTGATCACGGGATACAACATCGGAGGCTACGACTTTCCCCTCTTGGTCGAGCGGGCCCGCGCGAACGGTCTCGACGTCCTCGCTCTCGGCCGGGAGCGGACCGGCCCGAGAGAGATGGGCGAACGGCTCTGGAAGGTCACGGGGCGGGTCGTCGCGGATGCGTGGTGGTCCGTACGGCGCGACCTGCGCCCGAAGCAGGAGACCCTCCAGTTCGTCGCCCGGACCCTGCTCGGCGACTCGAAGCTCGCGGTCGACCGACGCAACATCGACGAAGAGTGGGCGAAAGACCAGGAGCGGGTCATGGAGTACTGCGAGCACGATGCCGACCTCGCGCTGCGCATCCTTTATCGCCTGCGAGCGACCGAACGAGCCGAGGATCTCGCGACCGTCGCTCGCCTCCCCCTCGAGGAGGGGATGAACGGACGGACCTCCCTGTTCATCGACGCGATGCTGATCCCGCGAGCCGACGCCCGGGGTGTCGGCGTTCCGATGAACCACTACGGGGGTCGAGAGGCGCCCATCGAGGGAGGCTACGTCCACACGATCCGACCGGGGATGTACCGTTGGGTCGTGGTTCTGGACTTCAAATCGATGTACCCTTCGATCATCATCTCCCGCAACCTCTGCTTCACGACCCTTTCCCCCGAAGGGACGACCGTGGCTCCGTCGGGCGCCCGATTCCTCGCCCCGACCGTTCGCCGAGGTCTCATCCCCGAGATCCTCGAGGAGCTCCTCGCAGACCGGGACCGGTTCCGCCGCGAAGAGCGGTCCGCCCCGACGAAAGAGCTCGCCGAGTACTACGACGGCCTGCAGAACGCCGTCAAGGTCTTGATGAACTCGTTCTACGGGGTCCTCGCCTCGAGCTTCTACCGGTTCACGAACAAGGAGATCGGTGCCGCCATCACCGCGTTCGCCCGCGAGGCGATCACTTCCATCATCCGCGAGCTCGAGAAGGACGGCTACGAGGTCGTCTACTCCGACACCGACTCGGTCTTCGTCCGCTCACCGGTCGCTTCGCTCGAAGGCGCGCGCGAGTTCGGCGAGTCGGTGGCGAAGCGGTTCACCCACGAAGGGGTCACCTTCGAGTTCCAGTCGGTCTACGAGGCGTTCTTCTCTCACGGCGTAAAGAAGCGCTACGTCGGTCGCACGGTCTGGCCCCGAGAGGAGCTCGTCGTTCGCGGCTACGAGACCCGCCGAACGGACGCGTTCGACTATCAGTCGGAGGCCCTCCTCGAGGTCTTCGACCTCGTGCTGCGCGGGGACACGGACGGAGCGGTACGGCGGGCGCGGGAGCTCGTCGCCGCGGTCCGGGCTAAGCAGGTGCCCGTCGATCGGCTGGTCATCGCCCGGACGGTGCGTCCCGAGAGCGAGTACAACGAGTCGACGCGGGAAGGGCTCCCCTTCCTCCGGGTCTTCAAGCAGCTCAAGTCCGAAGGGTACGATGTGATCCCCGGGATGCGGGTCGCCTGGGTCGTGACCAACTCGCGAGAGAGCCCGCAAGGGATCGAGCCGTGGGTGGAGGGACGGCCCTTCACGAAGGAGCCGGACTGGGAGTACTATGCAGATCGGGTCGCTCAGACGCTCGCACGGGTGACGGAGGTGTTCGATTGGGATGCCTCCGCTCTCCTCGGCGGGACCCGTCAGCGGCGGCTCGGTCAGGCGCAGCCGGGCCCTGCCCCCGCGGCCGTCGGGCCTCCCGCCTCCCTCGATACGCCACTCGCCGACCTTGACGTACGGAAGAAGCGCCGGACGACAACGAAGAGGCTCGCGGACTTCGAGTGATAGGCCGTGGGCTAGAGGGTTCGAGTCTGGCGCTCTCATGCTATCGGGCCACAGACAGACGACCCTGCTTGGAGGGTTCGGTGCTGGAAACCCCCCTGAGAGGAGTCACGGTCCCGGCCCGCTCACCCGTCCTGGGCCACGAGCGCGCCCGCGAGGAACCTAGGTCATAGGTCCTGTAGTCGCGGTCGTGCTCGGTCGCTCCGGCCGTTCGGCCCGGAGGGTGAGGAGCGCCCCGACGATCACCACGGGTATCCCGAAAAGCGCCAGAAGCGGCAGAGAGAGATGGAGCACAATGCCCGACAGGAGAAGCGTGAAGACCGGGACCCCCGTCATCAGCATCGGCGGAATCACAAGACCGACGCGTCCGAGGGCGGCGAAGTAGAGCACCGGGGCAAGGAAGAAGCTCGTGAGCCCCGTGGCGAGGAGAACGAAGACAGGGTCGGCCGAGACCGAGGCGACCCCGGCCCACCCGCCCGGGACCGTGGGCGCGAGGACCAGCGAGACGGCCCCGGCCGCGAGCATCGATTGACCGACGACCGCGGACGTCGGCGCCTGCATGTTGGCAAGCGCCGTCAACAGGAAGTACCACGCGACGGTGAGCGGAACGACCGGCACGACGAGCCACCCGGCGCCGTGCACGGTTGCCAGGCTCCTTCCGCCCGCGATCGCCATCGTTCCCCCGGCGAGGCTCAACACGAGTCCCAGCGCGAAGAGAGGGGAGCGGATCTGTTCCCGATGCTGGCCCAGGACGAACGCGACGAGAAGAGGTGTCGCGACCACGTCCCCGATGAGCGAGAGGAGTGACGTGTCGACCGGCCCCGTGAGATACGTGGACGCGAGCACGGAGAACTGCATGCCGACCAGGAGCGCCGTGCGGAGGTAGGCAGACGGCTCTCTCCACACCTGGACGAACGCCCGGCCGTGACCCTCCGCGACGGCCCAACCAGCGTACGCGACCCCGCCGAAAAGGAACGGGTAGACGAGGATTGCGGACGGGGCGGTCCCGGGGGAGATCCTCAGGACGAAGATGTACCAGCTCGACCAGAGCAGCGCCGCGAGAAGCGAGGCCGCGACCGCAGAGTTCCGGCGCGAGGTCCCGGGGCCTTTCGAAGGCGAGGAGGACGCTAGAGGGTTCATCCGGAATCGGCCGGCCCCGCTCAGGCGTACTCGCGGAATTCAATTCCGAGGGCCGGTAGTCTGACTCCCGTCCCCCGCTCGACGTGACCGATCTCGACCGAGTCGGGGGCACCGGCCCGGGCGAGCCGCCGGCGAGTCTCCGATAGGTGCTCTGGCCCGGCCACGACGACAAAGCCGATGCCCATGTTGAACGTCTCGTACATCTCCTCGGCGGGGAGGTTCCCGAGCGAGGCAATCCACGAGAAGAGCGACGGAGGCGCGGGCCACCGATCGAGGACGAAAGCGACCCGGGGATGCAGTCGGACGAGGTTGCGAACACCCTCTCCGCTTACGTGAGCCAGCCCGTGCACCTCGGCCCTTCCCGCGAGGGCGTCGGCCGTCGTCGAGTAGATCCGGGTCGGCCGGAGGAGCTCCTCGCCGACCGGCACGGTCGACCCGGGTCGAGGCTGGGAGAGGTCGACTCGACCCTCTTCGAGCAGCTTACGCACGAGCGTGAAACCGTTCGCGTGGACTCCGCTCGAGGGGATTCCCAGCAGCCGGTCGCCGGGACGAATCCGGGTCCCCGTCACCGGTCGCCGACCTCGAGGGAAGAAGCCGACAGCCGTACCTCCCAGGTCGATATCGTGGACGATCTCGGGAACGACGGCCGTCTCTCCTCCGAGCAGAGCGCACCGGGCTTTTCGAAGCCCCGCCTCGATTCCTCGACCGACCGACCGAAAGACCTCCTCGTCAGGACGGCCGCAGAGGATCGTGTCGACCAGAGCCGCCGGCCGCGCGCCTACGGCGGCGAGGTCGTTCACGTTCACCGCCACGACGTCCTCGCCGACCTCTTCCCACCGTCCGAGGCGCTCGGCGAGAATCACCTTCGTCCCGACGGTGTCGGTCGTAATCGCGATCGTCTCCCGTCCGATCCGCACCAAGCCCGCGTAGTGGCCGGGCGCGTCGATCGGTCGGCCATGGTCGGGTGGCGGACGGTACCGGACCGAGGAAAGCAGAGCCTTGAGCGCGCGAGCGCGGGCCGAGACGTCGACCCCGCTCGCCGCGTAGGCCGAAACCGGTCGCGGGGGGGCCTGCGCCATCACGCTCGGAAGGAGACGGGAAGAAAAGAGCTGCGGCGTTCGGAGGGGTGGCTTCTTTAGAACCACCTTCGTCCCGCCGTTCGTGCGAAGACGGTCCGGTACCACCGACCGCCCCTCGAGGGAGGTCGAGGCACCCGAATGGGTCCTTGCGGGGCGGGCGCTCGTTCGGGGACGCCTGCAACCGGTCGAAGTGGCGATCGGCGCCTCGGGCCGGATTGTTTCGGTCGGGAAGGTCCGGACCGCTCGCCGTCGGCGAGACGTGGGCGACTCAGTCATCTTGCCTGCGGCCACCGACCTCCACGTCCACCTTCGCGACCCAGGCGGAGACCCGGCCGTCGAGAGCCTCGCCTCGGGGACGGTCGAAGCGGCTCGGGGCGGAGTGACGCTCGTCGGCGACATGCCGAACACGAACCCGGCGGTAGCGGACGTAGACGTTCTGGAGGAGAAGGCCCGTTCCGCTCACGGGCGGGCGGCCGTCGACCTCCTCCTCTTCGCCGTTCCGAGCCGACCTGGGGCGCTCGACCGCCTGGCTCGCACCGCCGGTGCGTTCAAGCTCTACCTCAGTCCTACGACCGGCATCGATCGGGTCCCGTTGCGAGCGGAACTTCCCGGGCTCCTCTCCCGACTCTCGCAACTCGGCCTTCCCCTCACGGTCCACGCGGAGGCGGCCGAGGAGTTTCGTCCGGGGTTTATCCCGCGCGACCCAGTCGGGTGGAACGCGGCGCGTCCCACCGCTGCCGAGGGTGCCGCGCTCGACCGGCTGCTCCCGCCGCCCGCGGCGCTTCGCCTGCACATCGCTCACGTCACTACCGCGGCTTCGGCCGCAAGACTTCGAAGCGCCGGGACCTCTTTCGAAGCGACCCCGCACCACCTCCTGCTCTCGGAGCGCTCCGGCCTCGACTCCCGTTTCAAGGTCAACCCTCCCCTTCGCTCCGAGGCGGAGCGCCAATCGCTCTGGGAGGCGTATCGACGGGGGGAGATCCCGTGCCTCGCGAGCGACCACGCACCCCACTCGCTCTCCGCGAAAGAGCTCCCGTTCGAGACCGCCCCGAGCGGAATGCCCGGGGTCGAGACGATGCTACCGATCTTCCTCGACCGGGTCCGTTCGGGCGAACTCGACCTGGGGACGTTGATCGCGACCGCGTGCGACCGTCCGGCCCGCTGGGTCGGTCAACCTCTCGGCCGCATCGCGCCCGGGCACCGGGCGAACCTCCTCGTGGTCGATTTTAAGCGTCGGACACGGCTCGACCCCCGACGGCTCGCCGCACCCTGTGGTTGGACGGCCTTCGAGGGATGGGAGGCGATCTTCCCCTGGGAGCACTACCGGGACGGCGAACGGATCGTGGAGGACGGGGAGTACGTCGGACGGCCGACGGGGGCCGTGGTGCGCCCGGAGTTCGCGCCGGGTGAAGGGTCGCCGACCGAGACGGATACCGAGCCCGCCGGCCCCTGACCGGCCCCTCCGATCGGTCCTTCCGACGAAACCTTTCACGGCCCGGGCTGCCTCGGGTCGGTCCCGGCCACGGGGGCGGGGCCACCAGAGACCCTTCGAGGAGGCCAGCCCGGAGCGAGAACGCCCGCGACCTGGAGAAGAATGTACGCTACGACGAACACCACGAGCAGGATCAGCGCGATGTCGATGTACTGGAACGTCGAAGAGACGGCCCGCCAGTTCAAGCCGAGGACCATTCCGGCGTAGACCAGAGCGAGGGTGAACGGAATCGACCCGGCCAGGGTGAACGCTCCGAATCGAACGGGGGACATCCGAGCCGTCCCTGCGGGATAGGAGATGTACGCCCGCAGGACCGGTACGAGGCGAGCGACCCCGACCGTTGCTTCGCCGTGACGAGCGAAGAACCGGTCCATCCTTTCGAGGTGGCGGGCCTCGAGTCGGAGCCGGCCTACCCCAAGACCGGTGATCCGCTGCCGCCACCAGCGTCCCACGGCGTAGGCGGCGAACGAGCCGACCAGCGCACCGGCGAGAGCGACCGTGACCGCGGCTGCGAGGGAGAACGTCCCGTCAGCGATGAGGAAGCCGGTGAACGGAAGGATTACCTCGCTCGGGATGGGGGGGAGGCCGAAGCTCTCGACCACCATCAGGGCGAACAAGCCCGGGAGCCCGACCGTCGTGAGGACGGTCGTGATGGCGTCTACAAGGCTGCCGACCAGAGAGAACGTCACGAAGGAGCTCCGGGAAGGGTTCGGGTCCGGCTACGACCCGGTGGGCCGTTCGAAGACGAGGCGAAACGGGACCGACAGACGAGCGTTCGTTCGAGCCGGTATCCCTTCGAAGGCGAGAGGTTCCGCACACCCTCCGCACGCGACGGGGGTACGCAATCGGCCGAGGGCGATAGAGAGAGCCACCCCGACCTCGATCTCGCGGGGTCGCGAGGGCGCCCGCTCGATTGCCCGGCGCAGCTCCGCGAGGAGCTTGCTGGGGTCGGGTGCGCCCGGTTGGTCGGACACGGGGTATCGACGGCGCGCGGGTTCTTAAGAGCCCCCCGCCGGGCGAAGGCGGGATGACTACGGATTTTGCTCCTCTTCGCCGGGTTCGGCGGGTGGCTTCTGGGCGCCCTTCTTCGGCGCGCGCTTCAGGATCTCGCCGCTGATCTTGTCGAGCTCCGCCATCAGCGAGTCGATGTCCGGCTCGGCCTCGCCGGCCGCAGCACCGGCTCCCGCTCCCGCCGCGGCGGCCCCGCCCTTGGTGACCGGGACGGCCGGAGGAGCGTGGCCGACGTCCTCGGGTGTCTCGAGGTACGCCGGAGCGGCCGCCGGAGGCGGAGGCGGGGCAGGGGCGGGCGGGGCGGCCGCTCCGCCGGGTCCGCTCGGTCCGCCCTGCCAGGCCTGCACCGGGGGCTGAGCCGCTGCCGGCGGCGGGCGGCGCCGGCGCATGAGCAAGAGAAGCCCGACGATGATGGCAGCGATCGCGGCGAGCGCGACGCCGACATAGACAGGGGTGTAGTTCGGGCTCACGGAGACATAGGAGGCCGGCGTCTGGGCCTGTACGACGCCGGTGTTCGGGCTCAGCGCAGCGGCCACCACGATCCCGAGCATGGCGACCCCCAACGCGATCGGTACGATGCGTCGTCCGCGTGAGGGTCCTGTCATGAACCGACCAGGAAAACGCTCCCGGCGACCGGATGATAGTCGCCCCTATGTAAACCTGACTGGGCGCGCTCCCGGTTATACTCGGCGACGCGGACCGGGCCGAACGCCAGCGTGACGAGAGCGAGCGCCCGTGATTGGCATACGATTTTGAACTCGCGGCCGGTCGCGGCGCGAGGCGCGACGTGGCGTTTCCCTATGCAGAGGTCTTCCTCGGCCTCTTGGTCGCGTACATGGTCTACTCGTTCTGGGCGGGCCTCGACGCTCGGTATCTCATCGGCGCGGCGCTCGCCCTGCTGGTGGTCACCGCCATCGTCGATGCAAGCGGGGACACCGGGGCCGCGAACACTCTCGCGGAGTACGTCTTCTTCCTGCTCGGAGCGGGTGTCGTGTTGCTCTTGGCCGACCACGTGCGGGAGAGACGAGAAACCACCGAAGCCTCCGGCTCGGCCTCAGTTGCTACGGGGGAGACCGTAGCGACCGATACGTCGCAGCAGCCAGAGGGGGCGTCCGAAGAGACGCTCCACGGCCTCGAGCAGGAGACGGTCCCCGTCGTCGACACTCCGGGTGAGGAGGACCACCACGACGAAGAGGCCGGCGCATCCGAGCCCGAGCGCGGGAAGGGCGAGGAGGGGGACGGTCGGGCGGACGACGCCGAGCACGAGACCGACCGGGACGGCCGAGGCGACGAGGGGCAGGACGAAGTGCCGGCGGAACGGATGGACGTTCGAGAGGACCGCGAGCTCGGCGAGTGATGCCGCTGAGTAGAGCGCGTTGGCGCTCGCCCACGCGATCGCCGAGCCTACGTAGCCGAGAGAAGGAACCAGCCAGAGCGCGAGGACGAGGTCGGCCACACCCGCGACCACGGCGTTGTACATCAGAAGCCGGGTTTGCCCGTAGGCGACCTGAGCCGTGGTGGCCGGTCCGACGAGCGTCGTCAGGAAGGCACCGAGGACCGCGACCTCCAGCGGCGTGATCACCGCGGTGTAGCTCGAGCCATAGACGAACCCGAGCGAGGCGCTCGGCAGGAAGAAGAAGAGAAGGAACAGGGGGAGCGAGACCAGGATCATCCACTTCGTCACCGTCGTGTACGTGAGCAGGATCGAGCGGGCGTCGTTCTGCCTCAGGAGCTTCGACGCGACGGGAAGGAAGATGTATCCGAGCGCGCCGATCCCTATCCCGAGGAGCCGGGCGAGGGTGAGCGACGCGACGTACGTGCCGACCTCCCCTGAGTGGTAGACCCCCAGAACGAGCGTGTCCCCCGAGCCGATCACGCTCGACATGATGCTGACCACGAAGAGCGGGGCGGCGAACCGGAGGAGACGAGAGACCGCCCCCGGGGCCCGAGGACCGGAGGGAAGGCGTCGGGGGAGTCGCCGGTAGAGATAGAGGACGAGAAGGCCGAGGGTCACGGCGTTCGCCGCGGCGTAGGCGACCAGCGACTCGGTGAACGAGATCCCGTAGGCCGGGACGACGACGGCGACCCCCAGGAACCCGACGAAGAGAGCGGGGTTGATCACCTGGAGATAGAGGGCGTTCGGAGTGACGTCCTCGTAGCCCTGGAAGACCGAAGCGATGAGGGTCGCGACGATCGAAGAGCCAACCGCGATCGGAAAGTACTCGAGGCCGAGGCCGATCGCAGGCTGGCCGAGCGCTTTCCCGATCGACGGGGCGGTCAACCAGAGGACCACGGAGATCGCCGCGGCCGCACCGCTCCCGACGAGGAGCGCGCCCCGGATAATGGCCCGCCGCTCGTCATCGCTCGAAGCGTACGGAATGTTCCGGGCGACCGCGTTCGGGAGCCCCAGCGTTCCGAAGGCGGAGAGCACTCCGGCGAGGGTGAGTCCGAAGGAAAACGCGTTCCAAGCCCCCGGAGAGATCCCGCGAACGAGCACGACGCGAGAGACGAAGGTCAGCCCGACCAAGCAGAGCGTTGAGACGAGGACGAAGAGCGTGCCGCGCGTGACGCTCGATAGTCCTTCCCGGACTCCCGAGTCGGACGCCGTGGTCACCACGCTCTCCGGCCGCCGGGCTGGTCTCTCAGAGTAAATACCTAGCGCCGAGCCGGCACTGTTCTATAAGGTGTAGGCGACTCGCCGTTCCGTGGACCTTCCCGGACCGCCCGGCGGGCTCTGGGCCGTCGGGCTCCTTTTCTGGGCCGGGGTCGCCGTCGTGGTCGGAGAGTTCTTTCGAGTGCTCGCGGCGCGCCGGATCTCTCTTTGGCGCGCTCCCGAGATCCTCGAGCGACTGCTGCTCGATTTCTTTCTCGGGGGCGGCGTTCTCTACCTGATCGCCGCGGTCCCGCTCGGACTGTTCGTCGCGCCCGTGGTGTTCGCCGTCCCCGTGGCGGCGGCGCTCGGCCTCTCGCTCCTGGCCGTGCAAGAGCTCCGGCGACACGGTAGGCTAGACCGGCTTCTCAGCTCGTTCCGTTCCCTCGCACGTCCGACCTATCTCCTCGTCCTCGCTTCGGCTCTCGCCCTCTACGTCCTCGAGCTCGCCGTCGCCGTTCCGATCGGAACGGGAAACACCTTCGACTCCGGGCTCCTCACCACCTACACCGCCCTGCTCCTGCGAAACCATTCGATTCCCCTCTCGTTCCAACCGTACGCCTCGACGGCCATCCTCTACCCCCAGGGCACGACGGTCTGGCTCGCCTGGGCCCAGCTCACGTTCGGCCTCCCCGCTGCCCGGACCTCGCTGCTCGTGACGCCGCTGTTCATCGCGCTCGCACCTATCGGGGGGTTCGTCTTCGGCCGCAGAGCCTTGGGGAGCGACCGCGCCGGTCTCGCGGTCGCCCTCATGCTCGCCTGGCTCGCCCCCGCGACCCGGGGGATGGTCGAAGGGAGCAACGATTTCGTCTTCGCCTTTCCCCTGGTCTTCCTCTTGGCGGGACAGTCAACCGAATGGTTCCGTTCGTCCCCTCCGGCGCCCGCGGATGCGGCCGGCTTCGGCCTCCTGCTCGGGTACTCGGCGGCGATGAACCCGGTCGGGGCCGAGTGGCTGATCCTCGCTCTCCTCGTCGGCGGAGCGACCGTTCGACCGACCTTCTCGGCCGATCCGAAACGCTGGTTCGCTCGGTGGGCGACCGCGCTCGGAACGTGCCTCGTCGGAGTGGTCCCTTCCCTCTACGTCCTGGTCCGGGGACACGCCAGCCCAGGATTCGTTCCCGGGGCCTCTCCCGCACCCGCCGGGACCCCTACGGGAATCACCACGGCCCAGTTCGTGGGGTTCCTCGACCCGTTTCTCTTTCGGCCGGGCGACACGGCGCTCTCCCCTCTCCTTGCGATCCGCGCTGAGCTCGCCGTCCTGATCGTCGCGGGCCTTGCGGTCCTCGTGCTCGTCGGGGCCCGGTCGGCCGTCGGAAGGTACGTGGGCGGCTTTCGGCGGTGGGTCCTCTCGGCGTGGGCGTCCCTGTTCCTGCTCCTCGCGGTCGTCTACGTCGCCTCGACGGGATTCGGACCGGCGGTCGATTTTTCCTCGGTCGCGAGCGCGGGAGAGCTCTCGACGTGGATCTTCACCATCTACGTGCTGGTCGCGGCCCTCCCGCTGATCGTCGCGCTCGAGTGGCTCTGGGGCTGGGCCGACCGACTCTCCGTGCGACCGGCCGGTCCTAGAGCGGGGACGGTCGGACCCGCGCGTCCGTCGTCTCCTCTCGACCCCACGCACGCGGTCGTCCCGGTCGCGGTCGTCCTCCTGATCGTCGGCCCCGGGGTCGTGCTTACCCCGCTCGAGCTTCCCTCCGTCCTCTCGCCACTCTACCACGACCTCGGCAACGTCTCGGCCGACGACTTCGCCCTCCTGGAGTACGCTGGCTCGCACCTCCCGAGCGGGGCGCGGGTTCTCATCGCGCCCGGGAGCGCGGCCGACTTCCTTCCCGGGTACGCTCCCGACGTCGTCCTGCTCTATCCCCTCATTCCGGGCTGGAAGTACGCGAACGCGTCCTACACGCTCCTGGTCGCGGAACTCTCCAACGGCACGCTCGACGTGAGGGGGGAGGCCGCGCTCACCTACCTCTCAGTGGGCTACGTCCTCGTGACCGGCAACAACAGCGTGCTCTGGACGGCGTTCTCCCCGGCCCCGTTTCTCGCCGACCCGAGCGAGTTTCCGCTTCTGTTCCACGAGGGGGCGGCGTACCTCTTCGCCCGCGACCCGGGGTCGCCCGAGGCGCAGCGTTAGACGAACTCGTCCAGCAGCTTTTCCTTGCCGCGAAGTCCCGCGGCCTGGAGGGCGAGCGGCCCGGCCGAGAGAACCTCCTCGAGGTCCTCGTAGGTCGGCTTGTCCACCTTGTAGAACAGGCCAATCGGGATTTTGTCGCCCCACTCGAGCGCGCGCTGCCAGGCCGCGACCGGGTCGGTGGGGTCGTGGCCGGCGCTCTCGAGCTTGTAGACGCGCTGGCGGAAGAAGTCGAACGTGTTGAGCTTGTTGTAGGTGACGCACGGGCTGTAGACGTCTACGAGCGAGAACCCCTTGTGCTGGATTCCGTTCGCGATGAGGTCGGCGAGGTGCTTGGGGTCGCCGGAGAATCCCCGGGCGATGTACGTGGCCCCGCTTGCGAGGGCGAGGGCCACCGGCTCGATCGGGTTCTCGATGACGCCGGTCGGTGTCGATTTGGTCTTCTGGCCCATGGACGAGGTCGGGCTCGCCTGGCCGGTGGTGAGACCGTAGATCTGGTTGTCCATCGTCACGTAGGTTAGGTCGACGTTGCGCCGCATCGCGTGGACGAAGTGGCCGGCCCCGATCCCGAACCCGTCGCCATCGCCTCCGGTGCCGATGACGGTGAGCCCGTGGTTGGCCCACCGGATCCCTTCGGCGACCGGGAGGACCCGGCCGTGAATCCCGTGGAAGCCGTAGGAGGAGAGGAAGTGCGGAAGGTTCGACGAACAGCCGATCCCCGAGACGATCACGACGTTCTGGCTGGGGAGTTGGAGACGTTTGACCGCGATCTCAATCGCCGCGATGACGCCGAAGTCGCCGCATCCGGGACACCACGTCGGCTTGATCTCCGATTTCCCTACCACGGGAAGTGCCGGGCCGACCGGAGTCACCCGGGCCGATGCCGCCGTTTCGGCCATCCTACATCACCTCGAGCGCGCGCGCCACGATCTCGTGGGGATGGAATGGCTCGCCGTCGTATTTGAGCAAGCGGTCGGAGCAGGCGAAGCCGGTTTCCGCGCGCAGAAGCCGGCCGAACTGGCCGGAGTAGTTCGCTTCGACCAAGAGCGTGCGCTTCGCCTTCGCGAGAAGCGACCGGGTCGGTTCGGCCGGAAACGGGTAGACGGTGGGGAACCGAAGGAGGTTGGTCACCTTACCGCGCTCTGTCAGCTCTTCGCGGGCGTCCCGGACCGCGCCCACGGTCGATCCCCACGACACGAACGTGAGCGGGGCCTCCGGTGGCCCCTCGAGGACGGGAGGAGGTGCCGAGCGCGCCAAGCCGTCGAGCTTCTTCATCCGCTTCTCCATCATCCGCTGTCGCTCGGACACGAACCGCGGGATCCCGGCGTGCACATCCGAGACGAGGTGCCCGCGCTCGTCGTGCTCGTCCGAACCGGCGACGAACTGCAGTCCGGGCTGGCCGGGAATCGCCCGCGGTGAAACTCCGGATTCCGTGTATTGGTAGCGTAGATAGTTCGGTTCTCCCGGAGGGACCGTGAACAACGAAGGCACCGGGACGTTGAAGTCGACCTCCTCTCGGTCAACCGTCATGAAGTCCTCCGAGAGGTGAAAGTCGCTCGCCACCAAAACCGGGGTCTGGAACTCCTCGGCGAGTCGGAACGCATCGATCATGGCATGAAACGCCTCGGCGGGGTTGGACGGCGCGAGGATCGCACGCGGGAACTCCCCCTGCCCGGCCCCGAGCATCAGGTTGAGGTCCCCCTGTTCGGTCTTCGTCGGGAGCCCCGTCGAAGGCCCGGCGCGTTGGGAGTCGACGACCACGACCGGGGTCTCGGTCATCCCGGCCATCCCGAGCGCTTCGACCATCAGGGAGAAGCCGCCTCCGCTGGTCGCAGTCATCGCCCGCACGCCGGCGTACGACGCGCCGATCGCCATGTTGACCGCGGCGAGCTCGTCTTCGGCCTGCTTCACGACGATCCCGAGCGTGTGGGAGTGCGCGGCCATCCAGTGCATGATCGAGGAGGCCGGGGTCATCGGGTACTGGGCGAGGAACTTGCATCCCGCCGCGGCCGCTCCGAGAGCGATCGCTGAGTTCCCGGTCATCAGGAGCTTCGGAGCCCCCCTCTTCGCGAGCGCGTGAGGGTGGACGCTCCAATGGGTTTCGGCGTGATGGTAGCCCGCGGCGCTCGCTCCGAGGTTCCAGTCGACGATCTCACCCGCCTTCTTCCCGAACGAGTCGCTGAGCACCTGGTGGAGCAGGTCGAGCGGGATCCCAGCGACGAACGCCGTGGCTCCAATCCCCCCGGCGTTCTGCAGGATCGACTGGCTTGTGTACTTCCGAGCCATCGCGAGCGTCGGAACCTCGAGAGCCCTCACGCCGGAAGGGAGACCCGATTCCGGGAGCGAGAACTTCTCTGGGTCGTAAACGACCGTGCCGCCGGGACGGATGCTGGGGGCATGGATGTCCACGGTCGCGCGGTCGAGCGCGTAGAGGATGTCGGCCGAGTCGCCCGGCGAATACGGACGTCCGTCCGAGGCTCGCGCCTGGAACCAGACGTGTCCGCCGCGGATCACCGATTGGTAGGCGTTGTGCGCGAAGACGTGAAGCCCCATACGGGAGAAGCTGCGGGCGACCGACTCGCCGATCGAGGCGATCCCGTCTCCTGCCTGGCCGCCGATACGGACCCCGATCTCGGTCATGGAGGTGATTCAACGGCCGACCGTATTAATCGGGTGCGGTCAATCGAGTTGACATAAGTTTTAGCGTACCCCGCTGTGGAGCGGCACGATGGCACGAACGAGCCCCACGGTGAGGGTGCTCCTTTTCGCCTCGGCCCGGCAGGCCGTCGGCCGGTCCTCGCTCGACTGGCCCGTACCAAGTTCCGGGGTCCTCGCGGAGGAACTGGTGCGCCGGCTCGGTGCAGAGTTCCCGAAGCTCAAGCCGACGCTTCGGACGAGCCGGTTCGTTCGGAACGGCCGGTATCTCGGGAACGGCCGCACTTTGGTCCGTCCGGGTGACGAGTTTGCGGTCCACCCGCCGTACGGAGGCGGTTGACCTGCCGGTTTTGCTCACCGCCCACCCTCTCTCCGTGGCGCACGCGATGCGGACGCTCGAGGTGGAAGGGGCAGGAGGCGTGGTGCTGTTCGCCGGGCGCGTCCGGCCGGGCCGGACCCGCGCCGGTCGGGTCGTGGCGCTCGACTACGAAGTCCACCGGGCCCCGGCCCTCGCTCGGCTCCAGGAGCTCGAACGAGACTCTCGACGACGATTCCGGGCGCGACAGGTCGTGCTTTGGCACCGGGTCGGTCGGCTCGGGGTCGGGGAGGTCTCCGTCATTGTGGGAGTCGCGACTCCCCATCGGGCCGAAGCGTTCGCCGCCGCCCGCTACCTGATCGAGGAGCTGAAGTCGGTCGTGCCTATCTGGAAGACGGAGCGAGCACGACCCGGGCGTCGACCGCGACGACGCCCTTCCCGGCGGGCCGGACGATGAGCGGGTTCAGGTCGAGCTCGCTGACCTCGGGCAGGTCGATCGCAAGCTGAGAGACCCGTTCGATCGCCTCCTCGAGCGCGGGAAGGTCGCTCGCGGGCTCGCCCCGGACGCCCTGGAGAAGGGGGAACGCCTTGATCGACCGGACCATGTGCTCCGCGGAGAGCGGCCGGACCGGGGCGAGTCGGAACGTGACGTCCCGCAGTACCTCGACGTAGATCCCGCCTATCCCGAAGACGACGATCGGGCCGAACCCCGGGTCTCGCTGGACGCCCACGAGTACCTCCTTCCCGCCGGAGATCTGCGCCTCGATCTCGAACCCCTCGATCCGGGCGGTCGGCGCTGCGATCCGCAGCGACTCGTGCATCCGCTGCCAAGCGTCCCGCACCATCCCGCCGTCAGAAAGACCGAGCAGCACCCCTCCCACGTCGGTCTTGTGGGAGATGTCGGCGGAGGCGACCTTGAGGACGACTGGGTAGCCGATTCGCTCGGCGGCCTGGACCGCCTCCTCGACCGTCGTGACCCGAGCGACCGCCGGAAACGCGATGCCGTAGGCGGCGACCAACGAGCGAGCCGCGTACTCGGGGAGAACGGTCACTTCGCTTCGAGCGGCGGCGGTGAGGGTCCTGCGCACGGCCTCCAGGTCCACCGGGAACTTCCTCACGGGGACGCGCGGCCGGACCTTCCAGGCCTGGTAGCGCGCGAGACTGCCCAACCCTTGAACGGCCTCCTCGGGGAAGGTGAACGTCGGCACCCCTCCGTCCTCCAACAACTGAACTTCCCGGGAGAGGTCGGTGAGGCCGAACAGGCAGCTGACGATCGGCTTCGAGGTCTTGCTCTTGACGTCGAGGATCGCCCGGGCGACCGCCTCCCCGCTCATGATGGCGGCGGGAGTGGCGATGACGAGCGCCGCATGGATGTCCGGCGAAGCGAGCAGCATCGTGAGCGTCTCCCGGTACGCGTCCGCCCCGGCCTCGGCGGTCATGTCGAGCGGGTTCGAGACCGTCGCGATCGACGGAAGACGGCGCGCGACCTCCTGTCGGGCCGCTTCGGGCAGGGACGGCAGCTCGAGCCCGTGGCGAATCGCCGCGTCCGCCGCGACGATGCCCGGCCCACCGGAGTTCGTCAGGATGATGAGCCGCGGCCCGTCGAGGGTGAGACCGGTGGCGAAGATCTTCGCGGCACGGAACAGGTCTCCCAGCGTATCGGCGCGAAGGACCCCGGACTGCTCGAAGAGCGCGTCGTACAGCTGGTCGCGGCCTGACTGGGCCAGGGAGCCGGTGTGGCTCCGTGCGGCCCGTTCGCCGGCGGGCGTGCGTCCGCTCTTGATCACGAGCACCGGCTTCTTCTCGGTGACATCCCGGGCCGTTTCCAAGAACCGCCGGCCGTCCGCGAGGCTCTCGACGTAGAGCAGGATCACTCGGGTCGCCGGGTCCTGACCGAGCGAGCGAAGGAGGTCGTTCTCGTCGACCCCGGCGCGATTGCCGACCGAGACGAACCGGGAGAACCCGATCCGCTCGGCGATCCCGTACGCGAGGATGCCGGCGCAGAGTGCGCCGCTCTGGGAGACGAACGCGATGTTCCCCCGCGGCGGAAGGTTCTCGCTGAACGTCGCGTTGAGGCTGACCTCGGGGTCGGTGTTGAGCACGCCGAAGCAGTTGGGCCCTACGAGCGACATTCGGTACTTCGTGGCTCGTCTCACCACCTCGGCCTCGAGCGCGGCCCCGGCTTCGCCGACCTCGCGGAAGCCGGCGGAGACGACCACGAGCCCCTTCGTACCGGCGCGACCGAGCTCGTCGACCTCGTCGGGGACGAGCGGCGCCGGAACGACGACGATGCCTAGCTCGGGCGGTTCGGGGAGGTCCCCCACATGCGGGTAGCATCGGACCCCCGAGACGCTCTTCCACGACGGGTTGACCGGGTAAGCGACCCCCCGGAACCCGGCCTCGAGCAGGTTACGAAAGAGCGTCGTCCCGACCCTGCCCGGCTTGTTGGACGCGCCGATGACCGCGATTGAACTTGGGCGGAACAGCTCCTTGAGCTCCTCGGACTCGCCGACGCTCATCGGAACCCCACGGCGCACGGCGGGACGGTCGTCCGTTATATAGCAACGTCTCCGTTCGAGGAGGAATGGCACCCTCCGGCGACGCTCCGGGAACCCGTCCGACGTCCGTGCCGCCCTCCGCGGCGGCGGCCCGCGCGATGGGACGCGGGGTGTTGCAGCGGATGGACAAGGGTCGGATCCGCCACGTCGTCGCGGTCGGCAGCGGCAAGGGCGGCGTCGGAAAGTCGTCGGTCACCGCCCTCCTCGCGGCCGAGCTCCGGCGCCGGGGACTCCAAGTGGGGGTCTTGGACGCGGACATCACCGGTCCGTCGATCCCCAAGCTCTACGGGCTCTCGGGCCCTCTCGTCGACCGGGGCGAGGGGATCGAGCCGGCGGCCTCCCGGACCGGTATCTCGGTCGTCTCCTCCCAGTTCATGGTCGAGGACGAGCAGACGCCGGTGATCTGGCGGGGGCCGCTCGTCACCCGGCTCATCACGCAGTTCTTCGGCGGGGTCAACTGGGGCGCGCTCGACTACCTCCTCATCGACATGCCGCCCGGGACGAGCGATGTGCCGTTGACGGTCTTCCAGACGATCCCGATCGACGGCATGATCTTCGTGCTCACGCCGCAGGACCTCGCGGCGCTCATCGTGAAGAAGGCGATGAACATGGCCCGCGACCTCCACGTTCCCCTCCTGGGGGTGGTGGACAACATGGCGTGGATCGCCTGTCCTCACTGCGGGCAGCGGATCGAGCTCTTCGGTCCCAGCCGGGTCCCGACGGTCGGAGCCGAGTACGGGATCCCCGTTCTCGGGCAGCTACCGGTGGTTCCCTCGATCTCCGAGCTATCGGACGCCGGTCGCCTCGAGGAGCTCGCGTCCCCCGAGCTCGCCCGGCTCGCCGACGCGTTCGCCCACTCGGTCGACGAGGTCACGCAGCGCTCGGTCCGGACGCTGTAACCTCGCGCAGGTCCCGAAACGGAACCGCCTCGACCGGGATTCCGCGGCGCTTGAGCGCGTTCGTGAGACCCGGCACGTGGGCGTCTCCCACGACGACCGCGATCCGGCCGAAGCCGCGCCCTCGCAACTGAGCGAGGCGGTCGGCCATGTGCTCGTTTCGTTCGTCGAGGAGCACCCGCGCCATCGTCGGGCTGGCCCGCCGCAGCTCCCCCGTGTACTCCTCGGGAGCCTCCACGTAGCGGTCGAGCTCCCGCTCGACCACACGCGCGGGGACGAATAGCCCCACGACCGCGCCGACCAGGAGGGTGACGCGCTCCTTCAGCGGGATCGCGAGGACAAGCCGGCGGAGCGTCTCGCGGATCGGGTCGTCGATCAGGAACACCGGGAGGCCGCGCTCGCGGGCGACGGAGGCCGCTGCCCTCATCTCGGCCCCGGGGGTGCTCCCTCCGATCTCGGAACCGAGACGGCGCTGCACGACGGCCCACAGTCGGGCGAAGAGAGGACCGCCGGTCCGTCGGCGGGCCTCGGGGTCGGGTGCGAGCAGCACCTCGGCCCTCTCCCGGTCGAGCTCGATCGCGACGGCGTCGAGGTCCCGAGGACCGAGGACGCGGCGGAGCGGCTCGCGGAGGTCCACGACGTGCGCAGCCCCGACGACGAGGACGGGCGCTTCGGTGGTCGAAGCGTACACGCCGGGGGCGAGGCCCGAAGCCCTCATGGCCGTACGCTATCGCGAACGGCCAAATAGGGCGGCGGAGTCGCCCCGCCCGATGGCCTGGACGATCTTTTCCGTTCCGTCGGCGAAGCGGGCGGAGCTCGACGCCGTCCTGAAGGACGACCTCGTTTCCCGGCAGAGCCAGACCGTGCGGGAGGCGAAGGCCCTCGACGGTCCGGCCGACGCGACGTACGTCCTCATCGAAGGGTCGGCCGAGGCGGTCCGGCGCGCCGAGGAACTCCTCAGTTCGGTTGGGACCCGCCTGCCACCGCCGGAGGCGGAACGCCTCCACCGGCGGTTTGAGGACGAGCGGGACCGGGCGTCGGCCGGGATGGGCCTGTTCTTTACCGAGGAGTAGTCGTCAGTCGCTCGACGGAGCATGCGACAGCTCGAGGTCCTCCCCTCCGCCGAAGACACGCTGGAACGACTGGTAGAGCTCCTCCATACCCGTGCCTTCCTTCGCCGACGTGGGGACGAGTCCCCCGAGAGGCCCCATCACCTCAATGGCGCGGAAGAGCTCGGTGGAGAGCTGTACGTCCGGCGTCGGCACGTCCCGGCTGACCGCCTCGTAGAGCCGACCGGGTTCGTCCGACCAGCCCGAGACCTCGGCGAGCTGCTCCGGGGTGAGGACGTCCGATTTCGACAGGATGTTCACGAGCGGGAGCCGGAAGCGAAATTCCAGGGTCGCGCTGAGCATCAGGAGGGAAACGAACCCGCCGGGCGTGCGCGCGAGCGCAGGGTCGAACAGGAAGGCGAGGGTCGACCGGTCTCCGCTCAGCGCCTCCACGATCGCCTTCGAGGCTTCGCGGAAGGCGAACAGCTCGATCTGGCCCGGGGTGTCGATGAGGATGTAGTCGCTCTTGAGCTCCTGGATCGCCTGCTTCACCTCGAAAACCTTGAGCGCGATCATGTCGGCCGCCGCGACCTGGGCCCCGTTCGGACCGAGTCCGTACTCGTCCTGAAGGTCGGCGAGACGGACCCACTCGCGGATGTCGACGTCGGAGCTGCCCTCTTCCTCCTCGCTGCCCGGGTCGAGATTGACCACGAGCGCGTCGTACCCTGCGCTCTTCGTCCAGGAAGCAAACGCCCGGACGAGCGACGATTTCCCGGCACCGGCGGTGCCGGTGAAGTAGATGGTCCCGGGCTCCTCCATAGGTCTAGCGCTTACCTCCGGCGGCCCGCTGCTTCGAGAGCTCCGTGGCGACCGCACGGAGGAACTTCCCCTTCGTCATGCCCGATGATTTCATGACCTTCACGCGGCCGAGGTAGGCTGGCACGTCGTGGGGAAACTGCTTCTCGATTTCGACCTCGGCGCGAAAGCCGAGGCGCTTCGCCGCCTGCACGATCTCCTCTGCCGTCAGCTCGGAGAGCGCAAGACCCTCGGGGATCCGCCGACCCTCGGACCGGCTGCGCCCGCGGGCGATGTAGGCGGGGTAGACGTAGAAATAGTCGGGCATCGGCGGGCCGCGGTCCGCGTCAGGCCGACGGGGGCGAGGCCACGCGGACCCCGTTCAGCACGCCGTCCTGTCCGGGGCGAGAGAGGACCCGTACGAGCCCCAGCTCCGTCTCGAGAATCGCCCCCCGGGTTATGATGTTGCGCTGAACGTAGTTCGGATTGGCCGGATTCTCGCGGACGGTGACGATCTTCGCCGGCTGCATCTTCTGGGTCGCCGGGTCGAAGACGTTGATCGTCGGGACCGTGAGCACGCGGAGCTTGAGGTTACGCCCGCGCACCCGGTACTTCTTCACCGTTCCCGAGCCGACCGTCGCGTGCTGGAGCTCGCGGCCGATCTCGAAGCGTCGCTTCTTACGGATCGGCCGGAGACGCCCGCCCGTGCGCTTGCGCCGTGACCGTCCCTGCCAGATGCCCATCGTCCCTCCGAGCGGGATGCGTGCGAGCGGTGCGACCTATTTGACATTTGACAACGACCGAGCGCGCCGGCGGCGCTCGCGTCCGGGCTGTGCGGAGCCCGGGGGACCCTTCTAGGGGCTACCCGGGGGCGCGAGGGCCCCGTCCGGCCGGACGGTGAGCACCGACTTGATCGTCCCGGGCGTCCGGCTCGTGAGTACGGTTCGGTACTCCTCGAACGGGCGACGGGCGGAGACCATCCGGGGGGCCGCGCCCGGCCAGCGCTCCTCGAAGACCGTCAGGTCTCGTAGGCCCGACTCGAAGTAGGTACGATTGGCGTTGACCGACCCGACGATCGCCTGGTTTCCCAGGACGAGGTCGCGGAGGAGGGCTCCGCCGGCCACGGAGGCGGGAGGCTCCCCCGCGTCCGGGATCCCGGTCAGGACGAGCACCCCGTTCGGGCCGAGGCGGTCGATGAGCGAGAAATCGAGCGCGACCGAACCGGTCGCTTCGATGACAAGGTCGAACGTCTGATCCCCGAGCGCCTGCATCCCCCCGGCGACGTTCGCGTGCCTCGCGCCGACGAGGCCGAGCAGGGTCGCCGCGAGCGTTTCCTCACCGTGCCGGTCGATCGCCACCACCTCGTAGCCTCGAACCCGCAGGACGAACGTGGCGAGCATTCCGATCGCCCCGGTCCCGGCGACCAGTGCCGTCGGGGTCGCCGTCTTCGGGTCACCGGGGGTCGGCTCCTTCCGGTCGAGCACGCGCTGGCCCTGGAAGACCGCCTTCTCGACCACGCTGAGCGGCTCGAGCAGGACCGCGACGGGTCGGAGCGAGGGAGGTACCCGGACGAGATACTCGGGAATCTCGACGTACTCGTCGGCCATGAAGCCGTGGGCGCCCGAAATGCCGCGTTCGGTGTAGAGCCCGGTCTCGCAGAAGTCCGACCGGTTGGTCCGACAGAACCGGCACCGGCCGCATCCGCGGCGGACGGTCGCGACCACGAGGTCCCCGCGAACGAATCCGGTGACCCCGGAGGCGACCTCGAGCACGCGCCCGAGGTTCTCGTGCCCGAGGACGAGGTAGGGATCGCCCGAGGGGGCCTTTCCGTACCGACCGCTCATGATGTCGTGGTCCGTGCCACAGACCCCGCATTCGAGCACGCCGACGCGCACCGACCCAGGGCTGAGCGCCGGTAGCGGGACGTCGCCGAGCTCGACGCCCGCGGCAGGCGGCCGAACGAGAATCGCGCGCATCGTCTACTTCGTCAGGAAGGGAGCCAGGCGCTCTCGATAGGGGTTGAGCCGCTCCACGACCGCCGCCCTCTCCTCCTCGCTCAGCGGGTCGTACGGCGCTCGGTAGCCGACCTCTTGTCCTCGGAGCTCGGCCGCCAGAAACTTGTCGGTCGACGGGAACGGGCCCGCCCGGCTGATCTCGACGAGCGCGTCGACGAGCTTCTGAAGCTCCTCGGCCCGCTCCCGCCTTCCCCCGCGGGCCGCGGCCACCAGCTCGACGCAGAGCTTCGGCACGATGTTCGCGATTCCCATCACGGCCCCGGCGGCGCCGCGGGCAATCGACTCCCCGGCCAGAGCGTCGTCCCCTGGGAACACCGCGAACGACGAGGGAGCGTCGGCGAGGAACGACACGACGCTCTCGAGGGAGCCGGACGTGTCCTTCACGCCGGCGAGAACCCCGTCGCGGGCGAGTCGATGGACGAGTCGAGGAGGTAGCGCGTACCCCACCAGCGAGGGAATGTTGTAGGCGAGCAGCGGCAGCGTCACCGCCGCCCGGATCGCCCGATAGTATCGCTCGACCGCGGAGAGCGGAGGGTGGAGGTAGTAGGGCGGTACCGCCACCACCGCGGCCGCTCCCGCGGACTCGGCTTCCTCGGCGTACCGGACGGCCTGTCGGGTCGAGGGAGCCCCGCACCCGACGTAAACGTCCGTCTTCCCCGCCGCGCTCTCGACCACCACCTCGACCAGACGGGACCGTTCCTCGTCCGTGACGGACGGGAATTCGCCGAGCGAGCCGAGCACGAACAGGTGGTCGACCCGAGCCTCCGAGAGCCCTCGGGCGAACTTCGCGTTCTTCCCCGGGTCGAGCGCTCCGTCCTCGGCGAAGAGGGTCGCCGTCGGGACCACGAGGCCGTCCAGACTCATGCCCGGGCACCCTCGCGCCGGTTTAATTCGATTGTCGGTCTAGGCCTCCGCCGGAGGCCGTACGCCGCCCGAGCGGATCCTCGGCATCGACGAGGCGGGACGCGGCAGCGTCCTCGGTCCGCTCGTCGTGGGCGCGTTCCTCGTTTCTCGAGACCGGTTGGACGCCCTCGCCCGGGTCGGAGCGGCCGACTCGAAAACGCTCTCGCCGCGGCGGCGCGAGGAGGTGTACGCCGCCCTCCGAGATCTCGGACAATGCGCTGTGGTCGCCATCCCGCCGGCCGAGATCGACCGGTTTGTCCGACACCGCGGTTTGAACCGGCTCGAGGCCCGGGAGTTCGCGCGGCTCGTGCGAGAGCTTTCACCGGACGTGGCGCTCATCGATGCGTGCGACGCGAACGCGTCCCGTTTCGGCCGGGCGGTCTGCGCCCTCTCGGGAGGCCGCGCCCGCGTCATCGCTCGACACTACGCGGACCGCGACGAGCGGGTCGTCGGGGCCGCGTCCATCGTCGCGAAGGTCGAACGGGACCGAGCGATTGTCCGGCTCGCCGAGCTCCTGGGGGAGGAGATCGGCAGCGGGTACCCGTCGGACCCGCGGACCCGCGACGCGGTTCGACGCCACCTCGCGAAGGACGGCTCGGTGCCGTCCTGGATCCGCCGCTCCTGGCAGACGGTGCAAAGGGTTAAGCTCGGGTGGCCGGGTCCATCCCTCGAGGCGTTCGACCGATGACGGTGGAGGAGACGCTCGCGTCCGTCGTCGAGCGGTTCAACCGTCACGCCGACCGCAACCCCGCTACCGCAGAGGAACTCGACGGGGTCGAGCGGACGATCCAGATCCACCTCACCGACGGAGGAACGTACGCCGTCGACCTCGCGAAGGGGCACCTGTCGAACCTGCGCTCGGGCGCGGCCCCGAAGGCCGACCTCAGGATCACGACGGACAGCGCGACGTTCCACGGCCTCGTGCGCAAGGAGATCGGGCCGATGAAGGCCCTCGTAACCCGCAAGCTCACGATCGACGGGAGCCTCGAAGACAAGCTCCTCTTCCGAAAGCTCCTCTAGGCGGCCTCGTCGACCCCCGATCAGGGGAGGAAAACACAGGCGGCGATGCAGACCCCGTAGTGGTCCATCGGGATCGAGAGCTCCTCGGTGCGGTAGTGGATCCGACGCAGCTCCACGCCGCGAAAGTGCGCGATCTCTTCCATCCGCCACTTGAGGAACTCCTTGAGCGACTTCTGGGTTCCGTGGAGATGGCCCTCCGCGACGTACCCGCCCTGCCCGTCGGAGCGGAATCCGTAGGCGATCCCGGCGCTGATCACCTCGCCTTCGCCCCCGGCGTGGCGCGAGAGGACCGTGTGGGTGATCGCCCCCCGGGTAATCGGTTCCCGGTCGACCTGGCGGATCCCCGTCGGGAGGACCGAAGAGACGCTGACGAGGTTCTGCTCGCCGATCCCGGCCTGGAGGAGGGCGAGGTCGAACGCGTTGAGCTCGCTCGTCTTGTTGATCCCCTTGCCGCTCGTCACGAAGAATCGGGAGGGGACCGGCACCAGGCTGTGGGAAACGGGCGGACGAGGCCGCGGCACGTCGGGCTGCAAGGAGCCGCACCCTTAAAGGTGGCGTCCAAGCGCGCCTAGACCATGATCGCGTGACGGCGTCGCATCGACTCTTCGCTCTCCCCGCGGGCTCGGATCAGCTCGGCGACGAGGCCGTCCGTGAGGCGGAGACTCGCCGACTCGAAGAGCGTGCCCAGCGGAGCGAGTCGGGGTCGCTCGGGGTCCTCGCGGAACTCCACGAGCAGGAGCAGGGTTGCCGTGTGCGCGAGCTTCGACCCCGGCCGCGACGTAAGAACGATCAGCTGGGCTCCCTCGCGACGGACGATGTTCGCCGTCTGGATGGACGAGTAGCTCTCTCCCTGGCCGGAGAGGATGAACGCGGCATCGTTCCGGGAGACGATCGGCGTCACGCTCTCTCCGATCACGTAGGCCCGAAGCCCGGCTTGGACCAAGCGCATCGCGAACGCCCGGCCGATGATCCCGCTCCGCCCTGCTCCGTAGACAAAGATCTGAGGGACGCTCGAGAGGATGTTGACCGCGTGCGCGATCGACTTCGGGTCGATCCGCTCGAGCGCGGTGGTCACCCGCTCGCCGATATACCGCTCGGCGCGAGCGAACGTCGTGCCGCTACCGCCGCCGGGGCCGGGCATGCGCCCTCACCTCCTTGCGATGCGGCGCGGGGCGGCCCGCGTATCTCGCGTGCGCCGGCCGGGCCTTCGGCTTCGGACGAAGCGGCGCCACCGCGGGCCGCGCGGGCGCGGGCTTGGGCGCGGGACGAGGCGCCGGCGGCGCGTGTTGTTTCGTCCAGCGCCGGGTGAGCGCCCGCTCGTAGAGGAGCTTCATGTACATCGCGTCGTGCTCTAGGAGAGGCGAGCTCGAAATTACGGTTACGTCGTAGTCGCGCTCGGCGAGGAGCTCGGCGATCGGGTCGAACCGCACCAGTCCCCGCTTGATCGGAGTCAGGCGGAACTCGCCCGGACCGTAGAACTCGACCCCCGAGAAGTTCAGGTAGAGCGGGCCGTGCGTCGCGGCGACGAACTGACGGAGGAGCGGCTCGAGCTGGTCCGTCGACTCGAAGGTCGTCCGCTCTCGCGCGGCGACGTGGGGGAGGTTCAGTACCGGGACCGTTCCCTTCACCCGGCGGACGAGCTCGAGGACCTCCTCGCGGGAGCCGAAGACGTCGGGATGCCCGCTCGGCTCGATGGCGAGGCGAACCGTGCCCTTGGAGAACTTGGTGAGCCAGTCGGAGAGGTCGATGACGATCTCGGTGAGCTGCTGCACCGAGTCGGCCCGATTGCCGGGGCCGTAGAACCCGAGGTGAGTGACGGCGAGCCGGGCCCCGAGACCCTGGGCGAGGACGCTCGCCCACTGGATCTGGCGGGTCGACTGTTCCCGGGCGTCGACCGAGCCGAAGAAGTCCACGTAGTAGGGCGCATGCAGGGTGAGGTCGGTGTCGAGCGCGCGCGCCAGGGCCCGCGTCTGCTGAAGGTCCGCATAGTCCTTCGCGAGGCTCCACGAGAGCGTCGTGAGCGAGTCGCGCCGCCGGATCGGGGACGTGAGCGCGGCGAGACCCGGCGTACCTCCTTGGTGCTCGGCCGGGCCGACGCTCACGACCAACTGCTGGACGAGCTCGCGCGGGACCTTGCTGACCTCCTCGTCCAGCGCGAGGCGCGTCAGCGGATTGACCTTGATGAACTGAACTTCCATCGCCGTGAGTCCGAGGTGGTGGACGTCGGCGATCCCGTCGCGGAGCGTCCGCCCTTTGCAGGAGAGTGGGATCCCCGCCGGTCCAAAACGGATCACGAGTAACCAAGCCTCAAAACGGGGTCCGAGGGTAAACGGCGAAACTATATATCGGACGCCGGCGGCGGCGTCGGCTCCTCTTCCGGACGACGCGGGGCAGCAGAAGCTCGAAAGCCGAACGCGACCAGGTAGAGCTCGGACGAGGGTTCCCTCGACGCCGGCGGCTTCGTCCGACGCACCCGGTGGAACGAGCCGGAGAGTTCTCGTTCGAGGTCGTCGAGGAGGTCCCCGCTGAACACCTTCGCGACGAACGTGCCCCCGGGAGCGAGGAGCTCGCCGGCCAACGCGAACGCTTCCCGCACCAGCGCCACCGACCGGGCGTGGTCCGTCGCGTAGGCACCGCTGATCGATGGGGAGAGGTCGGAGAGGACGACGTCGAACCGCCCGGGACCGACTCGCGAGAGAAGCCGCGGATCTCCGACTCGGCCCCGGACCACGCGCACCCCCTCGATCGGCTCGATCGGGCGGGCGTCGACCGCGACCACGCGGCCGCGAGGTCCGACCCGGTCACGGGCCACCGTCGACCATCCGCCCGGCGCGGCCCCGAGGTCGAGAACGGCCGAGCCCGGCCGGAATAGATGGAACCGATCGTCTAGGTACGCGAGCTTGAAGGCGGCCCGGGAGCGAAGGCCCTCACGCTGCGCGGCGCGATAGTACGGGTCGCGGCGGCGTTCCTGCTCGAACCGGCGGCTCACGGCGGAAGAAGAGCCGGGCCGCCTACATGAACGATGAGCCTCGGTCTCGCCCGGAGTCGGACCCGCCCTTCTTTCGTCGCGACGACCCGACGGCCTCGACCGGGAGCGCCCGACCCGTCGATGCCCCGGTTCGCTCGACGTCCCTCACGGTTGGCTCGTGACATCACCGTGGGACTGCGCGGCGGTGAGCGCGAGGCCTTTCTCGTGCTCGGAGCGTCCGTGAACCCAACGACCGGGGCGATGGGGCCGTCCGAATTTGAATCGGAGTCTCTTGCACCCCAAGCAAGAAGGATGGTCCAAGCTACCCCACGGCCCCACGCCGGGTCGGTGGGCGCCGACCCGAACGCGATAGATAATGTTAGCCCGAGCGCGCCGCCGACCTACGGGTGCGTGACGAACCACCACGTGACGATGCCGACGACCCCGATGATGACCGTGTTGAGGACGGCGAGCCAGAAGAACGACCAGAGCTCCTTGCTCCCCTCTTCGGGACCGACGTGGGCCGGCGGGGTAGACCCACCGGGGGTGGGAGTGTAGGGGGTATGGAACGGCTCGGTGCCTACGCTCACGGGCGATCGACGGACGGACCCTTCTTAACGGCTCGGTTCGTGCACGCGGCTCAGGCGGCGAACCAGGGAAGCCGGGCCGCGGGACCGGTCGGCTTCAACACGAGCAAGTGCAGGTTCGAGCCCGGGTCCCCCGGAGCGTACGAGTCGCGCATCGCGAGCTGGTAGAGGAGGAAGAGCGCATCCTCGTCCGACTGGACGCGGAGCGAGCGGTGAACGTCGATCCCGAACCGGCTGCGAAGGAGCGTGAGAAGCTCCTCGAAATCGACCTGGCCGGGCCCTTCCGTATCCTGGGCCCGGCGGAACAGCCCCACGACGATCCCGGTCGCGAGGCGCAGGACCTCCTTCGGTTCGACGAGCCGCTGGTGGAAGTGGGGGGACTCCCCCGCGCGCTCGGAGGGCGGGACGACCAGGATGGAGACCTCGTGGTCGATCGTCCCGGCAGAAGAGCGGGCGAGGCGGGCCCACGCCTCCTCCGCCGCGGCGTCGGTCGGCACGACGAAGATGGCCCGGGACGGCCGGCTGGGCGTCTCTCCCAGGGCCGCCACCCAGCGGTCGATGCCTTCCCCGACCGGCCCCGGGCCCGAGCCCGGAACATAGACCGGGAACGTTCGACGGGGGACCCCGGACTCCTGGACCCAGAACGACGGCTCGATGATGAGGGGCCGGTGCGCCGCGCGAACGCGGGCGTAGCCGAGACGCTTCAGCACGCTCTCGGCGACCCGAAGGCGGTCGCTCGGCTCTCCGACCCGGTCAGGACCCGGCATGTTGACTATCAGAGTCGGCTCCCTGAGATAAGCTCACCGCGCCCGGTGAAATCGGATTCACCAGCCGACGAAGCCGCTCCGGACGAACAGCGCGTTCGCACAGAGCGCCAGGATGACGCCGAGGAGATACGGACCGGAGTAGACGAAGCCGCGCCGGGCAAGGCGCGAGGAGACGTGCTGCCAGAGGGGGGCTGTCACGGCGACGAAGAGGAGGCCGAGCACGAGGAGGGCGGCGAGGACGGGCCAGGTCACGGCGCCGGTCCACCCGAGAAGGACGGCGGCGGGAACGAGGAGCGCGGCCGACACGACCACGACCTTTCCCGAGTACGCTGGGTCGTCCATCCGGGGAAGCATGGGGAGCCCGGCACGGGCGTAGTCGTCCTTGAGGAGGAGCGCGAGGCTCCAGAAGTGCGGAGGGGTCCAGAGGAAGACGAGGAGCGAGAACGCGAGGACCCCGGGCGTCCAGTGACCGACCGCGGCCGCCCCCCCGGCGAGGGCCGGAGCGCTCCCGGCGAAGCCGCCGATGACGATGTTCCAGCTCGAGCGTCGCTTGAGCCAGGCGGTGTAGACGACGACGTAGGTGAGGCCGCCGAGGAAGATCGAAAAGCCCGTGAGGGGGTTCAGGGCGAGGGTCGCGGCGGCGATGCCGGCGCCGAGGAACGCGAGGCCGAGCGCCGCAACGAGCGAGCCCGGAGCGATCCGCTCCGACGGGATCGGCCGCCGCCGGGTCCGCCGCATCCGCGCGTCCAGGTCCCGGTCGAGGTAGTGGTTCAACATCGCCGCGCCGGCCGAGGCGCTGGCTCCGGTGACGACGAGCTCGGCGAGCCGGGCGAGGTCGATCGAACGCGGGTCGGCGAGGACGAAGCCTCCGACCGCGACCAGGCAGATGAGGGCGGTGATCCCGGGTTTCGTGAGTTCCAGAAGGTCTCGCCCGCGGCTCCGACCGGGCCTCACGGCGTCGGAGCGACCCTGGTCCGGCGCGGCGTCCGAGCTCGGCATGGCCGACGGACCGCCGTGCGGTCATCCCTCCCGCGGCCAGCCATACGGGACTTCGGGAACGGAGGGCGGGGACGGCGAAGCGATACCGGGGGAGGAGCCCACTGGGTTCGGAACCTCCTCTGACGCTCGCCGGGCCCAGTCGAGCCACCGCCGGGGGAGGCCCCGCAGGTTCGCGAGCGTCGCGAGGACGAGCAGGAGGCCGAAGAGCGCGGTCGCGATCCCGAGGTGGAGCAGGATGATCGGGACCTGAAGGTCGCTCTCGACGACCAGCGCCCCGAGCAGTGCCTCGCCGACAACGAGCACGACAGCGCCGAAGGCCATACGGAGGAGCGCGGGTCGAGAGCGCTCGAAAGCGACCGCGAGAACGAAGACGGTGAGCACGGTGGCGGAGAGGAAGAACGCGGAGACCCGGTGGCTCCATTCGATCGCCACGCTCCCGTGGAAGGCGGGGAGGAGGTCCCCGTTGCCGAAGCACGATGGCCAGTCCGGACAGGCGAGGCCGCTCCCGCTCGCCATCACCGTGCCCCCGAGAAGGATGGTCGTGTAGCAGAGCAGACAGGCGGCGACCGCACCGAACCGGAACAGGTCGTGGCCGCGCATCGTCCTCCTACGGGAGCTCCGCCGGGGTCGCGGTCGGCACCGGGGTCGGGACACGAAGCGGTCGGGGGGCCGCGATCGGCCCCGTCATCTTCACCGCGAGCTCCTCGCCCCACGGATCCGGCGCGGTGACGGGAGCTCCCGCGTAGTAGCTGTAGACCATGTTGAACGCGAAAACGAGCTGCCCGATGCCGAGGATGTACGCCCCGATGGTCGAGATGAAGTTGAGCGCCTGGTAGTTTCCGGCCCACAGGTACGTGTAGACCCGCCGGGGCATCCCCTCGGCGCCGAGGATGAACATCGGGAAGAGGAGGACGTTCACGCCGACGTAGGTGAGCACGAAGTGGATCTGGCCGAGACGTTGGTTGTACCAGCGGCGCGTGATGACGGGGAAATAGAAGTAGACCCCGGCGAAAACCGCCATCAACGTCCCGCCGAGAATGACGTAGTGGAAGTGCGCGACCACGAAGTACGTCCCATGGTAGAGGTAGTCGACCGGGATAGAGGCGAGGAAGACCCCGGAGAGGCCGCCGATGACGAAGCCCGTGATGAACGCGAAGCAGAACCACATCGGGAGCGCCATCCAGATCCGACCTCCCCAGAGGGTCGCGACCCAGTTGAACGTCTTGACCGCCGAGGGGACGGCGACCGCCATGGTCGCGAGCATGAAGACGAACCGGATGTTCGTCGAGATCCCGGTGACGAACATGTGGTGCTCCCAGACGGCGAACGAGAGGACCGCGAAGACCCCGAGGGCGATCGCCATCGCGCCGTAGCCAAAGATGTCCTTGCGCGCGAGCTTCGGTATGATGGTGGAGACGATGCCGAACGCCGGCAGCACCATGATGTAGACCTCGGGGTGCGCGAAGAACCAGAAGACGTTCTGGTAGAGCAGCGCCCCGCCGAGCGGCGTTCCGTTCGCCGCCGCGAGGAGGTGCGTGCCGAGCAGTCGGTCGGAGAGGATCATCGTGAGGCCGATCGACAGCGACGGGAGGGCGAAGATCAGGAGGACCGAGTTGATCAGCATCGCCCAGACGAAGAGCGGCATGTTCCAGTAGTGGACGCCGGGCGCCCGATGCTTCAGGATCGTGACGAGGAAGTTGACGGAGCTCAGCATGGAGGAGACCGTCAGAATGTGGAGACCCAGGATCCAGAGGTCGATCCCGTTCCCCGGAGCCTGGACCGAGAGCGGCACATAGCCGGTCCAGCCCGCGTTCGCGTTCGATAAGATCAGGATGACGCCGGCGGGCGGGATGACCCAGAAGGCGATGGCGTTGATCCGCGGCAACGCCATCTCCTTCGACCCGATCATCGAGGGGACGAGGTAGTTCCCGAACCCGGCGAGGACCGGGATGATGAACATGAAGACCATCAGGACCCCGTGCATCGTGAACAGGACCGAGTAGACCTCCGGGGTGATCCCGAGGGTCGTCTGCGGGTCGAGCCCGAGTCCCTGCACGAACCCTAGGTCGGTGCGGATGAGCGTCGCGTAGATCCCGCCGATGAAGAAGAAGACAATTCCGGTGACGATGTACATGAGACCGATCCGCTTGTGGTCGGTCGTGAACAGCCAGAGCTTGACGGTCCGTACTACCCACGGTCCATGGTAGGTGAGGAGCCAGAGAAGGAAGGCCGCCAGAGCGGCGACCACCCCCACGATGAGGGCAGGACCCGAGAAGCCGGTCACCGTTCTCCTCCGGTCATCCGGCGATAAGTCCCCCTAGTATGTACGCGATCGCCGCCCCGGCGAGGACGATCACGAGCACCTTCAGGAACCGCACCTGCGCCTCGCTCGTCACGGGCCCCGGGCTGGTCGGGGTGAACCGCCGGCCGAGCGGCCAGACCCGGTAGGTGCGGTCGGTGATGTGGACGACGATCGCTGCCATCACGAACATCAGGGCGAGCGAGATCCCGAACGACTCTTGGACGCCCGGGCCGGTGAGCGTTCCGAGACGGATCGAATAGACGACGAGGACCGCGATCCCGATCAGCAGGAGCGCCTGGACCGCCGCGTAGAGGTCGAGCACTCGGGCGCGGATCCGGCGGAGGTCCACCTCGGGCAGGGGCTCACTCAAAGAGATCGACCCTCCGAGTGTTCGCGCCCCGGTACCGGTCGACCCGGTAGAGGATGCCGGCCATGAACAGGAACGCGAGGAAGGCGACCAGGCCGCCGACCGCGACGACCGCCAGATCGATCAGGTTCCCGGCCGCGACACCCATCGCGCCGTACACGACCGCGGCGCCCCCGACGGTACCGACGACCAGGAAGACGGCGAGGATCCCCCACAATGGCGAGGTGTTCCACCTCGGCGCCTCCGCGCCCTCGTTCTCGGAACTACTCACCCGCCTTCACCTCCGCGGCGGTGACCGGGGCCGGCGCGGGAGCCCCCCGGATCGGATACGCGCCGGCGAACGGGCTAGAGCGGGCGGCGAGGCGGCGCTGATAGCTGCGCCGGTAGCGCCAGTGGAATAGGATGATGACGACCGCGTTCACGAGAAAGATCGGCCCGATCGTCTCCGCGACCAGCATCGGAGCGATCTCGACCCCGGGCGTCTCTCCGCCCCAGACGGTCATCAGGATGAAGAACGCGAGGAGCGAGGTGCCGAGCCAGATGAAGAACGGCCGGTCCCGTGGGTGCGTCCGCTTCGAGCGGTCGAGGTACGGGAGGAAGAGAACGTAGACGATGAGGACGGTCGTCAGTCCGATCGCGAGGACCGGCGTCACCCCCATGAAGTCGACGAACTTGAACAACCACAGGAAGTACCAGTCCGGCTCGGTGACCACCCCGGCGGCCGCGAGGTTCCCGACGTACGTCGGAAGGCTCCACGGCCAGAGCGCGGCGATCCCGAAGAGGACCCCGGTGTAGAGAAGACCCCACTTCACGATGTAAAAGAAGATGTGCGGCATGAACGGGACGGCCTTCTTGTCGTCCTTCTCGGTGTAGCGTCGCCGCTGCACCGGGTCGGAGGTCGCCGGGGGTGCGATCCCGTGCGATTCGAACAGCGCGATATGGGCGTAGAGAAGGGCGGCGAGGGCGAGGGGGATCAGGACGACGTGGGCGTCGAACATCCGAGAGAGAAGCCCCTGGGCGGTCCCGTCGCCCAGGATGAACGGGGCGAGGAGCGGGCCGAGCGTCGGGAGGCGGATCGCGAGCACGAGCCCGACGTTCGTGGCGTTGAGCGAGAGCTGGGTGTACGGGAGCAGGTAGCCGGTGAAGCCCATGCCGAGGGTCATCACCAACAGGAGCGTGCCGACCATCCAGGAGAACTCGCGCGGGGCCTTGTAGACGCCGAGGTAGTAGCCGCGGTAGAAGTGGACGAACATCAGGAAGATCATCGCGTAGGCGCCGTAGAGGTGCGTGGTGAGGAGCAGCGAACCCATCGGCACCGAGTGGAGGATGTAGTAGGTCGAGCACCAGGCGCCCGGCGCGACCGAGTAGGTCCCCGCGGCCTGACCGCAGGCCGTGAGGGTCGGGGCCGTGCTCGGCTGGTAGTACAGCAGCAAAAGCGCTCCCGACACGACCTGGTAGAGGAACGCGTTCACGACGAACGCACCGGTCCAGTACGACGGTTTGAACGTGAACTCGGGTTGCGGGCGGAGCGCCCACTTCCGCATCGAGGTGCGGTCCTCGACGAACCCCCAGATCCGGTTCAGGGCCCGGTTGTACCAGTTCGAGAACGACACCCGCTTTCCCTCCTCAGACCGGGAACGAGCAGAGGATGATCGGCGACTCCTTCTCGAGCTGGGAGGTCGTCCCGACCCCGTAGTCCCCCTGCAGGGTGTTCAAGTGACCGTTGACCGGAGGACTGCCCGGTCGCATCCCGTAGGCGTAGATGTTGCCGCTCGCGTCCGTCTCGAGCAGCACCTGCGGGAGCGGCAGCACCGCCGGCCCGGTGAGATTGCCGGCGCTCATCGTCACGTCGTAGGTGGAGCCGTGGCAGGAGCAGTGGATGTAGAACGAAAGGGTCGGGTAGACACTGTTGCTGAACGTCTTCGAGCAGGTCCCCGGAGGGTAGTAGGAGATCGCGGGCGCCGGACAGCCCAGGTGCTGGCAGATCGCGCTGTAGGCGACGATCGAGTTGTGGGTTCCGATCCCGTAGGGGACGTTCTCGGCGCCGTTCGTACCGTTCGGCGTGCCGCTGGCCGGATACAGGTTCAGGAGGAAGTTCGGCTCGTTCGCGAGGGGGTAGTAGAACAGAATGTCCTCGGTCGTCGCGGCGTTGTACTCGGCCTCGAGCTTGCTCACCGTGAGGGCGCTTCCGTCGACATCGAGGAGCGCGACTTTGGGATAGCTCGAGATTCCGACGGTGGGCGGCTGGAGGAACTGGATGGTGCCCCCCACGAGACCGCCGGCCCCGGCGCCGACCAGGCCGGCGACCGCGAGCAGCTTGAGGACGTTCCGCTTTGTCTCGTCAACCTCCCCGTCCTCGGCGGGGCGGCTCGCGGCGACCCGCCGGATCTGGCCGACGGGAAGGTCGAGGGCAGCGGAGCGCCCAGCCCCGAACGGACAGGCGCTCGCGCAGTCGAATCCAGGGAGGTTCACAGCGTCCTCCCGCGGGTGTCGGGCCGGGCATCCTCGGCCTGGCTCGGGTCCGGTTCCCGAGCGTCCCCCGGGAGCTCCGCCCGCTCGCTCCCGTGGTAGACCGCCCAGATGATCCCGATCCCCATCAGTACGACCAGGATCTCCGTGAGGTCGACGATCTCGTCCGGGCTGAGCCCGCTCATCGTGAGACCTCGCTCTCGGAGAGCCGAACGGGAGGCGTCATCGTCCAGACCGGAACGGGATACCCTCCGGTCCACGGTGAGGGGGGCGGGGACGGACGGGTCGGCGCAGGCAGGGTCGGCGCGAAGCGGACCGGCGCGGGGATGCCGGTCGTGTGCGTTACGGTAGGCTCGAGGCCGAGGAGCGTGCCTCGGAGCGTGAGGGCCTGTCCGGGGGCGGGGGGTGGAAGGTCGGCGGCTCGCGCGAACTCCCCCAGGAGCTCCTGCTTCAGGCGGCCGGCGCGGGCGTACCAGCGACCGAAGGTCCGAAGTGCCTCCCCGTGCCCCTGACCGAACAGAAGGAGGAGCGCGACGCCGAGGAGGATGATCCAGTCGATGTCGGAGAAGAGCGCCATCATCTCACCCCGTTCCGAGTGCGGCGGACGGCCGCCGTCGCTCGGCGTCCTGAGACTCCCAGCGACCGGCGAAGTAGGCGCCCCCCAGGTAGAGGGCGATCATCGGCGTCGCGATGAAGAGCATCGTGATCCCCGAGTTGTCCGGCGTGACGATCATCCCGAAGACGAGCGAGCCGAGGACCGCGGCCCGCCAGTGTCGACGCCACGCCGACGCCTTCACGACCCCGAGGCGCGTGAGGGCGTAGATGAAGACAGGAAGTTCGAAGACGACGCCGAAAGCGAGCGAATAGAGCAGGGCGAACGTCACGAACGACTGGACCCCGAGGACCGGCGCGAGGTTCATCGCCGCGACGTAGAGGAAGAGGAGCCGGAAGGTAAACGGGGTGAGGAAGAGCACCCCGACCGAGGTACCGAGGGCGAACAGGGCCGTCGCGGGAATGCCGACCTGTCGGAGGAGGAGCCTCTCGTTGCGGCGCAGCGCCGGAACGAGGAACGCTCCCACCTCGTGAACGATCCAGGGCATGCCGAAGATCGCCGTCAAGAGGAGACCGATCTCCATCTGCACCACGATCGAGTCTCCCACGCCGACGTTCAGGAGTTCGACGCCGGGCGGCAGCATCCAGCGGACCATCGCGCGGAACACCTGCGCGGTGACGTTGTAGAACGGGCTCGGCCAGGGGTAGGCGAACGGGATCGAGACGCCGAGCACCGAGAGCTGGAGGGGTCGAAGCTCGAACAGAAGCATGCAGCCGAACATCGAGCCGAGGACGAGCGCGATGCGGACGAGTCGGCGGCGGACCTCTCCGAGGACCGAGAGGATTCGGTCGAGGTCTCCCATCAGCCACCCGGGCACCCCCTCGTCGGCCCCCCGAGAGAGCCTCGGGAGCTCGCCGACCGTCCTATCTCCCTGTACCCCTCGGGCATGCCGGCGTGGAGGTCGGCTAGTGCGCAGGGCCTGTGGCGTTCGGAGGGTTCGAGGAGTTCGCCTGCTCGCTGCGGATCTCCCGCTCGACTTCCATGCGGCCCTTCTTGAACTCTCCCAGCGAGCGACCGAGGCTGTGGGCCAGCTGTGGGATCTTGCTGGACCCGTAGAACAGGACCCCGGCCACCACGGCGATGATCAGCCAATCGTCGATCGAGTCGAACACGTCTATCCCCCGAGGACGCACCCGGGTTCGGTCGATATGGCGTTCGTACGGGACGATTGAACCCGTACCGACGGTCCGGACCGGCAGGAGATAAAGGCGGTCAGGCCGCTTCGACCAGAATCGTCTCGTTCCCGGAGGCGACGGCTCGGTCGATCGCGACCTCCGCGAGGAGCGAGAGGCAACCGACCCCGCGCTGGAGACGGTGGGACGCGACCGGAAGGATCGGTCCCGCGGCCCGGCCGCGGGCCGTCCGACCGGGGACGGCCAGACTGTCCTCGATCTGCCGGCTCTGGCGGTAGACCTCGCAGGCGTGGTCGAGCGACGGGTGCATGAGCGCGTCGACGACGGCCTTCAGGTGAGCCTTCATCTCGGGAAGCCGGGCCGCGAGGGCCTCTCGGGCGACCGCCGTGAGCCGGGAAGCCTCCTCGTTGAGCGAGGAGAGGGCTTCTCCGAAAAGCGAGGCGAGCTCTTCCAGGGCATGCACGACCACGCGCCATTCGAGCAGCTGGCGAGGGTCGGGGCTTCCGATCCGCCGCGCGAGCGACCAGTCGCGGCTCGCGAGAAACAGCTGGCGGACGAGGAGCGCCAGGACCTTGTTCGCCTCTTCGTTCAGCGTGGAGAGCCGCCGACTCCGGTTGCGCCGCTGGACGACCTCCTCCATCTCCTCGAGGAAGGCGACCAAGATCATCTTCATCCGCTGGACGAGCTGGGGGAGCCCGTACTTCGATGGGTCGATGAAGTTCTGGAGGACCATCCGGTTCGACTCCTGGGCGACGATCGAGACGCCGAGGAGGCCCCGGGCCGCCTGGAGAACCTCCTCCACCCGCTCGGCGGCGAGCGGGACGTCCGCCCGGACCTCGATCGCGTCGTGCCCGACGCGATAGGCCCCGACGATCAGCCGCTCGAGGACGCCGGGGGTGTCGAACGCCCGCGCCTGGACGAGGAATGGCGACGAGCTCGGTCCGATCCCCGGCACCGGGGCGGGTTTGAGGTAGAGCGCCCCGTCATCGTTCTGGTCAAAGACGATCAGGTCGCCCGGCCGCAGGTTCATCGCCTCCGCCCACGGTTTCGGCAGCGTGACCGCGATCGACGAGTGGCCGGCCTTCAGTACGCGACGCTCTCGGTTCGGTGTCCCCCATGCCATGATTCCGCTCCAAACCTACTACGGTGGCCGTAAGTTATTAGGACCCCCTTTTTGAGGGTTGCGAAAGGACTTCGCCGGGAGAGCGCGACCGGTTATCCTCTCGGAGGTTCGCTGGGCATGGGCGGCGGGGGCGGCGACTCTGAGGGAGGGAGAGGCTCCGGATAGCCGAGCCGTTCGGCAGGCATTTCGGACTCGGACCCCTGCCGGCGGCCGACCGCAAACCCGAGCACGAGAGCGATCACGACCAGCGCGACGATCACTCCGCTGATGATGAACACGCCCGCGCCGGGACCGGTCGACGGCGCGGAGGGCGTGACGTTGGCCGGAAGGTTCTCGCCGAACGCGATGAATCCATACATCCCGAGGGCAAAGTGACCGGGCTCTAGGCAGACGAACTCGTACCATCCCGGCCCGGGCGAGACGAACGAGCCCGTGAACGTCCCCGTCCCCGTAGCGTTGACCCCGAAGATGAGGCCGTGCGTCGACGCGAGCGAGTCAACATCCGCGGAGGACGGGATGACAACTCCTTCCCACTTGATGATGGAGAACGTGTGCGCGAGCGTGTCGGCGTCCGTGAAGGTGACGCTGATCGTGGCGTTCGTCGGTACCATTTCGAAGGTCGAAGGGACGAACGAGTACGGCGCCGTCGCAGTGACGGCGAGCGTCCCCGACGTGTCGGCCTTCACCAGGGTGGCTCCGGCGAACGAACTTTCGGAGAGAATCACCAGCCCGCCGCTCGCGAGCATCAGCGCGACCGCGACCGCGACGGCGCGAGACGTTCGGTGGCCCACCGACATTCTTCCCCGAAACCGACCGACGGCGGGACGGGGCGTGCGGTTCAAAGCCCCTCCGTACGTACCTTAGTCCCAGCGACCGACTCCGCCGCCGGCTCGGGGTTCGTACGCGGGGAATATGTAGCCCGGCACTCCCGTTGGGGTTGTGGCGGTCCCCCTGGCGGTCCCGCACGCTCAGAGCGGGGCGCTCCTGGCAGCGACTCTGGCTACCGCGACGGTGATCGGAGCCGGCCAGACGAATCTACAGGAGACGAACGCTCTCGTCTGGGTGCTTCTTGGGGTCTCCGTGGCGGGAGCGATCGTGACGTTCTCGTTCCTCGTCTACTCGATGTTGCGGTTCCGCGACCCGAAGGCGAAGAGGCGTCGGTATGGTTAACAAGTACGAGGTCGCGTGGACACTGGTCGTCGTCGGCCTCCTTGCCGGGGTCGCCGCCTATTCGACCGTCCTCCTCTACCAGCTGGATACGCTGCCGAGTGACCCGACCGAGTACGTCGACGTCATCGGCCACCAATGGTGGTGGGAGTTCTGCTACCCGGCGAACGTCAGTCAAGTAGGCTGCTTCAACTCCTCGTACGACGCCGCGACGAACACGGTGTCCGGCGGAGCACTCTGGGCGCCGCCCGGTTCGGTCGTTCAGATCAATGTCACCGGGGCCGACGTCATCCACTCGTTCAACATCCCCCAGCTGGGGGTCCGGATCGACGCGATCCCCGACCGGATGAACCACTTCGCGTTCAACGTGCCGGACGTCCCGGCCGGGACCGAGTACCTGATTCAGTGCACCGAATTCTGCGGAACGTTCCACGGCACCATGCGCTCGTTCCTCGTGGTGACGTAGGCGTCCGGGCGAAGCGCCGGGCTCCCTTCGCTCTCCAGTGCCTAGGCGTTGCGTTCGGGCGCCCTCGGGCAAGCGCCCTCGGTTTCGTTCTACGGATGGCCGTGAGAGCCGGGCCGGCGGGGGAACCGACCGGTGAGCGAGGCGATGACGGCGAGCGCGAGGCCGACGCCGAGAAGGATCGCGGAACCGAGGAGGACCCAGACTTCCACGATCGCCGTGCTCGGGGGTGGGGCCACGGCAGGGAGCGGTACCCCGACGTAGAGGAGGCCGAACATACCGGCCGCGAAGTGACCAGGGATCTCGCAGATGTACTCGAACACGCCGGGTGCCGAGAGGGTGAAGTTCGCCCAGACCGTTCCGCCCGGGCTCGCGGGAACGTTCACGGAAACGAGCGGTGGGTGGGCCATAAAGTAGGTCGTGAAGTTCCCCGAGGAAAGAGTGACGTTCGATTGGGACGCGAGCGTGAACGTGTGCGATAGGTCCCCGAGGTTCGTCACGAAGACGTCGAGCGCAATCGGGTAGTGAGACGGGGCGGCCGCGAGAACGTTCGGGGAGAACCCGGGCGTGTTGGTGGTGTTCTCGGAGAGCAGGAGTCCCGGCCCGACCAGCGTGATGTTGAGGAGGCCGGACATCCCGGCCTGAAACTGGTACGGGACCACGGAGACGAACTCGAACGAGTCCCCTCCGTCGGTGGTGTTGAACGAGACGTTCGCCCACCCCGCCGCGCCGGGGGCGAGCGATACGTTCGCGAGGGAGCCGTTGGTGCGGAAGAATCCGTAGACCTGGGCCGGCGTGAGGGTGGGCGCGAGGGTCACGTCCGGCTTCGCGGAGAGCGTGAACGTATGGGTATAGTTCCCGACGTTGTCGAGGTGGATCGACACGTTCGTGCCCTCGGGCGCCTTGAGGTAGCGCGGAGAGAACGAAGGACTGTCGGTCAGGTTCACGGCGAGGGAGACGTTCGAGGCGAGCGGTCGTGCGACCCCGACTTCGGGAGCGGCCGGGAGCTTCCCGAACGCCGCGACGGACGGCATCCCGACGGTCGCGAGCAGGAGCCCGGCCACGAGCCAGGGCAGGGCCCGACCCCGGGTGCGGGGCTGTCGTGCGGTCGGCGCCTCGCTCACGGTAGCCCCTGACGGCGCGGAGACCTGGGGACGGTTGATATGCGTACTGTACGAATCGCGGTGAGCCCTCCGATCTTGGGGGCGAGCGACCCTCCGGGCCCTTACCGTCCGACCACCGGAATCTCGCCCGGCCTTGGGTCGACGGAAGGGACGGACCGGGGAACGACCCTCGGGCTCGGCGCCTCCGAGTCGACCCTACGACCGAGCCACGGGGGAAACTCCGCGCCATGGTAGAACCGTCGGAAAAGGTAGGTGATCTCGACCGCCATCACGACGCCCATCGTCCCCCCGAACACGAGAGACGAGACCGCAGAGCCGTCCAGGGCCGCCACGAGGAAGCCGGTGACCGCCATCGCGAGGAACGCCCCTGCGAGACCGAAGAGGAACGGGAGTTCCGCCGACCCAACCCGTCCGAGAGCGAGAGCACGCACCAGCCAGAGAAAGACGACGACCATCAGGACGCCCATCGCCCCTCCGCCGACCGTTGGCCAAGCGGTGACCCAAGGCCCGAGGACGGCGGCCACCGTGAGCCCGACGAGGGCCGTGCGTTCGGCCGGGGCGAGCGGAGCCCAGAGGACGAGCGCGGCCATCACCGCGGCCATCGACCAGAAGAACCAGACCGACGAGAGTCCGAGGGAAAGGCTCCCGAGAGCCGTCGGCGTGGCCGCCGACCCGGCGAAGACAAAGAGGACCCCCATCAGGACTTCCGAGCCGGTGGCGACCGTGCTGATCGCGACGGGCCACCGCCAACCGTTGAGGTCGATCCTGCGGTCCCGGAACAGGACGAGTCCGACGAACCAGAGGCCGACCGGGAACATCATCATGAAGTTGAACGCGAGGAGGACCCACGTCCAGGCCGCCGCGCCGTTCGTGTTCACGAAGACGAAGACGAGCGAGAGGAGAAGGACGCTGCCGCCTCCGAGAACGGCCAGCGCGAGCAGGACCTGCGTCACGAGCGGCGGTTGGCCATCGGCGGGCAGGACCTTCCCGAGGAGGAAGATCGTCACCGCGATCATCGAGAGGGCGATGACCGCGAACGGGAGGAGCGTGCCGTTCACCGGGATCGGAGGCAGCGGGAGGCCCATCGCGCCGACGCGAACGAAGGCGCTCCTCTTATGACCCCGGTTCTCACCGGGCCCCGGATTCCCCCGGGAGCCGCTCGGGCGTCGAGGGGGCCTCGCGGTTCGACTGCTCCTCGAACCGGCGGATCAGTTGGGTCGTCACCTCGATGAGCGGATGGTGGGTCGACCGGTCGATCTCGATGTCGTCGACCGATTTGAGGTGGTGTTCTTTCGCCACCCGCTCGAAGCCGGTCTCCTCGCGGGAAAACTCCTCCGGACGGTCGCAGGTGAGGACGAACGCCTGGAGCTGGGCGAGGCCCATCTCGCGGGCGGCGAGGGCCCGGTGGTGGCCGTCCACGAGGATCCACGCGTCGCCTTTGCGCAGCACGAGCACCGGCTCGGCGAACCCGCGCTCGAGCTCGTAGCGTCGCCCCTCGAGCTCGTCCTCGAAGACCTTCCACTGGGTCGGCGCGAGCCGGTCGATAGGGACAAGGCCCCGGTGGAACGAGAACGGAAGGCCGTACCGTTCCGACAAGAGGTGCTTCAGCGTGTCGGCCTTCGCGGGCGAGGCGCGTTCGAAGTGCGAGCGAACCACGTCGAGGTTGGAGAGAATGCCGCAGAGCCGGCCGTCCTCGTCGATGATCGGTAGGTCCCGCAGGCCGAAGCGGAACATGATCCGGGCCGCGTCATCGAGCCCGGTGTCGGGGTATGCGGTGTACGTCCCCGAACGGATGATCTTCCCGAGCGGGGTTCCCGCCTCCCCTGAATGCCGGAGGAGCTCCTTCGCGCTGACGAACCCGACGAGACGGCCCCGCTGGTCGGTGACCGGGAGCCCGTGATGGCGGCTCCGCGTGAGCCGTTCGATTGCCTGGCCGACCGTCGCCGTCTCCTGGAGGTGCTCGACCTCGAGCACCATGTAGTCGCGGACGCGCGGGGCCATCAGTCGCGCGGGGGCTGTTCGTCGCGCAGGAACGCGGTCAGAAGGTGGAGTACGATCACGTGGGTGTCCTCCGTGTGCTGCATGCTGTTCGAGGGGACGACCAGGGCCACGTCCACGAGGTCCTTCAGCTTCCCGCCGCCCATGCCCGTGAGTCCGACGGTCGAAAGCCCCATCGCCCGGGCCACTCGAACGCCTTCGAGGACGTTCGTGGAGTTCCCGCTCCCCGAGATCGCGACGGCAACGTCGCCCTTCTCGGCGAGGGCCTTGAGCGGACCGGAGAAGACGTCGGCGTAGCCGATGTCGTTCGCCCACGCCGTGAGCCCCGGGACATTGTCGTTCAGCGAGACGCAGCGGAACCGCTTCCCCGGCCCCCGGGGCGAGGTCCCTCCGGCGACCTTCGCGATGTCGGTGACGAAGTGGGAGGCGGTCGAGGCGCTTCCCCCGTTGCCGAAGAAGAAGATCGTGCGGTCTTCCGCGCGCGCTCGAAGGAAGACGGGGGCGATCCGCTCGACCGCCTGAAGGAGGTACGGGGCGTCGATCGCGGCCTTGGCCTCCTCCACGTACCTCTTCAGGTACGGGGCCAGCGTCGGTAGCTCGCTCATCTTCCCACGAACAGGATTCGCGAACCCTCGGGAGTGATCCTCACCGGGAGGCGCTCCATCGGCGAGAGGGCGTCCGCTATTTGACGGCTCCGCTCGGGAGGGTGGAAGAGAAGGAGAAATCCGCCTCCTCCCGCCCCGGTGATCTTCCCGCCCCATGCCCCCGCCTCCCGGGCGGCCGCATACCACCGGTCGATCTCGTCGTTCGAGATACTGCCCGAGAGGCCGCGCTTCAGCTGCCAGCCTTCGTCCAGAACCGCCCCGAGTCGCTCCCAATCGCGCTGAACGATGGCGGAGCGGGCCGTGCCGGCGAGCTCGCGCATCCGTGCGAGCGCGTCCCGGTTCGTCTCGGTGCGCGCGCTCTGGTCCTGAAGGATCCCCTCTGCTCGCCGCGTGATGCCGGTGTAGAACAGCGACAGGCGGTCGCTCAACGCCTCGCGGTCCGCGGACGAGAGGGGGATGGGGGAGACACGGACGGAGCCGTCCGGGTGGAAATCGAAGTACTGCACGCCCCCGAAGGCCGCGATGTACTGGTCCTGCTTGCCGAGCGTTCCGTTGAGACGTTCGATCTCGATCTGGCACGCCTGCTCGGCGAGCTCCGCCGGGTCCTTCAACTGGCCCCGGTAAGCGTACAGGGCGTTCAGGAGGCCGACCGTGAGCGTGGAGGAGGAGCCCAGTCCGGTTCCCTCCGAGGGGATGTCGGCGATCGTGTGGACCTCGAGCGCCTCGTGCACCCCCACCATGCGCATCGCTTCGCGGACGAGGCCGTGCTGGAGGTCGTCCAACCGGTCGACGTTCTCGGTGCGGGAGTAGGCGACGCGGATCGACCGGTCGAACTTGTCGTTGACGAGGACGTGGACGTACCGGTCGATCGCGGCGCTCGTGACGGCGCCCCCTCCGTACGCGCGGTAGTACGACGGAAGGTCCGTCCCGCCGCCAGCGAAGCTGACCCGAAGCGGGGTCCGCGTGATGATCATGGAGGGGCGAAACCCGTGCGCGCCCTCTTATCGATTCTGACCGGGGGCAGGGCCGTCCGGGGCGCCCGCCCCTCCCGGAGACCGGCTCGCGGTCGGCGACCAGCGGGCCCGTCGTCCGTAGAACGCATGGGTCACCGAGCCGAGACGGTCGACCGGGGCGAGTCCGGGGAGACTCTTCGCGAAGGCAAGAGCCCGTCGGTCCAGGATGATCGCGATTCCCCGGTCGTTCTCGGACCGGATCATGCGGCCGCATGCCTGGAGGATCGCTCGCTGGGCCGGCGCCTCCACCGTATACTCCCACCCGTGACCGGTCGTCTCGTCGAGGTAGCGCCGGAGCGCCTCTCGCTTCGCGGTCGGCCGAGGGTACGGGATTCCCACCAGAACGACCGCCTCGAGCTCCTCGTCCGGATAGTCGATGCCTTCCGAGAGCCGGCCTCCCGCGACGCCGAGGAGGATCGTCCCTTCCGGGTCCTTCTTCCAGCCCTCGATCGACCGCCAGAGGTCGCCCATCGGGACCTTACTGTACTCGATGAAGACGTTCCCAGGGAGCTGGGACTGGAGGCCGGCTTCGAGGACCCTCTGCATCAGGTCGAAGCTCGGAAAGAAGACCGCGGTCTTCACCGGCAGCGACTGGAGCACCTCGACCAGTCGGTCGGCGAGCCGGGCCACGAGATGCGGGTCCTGGCGCAGCTCCTCGTACCGGGTCGTCACCGAAGCGTCGTAGAGGAACCGTCGGTTCTCGGGAGGGAAGTGCGAGGGGACGTCCAGAAGGCGAGCGGAGGTCCCGAGGCCGAGGGAGTCGCGGTACTCCTCGAGCGGTGCGAGGGTCCCCGACAGATGGACCGAGAGGTGAGCGTCGAGAATCGGACGGGCCGGCCCGGCGGCATCCAGTGCGAACGCCTCGAGGGCCGGACGGGGGAGGCGCGTCGCGACCTTGACGTACGTCGGCGGTTCGAGCTGGGGCCAGGACAGGAGCGTCAGCGCCACCGTGTGGACCCAGGACCGCGGGAGCCGCCGCTCGCGCCGCCGTTCCTCCTTGAGGTTCTCCCCCCACGTCGCGAGGGCGCCGAGCCAGGTGTCGAGTCGATGGGTCGTCCCTCCGAGCGCGGTCAGGAGCGCGTCCTCGAAGACCGACGGCGGAAGGACCGCATCGTCCTCCCGCGCCAGAGCGTGGATCAGCTCCTCCACTGCCGCCCCGACCAGGTCGAGGAACCGGCTCGCGCTTGGCCCGTCCGGTAGCTGGAAGTCCCCCCGCTCGGCGACCTCCGCCCGCGCCCGGCGCACCGACTCCTGGGGCAGCGCGACGGTCGCGAGGTCCCTCAGGTGGTTCGGAAGGTTGTGGGCCTCGTCGATGACCAGGTCGAGCCGCTCGGGTCCGACCCCCATCCACTGAAAGAGAGAGCGCCGGATGTGCGGGTGGAAGAAGAAAGCGTACGGCGCGGTGATGATCCGCGCGCGCGGAACGAGCTTCTTCGAGAGCTCGTACGCGCAGAGGTTCTCCTCCCGGCAGAACGCCTCGAACTCGTGCGGGGCGGGCAGCTTCGCGCTGAACCGCTCCGTGAGACCGTCCAGGTCGGCCTGGAGGACCCGAGCGTAGTACGGGCAGCCGTCCAGGTCGGTGAGGTCGATCTCGCCCCCCTCGGGAAGCTCGGGCGGGGGAGCGAGCGGTGCTTCTCCCTGCATCGCGCGTTCGGTCGTCCGCTTGCGGTCGGCGCACAGCTTGCCGTGCTCCTCCGCCGTCGCGCCCTTGACCTCGGCGACGTTCTCTAGGAGGAAGCAGCGGCGCGCGCGGCCCTGGAGACCGACCGCGAGGAACGGCCGCTCGAGCCGGTGGGCGATCGTCCGTGCCTCGTGGAGGATCTGGACCTCCTGCGAGTGCGTCCGGACCAGGTAGAGGATCTTGTGGTCGGCCGCCTCGGCGTGCTCGAGCAGCGGAGCGAGCACGGCGACGGTCTTACCGCTGCCCGTCGGCGCGTTGACCAGCAGGGTTCCCCCACGGCCCGCGAGGTCCGAGACCTCCCGCAGGATCGCGTCCTGCCCCGGACGGACCCGGTACGGGAACAGGAGAGAGGGTGCGGGGGACGAGGTCGCGGTCGGCGTACGGACGGCTCCGCGGGCCCCGAGCAGAGGTACGGGGTTTTAAGCTGCGCCTTGAGTGGAACGAGGCGAGGACGCGCAACGCCCCGGACCGAGGGCCGCTCCGAGCCCGTGGGACCTCCTCCCGTGTGGTGGGTGCTCGTCCCGTCTCGGGCTTCGTCCTGTCGGACGGATAGCTTCAAAGACGGCTGGGTCTCGGACCCGGGACTCCTCTTCGTGACCGCCGAAACCGCGACCGCATTCGAAGGCGAGCGGCCCCAGGGACGCCGTACCCCGCTCCTCGCGAGATACGGGAAGTTCCTCCTCGTCGGCCTGACCGGGGTCGTGGTCAACCTGGCCGTTTTCGCTCTCGCCCTTGACGCGATCTCCCCCCATCCGACGTTCGACCTCTATGCGAACCTCCGGAGGCTTGCCTCGACCGGTTCGTCGGGTCTGGAGGCCAACCTCGCCGCGAGCGCGGTCGCCTTCGCGGTCGCGACGCTCTGGAACTTCACGTTCAACAACCTGTGGACCTTCCGCACGGCCGTCGGGCATCGGCATCCGCTCGGCCCTCGCGTGGGCCTGTACTACGGAGTCTCGCTCGGCTCGCTCGGGGTCAACGAGGGGGTCCTCGCCGTCGCGAGCCTCGTTTTAGCGCCGCTGTGGGGACAAGGGATCGGAATCCTGGCCGGAAGCATCGTCGGCTTCGTGGGGAATCGGCAGATCACCTTCGCGGAAGCCGGCCTCCCGACGTGAGCGGGCGGCGGGGTCCTAGCCGTAGGCGTAGCGAACCCCGTAATGTCCCCGCGGGAAGTTCCAGGTCACCGAACCCTGGTCGCAAGCGATCGCACAGGCTCCGCATTCGACGCAGTCCTCGTAGCGGAAGACCAGGCGCCCTTCGATGCGCTCGTAGCACTTGGCCGGACAGGCGAAGGTGCAGAACGAGTGAGGACACGGCGCGCAGACCTCGGGTTTGACGGTGATGTGGGCGTACTCCTTCGAGTCCGTCACGTAGCGCAGCGTTCCGAGCCGACGCTTGATTTCGACGAACTCGACGGGGGTCGCGGCCGCCGTCTTCTCCTCCTCCATCGACCGACTCCTTTTCCTACCGAGGGAGCTTTGCCAAGAGGGCGAGGTCGGCCCGAACCGCCTCTACGCTGGAGCGGAACGCGCCCTTCTCCGCGGGTGTGAGCTCCACCTCCACGACCCGCTCGACCCCCTGACGACCGAGCACGACGGGAACGCCCACGTATACGTCCTTCTCTCCGAACGCGCCGTCCAGGTACGCGCTCGCCGGAAGCAAGCGGTGCTCGTCGTTCGCGATCGCGCGGACCAGTTCGGCCTGGCTCGCCGTCGGCGCGTAGAACGCGCTACCCGTCTTCAGGAGATTCACGATCTCGCCTCCGCCCTGCTTCGTGCGTTCGACCAGGGCGGCGAGCCGCTCGGCGGGCAGAAGGCTCGTGAGCGGCACGCCCGACACGCTCGTGAGCGAGAGCAGTGGGACCATCGTGTCGCCGTGCGTCCCGAGCACGAAGCCGGTCACGTCCTTCGGCGCGACGTGGAGCGCTTCCGCGACGAACGTACGAAACCGCGCCGTGTCGAGGGTGCCGGATTCGCCGAAGACGTGGGCGGTCGGTAGCCCGCTCCTCTCGCGGAAGTAGTAGGTCATCACGTCGACCGGGTTCGTCACGACCACGCAGATCGCGTTCGGGGCATGCGCCCGGACCGCCTCCGCGTGGCCCTGCACGATCGCTGCGTTCTTCTCGAGAAGGTCGGACCGGCTCATGCCGGGCTTCCGGGCGAGGCCCGCGGTCTCCACAACGACGTCCGCTCCCGCGACCGCATCGACCGAGGTCGTCCCGCTGACGCGGGTTGAGAACCCGAGGATCGGGGCCGACTCCTGGATGTCGAGCGCCTTTCCCTGGGGTAGTCCGTCGATGATGTCGACCAGCACGACCTCCCGGGCGAGGTCCGACTCGGCCAGCCTCTGAGCGAGGGACCCCCCGATGTTCCCGGCCCCCAGCACCACGACCTTCCCGAGCGCTCCGATCGGAACCCCCCTCCGCGCGGCCACCCACCCCTCGCTCGGTTTAAACCTGAGCGGCCGCGACCCTTCCCCGCCCCGCGTTCCCCCCTCGGCCGAAAGGTTGATTCCCGTCAGAGGCCGTCCGCGGGCCGTGGTCGACGTCGACTCGGTGCTTCTGAGCGTTCAGGAGCGAGACAAGTGGCGCCGACGGATGGAGCTCCTCCAGCGATCGCTGCATGAGGTCCGGGACCGACGACGACGGCTCGAGACCCGCCTGCGTCGGATCAAGAAGGAGCTCACGCGCCTTCGGATTACCGCCGACGCCGTCCTCGACTTCACCCGTACCTCCCCTCCCCCCGAGGTGGGCGGTGCCTCGCGGAGCGCTCCTATCCGATAAGCACCACGCGCTGGTCGAGACTCAGCGCGAGGTCCTCGCGGAACTCACCCGCCTCCGCCGAGAAGAGGACTATCTTCTCCTCAAGGTCCGCCAGGCCCGGGAGCAGATTCGCTACTACGAGGGCCTCCTCGACCTCCTCCGCCGGGACTGGGGCCAAGCACCGGGCCTCGCCGACCTCCTCCGCAAGCTCGGCTAGGCGGAGACTCCGCCGTGCTCGTCGTCGTGGTCGGCGCGGGGGCCGTGGGCAGTCTCTTCGCGGCCCGCCTGTCCGAAGCCGGGCACGCCGTCATCCTCGTCGCCCGCGCGGACCACGTTACGGCGATCCAACGGGACGGGCTCCGGGTTCTGAACGGGAAGGAGGAGGTCGCGCGGGTCGAGGCCGCCACCACGCTTTCGCCCGGAGCTCGTCCGGACGCGGCCTTCCTCACGGTGAAGACGTTCGACCTCGAACGCGTCGCGAGCGTGCTCGCCCGCACCGTGGCGAAGCCCGTGCCCACCCTCCTCCCTCAGAACGGGCTCGGGGTAGAATCGCGGGCCAACGAAGCGCTCGGGTCGGCCGGCTGGCCCGATGCAGCCCGATGGACGGTGCGCGCGGTCAACTCGGTGCCCGCGACCTGGGTCGGACCCGGGGTCGTGCGCGCCGCGGGAACGGGCGAGGTCGTTCTTCCCGAGACCGGGCCGCTGACCCCCCACGCCGGCGAGTTTGAGCGCCTCCTCGTGAGCGCGCGCTTCCGGGTCCGGACGGTCCCGGCAATCGACCGGGAAGTGTGGCGAAAGGTCCTGGTCAACGCGGCGATCAACCCGGTGACCGCGGTCCGCCGGATCCCGAACGGCCGACTGCTCGAGGAGCCCGCGAAGAGCGAGGCGCTCGCGCTGCTCCGGGAGGCTCTGCTCGCCGCGCATGCGGAGGGTTTCGACTTCTCCGAAGGGGAGGTCGTCCGCGATTTCGAGTCGATCGCGAGAGCGACCGCCGAGAACCGGTCGAGCATGCTTCAGGACCTCGACCACGGCCGGCCGACCGAGATCGAGACGATCTCGGGAGCCCTGCTCTCGGTCGCCCGGTCGCATGGCCTCGACCTACCGGCCACCCGAGCGATCGCCGAGGAGGTCCGTCGGAGGGCTCGCCTCTCCGCGCGTCCGCCACAACCGTCTTAGCCCAAGGACCCTCGCCTCTCGCGATGGTCGAGAAACGCGGCGTCGGCTCGGCCCCGGTGCGGGGTAAGCGCGTTCTCGTCCGCGTCGACTTCAACGTCCCCCAAGACCCGAGCGGCCAGGTCGCCGACGACCGACGGATCGTGGAGGCGCTCCCGACGCTGAACCACCTGAGGGCCGCCGGAGCTCGTACGATCCTCTTGAGCCATCTCGGCCGGCCCGAAGGACATCGCGACCCCCGGCTCTCGTTACGGCCGGTCGTGCACCGCCTGAGTGCGATCCTCGGGGCCCGAGTGCCTCTCGCCGACGACATCGTCGGCGTGCACGCCCTCGAGCAGAGCGTGCGGCTCGCGAACGGGGATTTCCTCATGCTCGAGAACCTCCGATTCCATCCCGGGGAGGAGGCGAACGACCCTGGGTTCGCCCAAGAGCTCGCCCATCTTGGCGAGCTGTTCGTCGAGGACGCCTTCGGGACCGTCCATCGGGCGCACGCGTCGACCGTCGGCGTTCCGAAGCGCCTGCCGTCGTTCGCAGGGTTCCTCGTCCAGCGGGAGGTCCGCGAGCTCTCCCGTCTCCTCGAGGCCCCCGAGAGGCCGTACGCGGTGCTGGTCGGGGGAGCGAAGGTCGCCGACAAGCTCCCCCTGCTCACGAGCTTCCTTGGAAAGGCGGATTCGCTCCTCATCGGAGGCGCTCTCGCGTTCCCGTTCCTCAAGGCCCGCGGGGCGAACCTCGGCGCGACCGCGACCCCTTCGGGTCTCGAAGGCGCGGTGGACGAGTTCCTCCACCGCGCCCAATCGGCCGGTACCGAGGTCCTCCTCCCGTCCGATCTGGCGGTCGAACGGCGGGGGGTCGTCGGGGCCGAGACGCATCCCGCGGCGAGCCTCCCCGCCGACGCCGACGCTCAGGACATCGGCCCCGAGACCCGGACCCGTTTCTCGGACCGGCTCGTCCGAGCCCGGACCGTCTTCTGGAACGGTCCGCTCGGACGTACCGAGGACTCCCGCTTTCGAGACGGGACCCGCGCGGTCCTCTCCGCCCTCGGGGGCGCGCCCGGCTTCCACGTCGCGGCCGGTGGCGACACGGCCCGGACGGTCGAGGATCTCGGCGTCGCCGGCAGCTTCCAGTTCATCTCGACCGGAGGCGGTGCCGCACTCGAGTTCGTCCAGGGGATCGAGCTCCCCGGACTCGCCGTCCTGCCGGACGCCTAGCACCGAGCCCGAGGGCCGTTCGCGCGGAAGCCCGGCCTAGGGTGTCGGTGAGGTACCGCCGGTAGCCCTCGGCGGCACGGGGGACGTCGAGCTCGACGACTTCGGGTACCTCGTACGGGTGCGAGTCGCTCAGAAAGCGAAAGAGGGCGCCTACCCGTTCCGGGACCGTCTTGAACAGCACGAGGGTCTCGCGAGCGGATTCGACCCGGCCCTTCCACCAGTAGTGCGAGTCGACCTCGGCGAGGTTCGCGCAGGCCGCGAGGCGCTCTCGAAGGACCGTTCGGGCCGCGCGCAGCGCGGCGTCGTGCGAAGGATACGTCGTGACGACGATCCGCATCGGCCCCCGGGCCTCCGTCGAACCGACCCGAGAGGGGCTCATGCCCCGGTCCCTTCCACCACACGGGTTCCCTCGGAAAAGTCGAGGGGGACGAGGGCGAGCGTCGCGAGGTCGACCACGGCGGCGTGCGCCGGCACGGGGGCGATGTTGCGCATGCGCTGGTACTCAGTCTCGGCCTGCCAGGTCGACGCGTTGAGCAGGAGGACGCCGCGGTAGCGGTCGACCCCGAATGTGTGCACGTGACCGGTGACGAGAATGTCGGGAGCGGGGTCGATGACGAGCCCATCGTAGGGGAGCGGGGCGAGCGGGGTCCGGTCCCCGTAGATCGGTGCGAGGTGACGCATCTGGAGCATCCGCTTCATCACGTCGGTCGGCCGGGCGTAGGAAGCGCCGGGGATCGCCGGTATGAGGTCGTCGAAGCTGCGGCCGTGGTAGGCTTCGACGACCACCCCCTCGAGGGCGAACGTCGAAGGGTTCGCGGCGACCCGCACGTTCGGGGGGAGCGGGCGGGTCAGGGTCGGCGGGAGCCGTGGCTGGGGCTCGGCCGGGCAGACGGCGTCGTGGTTGCCCGGGATCGCGACGATGGTGAGGCGTTCGGGGAGCTCGGCGAGACGACGGCCGAGTTCGACGTACTGCTCGACCACGTCCGTGATCGCCAGGTCCCGTTCCTGGTGAGGGTAGACGCCGATCCCGTCCACGAGGTCGCCCGCGATCACCACGTAGCCGATGGAGGCCGCGAGTTCGGGAAGGGGGCCTCGGCCCCGCAGGAACTCGACGAGCCGGGTCCAAGCGTCGCCGAGGAACGAGCGGCTACCGATGTGCAGGTCGGAGAGGAAGACCGCACGCCGGGACACAGGCGCGCGTCCGGGCCGGCGGTCCGTCGTCACGTCCGGTCGCTCTACGGCCGAGACGCGGGGAATCCGACCGGGCTCTTTCGGAAAGTCAAGACGCACGCCCACGACCTCGTCGGGGAGGAACGGCGAGCGGGCTCCCGGGGAGCCCTTCGGGACGAGGATATCGAGCGAACCGGTTTCGTCGTCGAGGGTCACGATGAGATGGTGACGCTGCGGCGTCTCCCGCACGCTGCGGACCATCCCGAGGATCGACGCGGACCCCTCGGACGCCCGGAGCTCCGCGATGGGGCGAAGGTTTGCGAGCTGAGGGCGACCGCGCAGCAGGCGGCCGAGCGCTCGAAAACGGGACTGGAAGAGAGCGGAGTAGGCGTCTAGAGGCTGCGTCGCGACCGGCGGGCCGGTGAACCCCTCGCGCAGGAGCTCGAAGGCGAGCGCGGTCGCGGGTGCGCGCGAGGCCAGCACCCCCGTCGGAGCAACGGCCGGCCGACGCACCGGGCCCCGGCGCTCGGCCAGAGCCGCCTCGACCATCTCGCGGGTGACGAACGGGGCCCCGTCGGAGGCTCGTTCGATGAGCTCCCGCGAGAGGACGAGCGGCTGGTGGTCCGAGAGGAGCAGTTGGAGCGCGGCCGCCTCGACCAGCTTGTGATGTTCTTCGAAGTAGTGCACGAGGTGCTCGCGCAGGTCGCCGGCCACGTCCGTCACCCGGGCGGTCCCCGTGGGATGGGTGCCGAAGAGCTCACGGGTCCCCCGCGGCCCGAGGAGGTGCGCCTTATTTCAAGGCTCGCGAACCACCGGAGGATGAGGCGCCGTCGGAAGGGTCAGCGGTACGATTCCTTCGCGTAGGAGGCGCCTTTGGGGTACTTTTCCTTGAGATGGGCGACGAACGCCTCGGGCGTCCGCTCGAGGTGGGCCGCGTACCACTGGACGACCACGTCCTTCAGGATCCGGTGCAGCTCGGTGACGCTCACGTCGTCCTCCGCCGCATCGTACAGAACGGCCTGGCTCATCATCCGCATCCAACCGGAGTAGCGGTGGTAGCTCTCGCCGTCGCACCACTCGAAGATCCCGCGCAGACGCGCCTTCCCTTCGGGGGTGCGATAGTACCAAAACCGGAGCGTGAAGCCGACCCATCCCTGCGCCCGGTCTCCGAGCTCGATCGTCTTCACCGCCCCGAAGTCGAAGTTCTCCTTGAACGTCCACTTCGTCGGATATTCCGCGAAGGTGGCGAACAGCGTCTGCGACGGGTCGATCGTGAGATGGACGCTGACCTCCTCGAACTGGTTGTGGACCTCCCACAGGTCCTGGAGGAGCCGCTTGTTGAGCTCGGCCCGGTGCGAAAGGTCCTCTCCGGTCTTCGCCCCCGCGACCTCCTGGGTCCGGGCGAGGTCGCGCTTGAGCGAACTCACGAAGTCATCGTCGGCAAGGCGTGGTTCGGGCGGAGGAGTACTCGGGTCCGGAACCTCGGCCGCGACCTCGGCCTTGCGAGAAGTCTTCCGAGGCATGAGAAGTTCCCCGGGGCCGGCGTAGCGGAACCGGATATAAAGACTGTGTCGCCCGAGGTGGCATTCTTCTCGGCGGCCGGCGACCGTTTCGCTCGCGTCGTGCGACGCGCCGTCCCCCTTAAATATGCCCCTCGACTTTTAGGCGTAGGAAAGCACCCTCAGGGGACCGAAGGAGGACGACTCCCGACGTCGCCCGAAGATCCGGAAACACGACTCATGCTCCGCCCTTTCCCCCGTCGTAAGCTCCGTGCATCGACCGGCGACGCTGGGCTCGCCTAGGTAGGCCCCGGAGGCGCCCCGCACCGCGGGCGCTTTCCGACAGGAAAAAACCCATGACCAGCGACCCCAACGCCGCGAAGTACGAAGTACGAGCCCGCATCACCGCCGAAGGAGTCATCGACAAGCCCGACGTCGTCGGGGCGGTCTTCGGCCAGACCGAGGGGCTTCTCGGGGACGAGCTCGACCTGCGAGACCTCCAGAAGTCCGGCCGCATCGGACGCATCGAGGTGGAGATCGACAGCCGCAAGGGGAAGAGCGAGGGCGAGATCATCATCCCGTCCTCGCTGGACCAGGTCGAGACCGCCATCCTCGCTTCGGGCCTCGAAACAGTCGACCGGATCGGTCCGTGCCGTGCGAAGATCGAGGTGATCAGCGTCAACGACATCCGGATCTCGAAACGCCAGAAGGTCGTTGAGCGCGCGAAGGAGATCCTCGCTCGGCTCCAGGAGGAGTCGAAGGGGGTCGGCGTCGACCTCACCGAGGCCGTGCGGAAGGCGGTCCAAGTCGAAGAGATCACCGCCTACGGTCCCGAGCACCTTCCCGCCGGTCCGAACGTCGACCAGGCCGACGCGCTGATCGTCGTCGAAGGGCGCTCCGACGTGCTCAACCTGCTCCGCTGCGGGATCAAGAACGTCATCGCCGTCGAAGGGACAAGCGTCCCCCAGACGGTGAAGGACCTCTCCCGCGGAAAGACCGTCACGGCCTTCACCGACGGGGACCGCGCCGGCGAGCTCATCCTCCGGGAGATGCTTCAGACGATGGACGTCGACTTCGTCGCGCGAGCTCCGCGCGGAAGCGAGGTCGAGGAGCTGACCCAGAAGCAACTTCTGAAGTGCCTGAGGAACAAGATCCCGATCAATCAGTACCTCGAGATGAGCGGCTTCGAGTCGACCGGCGCGACCCGCGAACCGAGGGAGGAGCGGGGCGAAGCGGGCGGAGGCCGTCCGGAGCGACGGGACGAACGTCCTAGCGCGACGACGGCGCGCCGGGACGACCGGGAGCGAGCCGGGCCTCCTCGCGGAATCGCCTCGCCCCCCTCCCCGGCGGCCCCTACCGCGCCGCTCTCGCCCGAGCTTCAACGGTACTTCGACCTTCTGAACGGGGTGGAGAACACTTCGAAGAGCCTCTTCGTCGGACCGGACGATGCGGTCGTGGCCGAGGCGCCGGTGAGCGACATGATCGAGGCGATGGGAAACCTCTCGGCCCCGGCGAAGGCGGTCGTCTTCGACGGAATCGTGAGTCAACGCCTGATCGACGTCGCCCAAGAGAAGGGGATCGCGACGGTGGTCGCGACCCGGCTCGGCCCTCTGGGGAAGATTCCGGATCAGATTCGGATCTTCACGAAGGCCGACCTTGCGGCCGCGCCGTCCGCACGGTAGGGAGAGTCCCCCTTCCCGTCGCGGGGCTACCCCGGCCCCGCGACGAACCTATAACCCTCTCCCGCGCATGCTCTTCCTGCCGTGACCAACCTGAACGCCGAGGGCACCCGTCGGATGCCGTCCGCGGTGGACGAGGTCGAGACGACGGAGGACATCCCGATCCCGACCGACCCGCTCGAACGGGTAATCGGCCAGGAGAAGGCCGTCGAGATCGCCCGCATCGCCGCCTACCAGCGGCGTCACCTCCTCCTCGTCGGACCTCCCGGCATCGGAAAATCGATGACCGCCCAGGCCCTCGCTCTCCACCTCGAGCGACCTCACGCCGAGCTCAGGGTCGTTCACAATCCCGAGAATCCCGAGCGGCCGAGCATCGAGGTCGTCAGCCGGGACGAAGTCTACCACGAGCGCGAGGCGGCCCGGTCGGTCGAGGGGGAGCTCATCGCGCCGACCGAGGCTCCCGCGTCGGTGGCGGAGCGACTCGGGTACCGTTGCCCGCGCTGCAGCTTCTACTCCACGCCCGCCGAGCGCTACTGCCCGAGCTGCGGGAACGTCAAACAGGTCCTCCCCGGCGGCGTCACGGGGAGCGGCAACCCGTTCCGCGACCTGGTCGGGGGCATCCTCGAGCTCACCGTGAGCCCCGGCGGGAACCCGCAGGAGTCCGTCCGCACGACGCGGCTGAGGAACGGCGTCGAGGAGGTCGTGGCCTACGAGCGCTCCGGCGAGCAGATCAAGGTCCTCGACCAGCGGGCGCTCGAGCGGCGCCGCACGCTCCAACACCAGAGCCCGCGCAAAGTCCTCGTGAAGCTCGACCGCAACACCTTCGTGATGGCCACCGGCGCGAGCGAGACCGAACTGCTCGGAGACGTACGCCACGACCCGTACGGCGGACACCCGCAGCTCGGTACGCTTCCGTACGAACGGGTCATCGCCGGCGCGATCCATGAGGCGCACGAAGGCGTTCTCTTCATCGACGAGCTACCGCACCTCGGATTCCTGCAACGCCACATCCTGACCGCGATGCAGGAGAAGCGGTTCCCGATCTCGGGGCGCAACCCGCAGTCGGGCGGCGCGGCCGTCCGCGTCGACAACGTCCCGTGCGACTTCCTTTTGGTCGCCGCGGCGAACATCCAGGACATCCACCGGATCCTCTCCCCCCTCCGGTCGCGGATCGCCGGTTCCGGCTACGAGGTTCTTCTGGAGACCGCGATGCCGGACACCCCGGCGAACGAGCTCCGCCTCGCGCAGTTCTGCGCTCAGGAGATCGCGGTCGACGGTCGCATCCGGCCCGCGACCCGCGCCGCCATCCTCGAGCTCATCAAGGAGGCCCGTCGCCGCGCCGAGGTCCTGGACGGGCGGCGGAACGCCCTTACGCTGCGGCTCCGCGAGCTCGGAGGACTCATCCGCACCGCCGGCGACCTTGCGGCGGTCTCGGGCAGCGCCTACCTGGACGCGCGGCACGTTCGGGAAGCCCTCGAGAGAGCCCGCTCGATCGAGGAGCAGGTGAAGGAAGTCTACGGCTCGTTCCAGGGGGGACTACGCCAAGAGTCCACCGAGGCGCAGCGGCAGTCGATGGGCTACTACCATTGGAACGACCACCCGGACCCGGGCCAGTACCCCGGTGGCTACGGTTGAGTCGCCCGTCAGGGATAAGAGCGAACCGTCGGTGCGCCGCCCGCGCGGGCGCGTAGTCTAGTGGTTATGACGTCACCCTGACACGGTGAAGGCCGCCAGTTCGAATCTGGCCGCGCCCATTCGGCTTCGCTATACGAATGCGATAATGGAGCCCGTCTATACAGACGCGGTCAGCACCCGGTCAATCTGGTCTTGGACGACCCTTGGCTGCTCCGTCCGGCTCCGCACGAGATCGACCGCTATGCGCCGACGGTCCTCGGGGCCCCAGGTCGAGCCCTGAATCCACGCGAGAAGATCGTTCCTGTTGAGAGTTGAGATTGGGACTCCGAGTTGGCGGAAGGGTTGACTTGGTCTTGGCGTCACAAGCGCCGGCAGCGTCGCCGGCACGATTTCGCCGTCTTCCGGCAGATCGCCACACAAGACGAGGAACGGCCGGGGCGGTCGAGGGACCATACGAGCGGATGGCTCCACGGTCGGTTGGGCTTCCGTACGACGGAGGAAGACGAACCTTCCTCAGCCGCACGGGACTTTACCGAAAGAGTTTACAGGAGACAACCGTCCGCGGCCCGTGCACTCTCTTTCTGAGGGGGGAAGCATCCTCCGCCCGGTCTACGCGGCGACGGCCGGCACCTGGGCCGCCTACGCGCTCCTCGTCGTCGTCCTGCCGTTTCGCTTCGAGGACGTGGGGCTCTCGGTCGTCGAGTATGGGGTGGCGCTCGCGATCTACGCGTTGGGCACCCTAGCGACCGAGGGACTTTGGGGCTACCTCGCGTTCCGAATCGGTTCGGCAAGGGCCCTGGGCGCCGTGGGGGCCGCGACGGCGGCGGTGATGGTGGCGTTGGGGTTTGCCCGCTCGTTCGTCGAGTTCGCGGTCCTCCTAGGGCTCTACGGGATGCTCGTCGTCTACAGCACGCCCCTGATCCGCTGGATTGGGATGACCGCGGCCGGGCCGGGAAGGGCGAGCCGGGGGCTCGGACTCCTCGGCTTGTTCTTCGGTATCGGACTGGTCGGAGGGACCACAGCCGGGCCTCTCCTCTACTCGTGGGGTGGCTTCTGGTTGAACGTCTATGTCGGGACGATCGTCTTCGTGGTCTCGACCGTCCCTTTGCTGCTGGTCCCGTGGGGGACCGTCCCCCTCCCTGGGCATCGGACCGACGGGAGGGGCCCTCTCCAGGTTCTCCGGGAACGACGGTTCGTCGTCGCCTCTTCCTTGGTCGTGCTCTACTTCATGGTCTATACACTCGTCTCGAACTTCCTTCAGTACTACTCGACCGAGCTGTTCCGCGGGACCGTGGTCGACGCCGGGTACATCATCGGGGCGGCGCGCGGCGTGGCCCTCGTCACCGGCGTCCTCGTCGGAACCCGGGTCGACCGCTGGGGGGCCCCGCAGGCAGCCCCGGCGGGATTCCTGCTGCTCGCGGGCGGAGCGGTAGGGACGTGGCTCGCCCACGATTACGCGGAGATGGTCGCCGCCACCATGGTCCTGGCGACCGGCTCGGGATTCCTTGCGGTGACCCTCCTACCGATGGCGCTCTCTCGGATCCTTCCCGCCGATCAAGGGACTGCGGTGGGCGTGTTCGGTTCGTTCGAAGACCTGGGCCTCATTCTCGGACCCTTGATGTTCGGGGTCGTGTACGCTGCCTTGGGGCCCAAGGACCTGTTCCTCGTCGCAGCAGCGGTAGCGGCCATGGCCACGGTTCTGGCCCTCGGAAGCCGCCCCTCGACCCGCGTCCGCGAGTAGTCGCGGGCGGTTACCGCGATATGGACTGGCGGGGCGGGCTTCGGCGTGGCCGGGCCGTTCGGGGGCGCTTCCAGGTCACCGAAGACCCACACCTCGAGGTGGAGTCGCTCGCGGAGCTCCTTCACGCGCTCCGCGGTCGTGGTCCCGTGCCACCGGTGGTTCGCGGGGTCCCACCGCAGGCCGAGGTCGCGGAGGTACGCTCGGTTCGCGTAGGTCGCGGGGCTCCCGGGCACCTGCACCGTCCGCAGCGACGCGACCAGGTCGCGCAGCGGGTTCGCGGTCGAAGGGGTTTCCGAGGCGCGTGGCGCGCTCATCGCGGTCATCGACACGTAGTGAGCGCGGAGGCCTCGGGCCGAGCGATTCAAGCGAGGACTGAGGCCGTGCCCTCATGAAGGGACCGAGCGTTCGATGACCGACCGCGATGAGCGCGAACGAGACGGAATCCCGCAGAGAGCGCGGCCTCAAGCCCGAAGACCCGCTTCGTTGCCCTCGTTGTGGCGCGGGAACCTACCGGGTCAAGTTTCACTGGCCCTCGGCCCTCCGATGTGCGGGCTGCGGGGAGAAGGCCGAGGATTGCCGCTGCGCGGCCACGCGACCTTCATGAAGGGACCGTGCGCTCGATGATGCGACCGCGATTAGCGCGGGCGACCACTCAGACAAGGCGAGGCGGCCATGACAAGTCTTCGAAAGCCTTGCTATCGACTCGCCGCCTCGGTAAACGTGACGATGGATGATCCGTCGCGACCCGGGAGGCGGGTCCGATTCACCGAGGAGAGGGTGCTCCCGGCGCAGGTCCAGAAGGTGTGGTCACTTTGGACTACGAGGGACGGGCTCGAATCCTGGTGGTCTCCCGAATCGTTTGTGATGAAGGTCGAGGAACTCGACGTCCGGGTGGGCGGGAGGATTGAGTTCAACTACGAGGAGGCGGGGTCGGTCGGCAAGCCCGAGTGGCAAAGCGAGTTCCAGGGAAAGGGGGTATCGACCTCTTGGAGTGGCCGAGGCGCGTTTGTCGAGGTGGATCGACTCAGGCGCCTCTCCTTCAGGCAGGCCCTGAATTTCGGACCCAAGTCCTCACCGCAGGACTATCGGATAACTGCCGATTTTCGCGCGGTCGAAACTGGAACGCGTCTCATACTCACGGCGGAATCGCCTTCGACCAAGCACTGGATGCTGCTCGGGAGACAGAATCTAGTCGGTCAGC
>JASHTB010000114.1 GCA_030040775.1 Thermoplasmata archaeon | reverse complement strand
CGGAAGATCCACTTACCGGTTCGGAGGTGGTTCGTCTTCGCCCACGCCTCGATCCGAGAGAAGTTCGATCGGACTTTGGCTTCGCTCCAAGGTCCTTTCCACGCGATGCTCGCGACGCGAAACGCAGGGGCTCGGCGGAACTCGAAATCGACCGTCATGGGGAGTTCTCCTCCCGAAGGGAAGCGTTCGTCCTTCTTGAACCGTATGGGTGTCCGATCCAGCCTACCCCACGGAGGTCCGGAGGCCTGGGGTCCGGGAACCGGGAGGTTGTCGACAACCTCTTACGAATCGGGCCGGTCCTCAAAACGTGCGGGCCCGCGAATTCGCCGAGAAGGTCCGCGAACTCGCGAGCGAAGGTCGCCCGTTTGCGATGGCGACCGTCGTCCGGACGGAAGGATCGACGCTCGCGCGACGGGGATTCAAGATTCTGATCTCGCACGACGGCAAGATTGCCGGCGGATCGTTAGGCGGGGGATGTCCCGAGGGGCCGATCGTCTCGATCGCCGAACAGGCGATGCGCGACGGAGAGAGCCGGATCATCCGAATCCACCTCGTGGACGCGAAGAGTGCGCTGGCCGGGATGGCTCAGACGAATTCACCCGACGAAATCTTCGTAGAGACCGATTGTGGCGGCGTCCTCGAAGTTCACGTGGAGCCGATGCTTCCCGGTGATCGGCTCGTCCTGGTTGGGCAGGGAGGGCGGGACGACGTGGAGGACGCCCTGGTCCACCTCGCGAAGTGGCTGGACTTCGACGTCACCGTCATCGACCCGAGTCCCGAACTCACCGAGGCTCCTCACCGCCTCGTGAAAGCGCCGCTGCCCGAAACCCACGAGCTTGGGCTAGGGGAACGAGATTCGGTGGTGGTCCTGACTCGGGGGGAACGGGACGTTGCGGTTCTCTCCGCCCTTGCGAAGGCTCCTCTGCGCTACGTAGGGCTCCTCGCGAGCCGTCACCGGGTGGAGAAGGTCCGGGAGGGATTGCGGGACGCGGGAGTTCCCGAGGAGTTCCTCAGCGACCTCCACGCTCCGGTGGGTCTCGACATCGGAGCGCGTGCCCCCGGCGAGATCGCCCTCTCGATTCTCTCCGAGGTCGTCGCGGCGAAGTACGGCAAGGGGAAGAGAGTTGGGACAATCGCGTCCCCCGCTCCCCCGCAGGCTCCCCGAAAGACGTAAGGCGAACCCTTCGTGCAATCGGATCCGGCTCAAGAGCCCCCGCGGTTCCGGCGCTCTCAGTCCCCTCGCCCCTCGAGCGTCCGCCGGGCGTTCTCGAAGAGGGCCTGAGTTTTCTTGTCGACCGTTCCGCGCACGATCCGTTCGCCGACGGTCGCGATCGGGCCGGAGAAGGTCAGGTCGGCCGACCAACGGACGGTGGTTCGACCTCCCGCTTCGCTGAGGTCCGTCTGGATCACCCCGTCGAGCCCGCTCCCAAGCCCTGAGCCGTGGATCTTGGCTGCGACGTGGTCCGGCGGGCGGCGTTCGGTGTATTCTCCCGCCATGCGAAACGTACCCCGAATGAACGCAACGCCGGTCGAGACCGTTCCGGTGAAGTGCCACTCATCGGTCACGTCGACCGTGTGAGGGTCGTCGAGGCAGCCGACGAGAAGGCGTGCGTCGGTGAAGAACGCGTAGACCGCGTCCCGGTCCCGGCGCACCTCGAAGGAGCCATCGACGCGCACGTTGAAACCTCCCGATGTCAGACGGAGTGGCCTCTCGTCGCCGGGTCACATGCGATGGATGAATGAACCTTCCGCTCGCGGCGCGAGCGGAGTCGGACCGCGGGGGCGGTACGAGCGCATCTCCCGCCCGCCGTGGGGGTAGGGGAAGTCCCCCGGGCTCGTCATGAGGTCGACAAAGGGAAGGGCCGCCCGGAGCGCGCCGGTCGCGGGAACGAACCCCCGCTCCGCGGCGTACGGATTGAGCCAGACGACCCGCCCGACGTTGCGCCGGATCCGTCTCAGAACCTCTCTGAGCGGACCGGGCTCTCCGAGATCCCAGCCGTCACTGATGATGAGGACGGTCGTCGAGGGGCGGAGCATGGAACCAGATCGGCGATGGAACTCCTCGAGACATCGTGCAATCTGTGTGCCCCCGCCCGTCCCCGCGAGACGGCCGGCCAATTCGGTGAGGGCCCTCGGGTACGACTGGCCCTCGAAGAGATCGGTGAGTTCCTCGATCGCATGACCGAACGCGAAGACGCGGGTTCGGCGGATCGCTCGGTGAACGGCGTGAACGAGGGCGAAGAGCGTGTTCGTATGATCTCGCATCGACCCGCTGACGTCCCACAGGACAATCAGGTCCGCACGACGACGGGCGCGGTCACGATGGAGGAGTTCAACCCATTCCCCACCCGTGCGGGCGCTTCGCCCGGCGGTCCGCCGCAAGTCGAGGGGACCGGTGGGGGCTCGACGCCAGGAACGCCCGGGTAACGTCGCGATCCTCCGACGAAATCGACGCGCACCGATGCGGTTCCTACGCAGCTCGATATCCGAGACGAGGCCGAGCGAAACTCCCGGGTCTGGCGCCCTCAGGCTGTAGCTGCCCTCGAACGCCGGGGACGGAACCTCGACCGGCGGGGGGCGTCGACGGCCGGTCGGCGGGCGGGAGCCGCGCCGTCGCGGCGAGGCCGGCGGGATCTTCCCCTCCTCTGAGGCTGGCGGGACCGCCGGGCGTCCGAGCGCCGACCAGTACTCATCGAAGACCCGGTCCACGGTGGCGAGATCCTCCGGGGACTTCGCCAGCGTAGCTCGACAGGCGTTTCGGAATGCCTCCCGGTCCAGCGACGGAAGGAAGCCGATCGCCTGGCCGAGATCGACGCCGGCCCCCAGGCCGACCCGGAGCCCTTGATCGCGTAGTCGATCGAGGAACCCCTGAAGCCGGGCGAGGAACCGCTCGCCGGCGGAGAGCGGTTCCGGCGGTTCGTTCATGGAGCGGCCAGAAGGGTCGGGAGCCGATCCCGTCGGTAGGTCTCGAGATCGTGGGCGTCCTTGAGCAGGAGGCCGAGCGTTTCTCCCACCGGTCCCGGTCGGAGCGAGCTCTCTCCAAGCGCCAGGAGGGCCGCCGCCCAGTCCAGGGTTTCGGCGACGCCCGGCCGCTTCGCAAGGTCCTCCTGGGAGCGAAGTCGCTGCACGAAGGAGGCGATTTCACGGGCGAACTGCTCGGGAAGATGAGGAACGCGTCGCCGCAGGATTTCGACCTCTTTCTCGGCGTTCGGGTAGCCGATGTACGCGTAGAGGCACCGTCGCTTGACCGCGTCCCCGAGCTCGCGAGTCCGGTTAGAGGTCAGGATGACGAGCGGGATCGTCTGCGCGCGAATCGTACCAAGCTCGGGAATCGTGACCTGGAAGTCGGAGAGCACCTCGAGGAGGAGTCCCTCGAACTCCTCGTCGGCGCGATCCAGCTCATCGATGAGCAGGACCGGCCGGACCCCTCCCGAACCTTCCAGGGCTCGAAGAAGCGGACGTCGCAAGAGGAATCGTTCGGCATAGATCTCGGTCTCAAGTTCGGCCGTCGTCCGGTCCCGCTCGTGGAGCCGGATTTCGAGCAGCTGACGCGGGTAGTCCCACTCATAGAGGGATGCGCTCGCATCCAGGCCTTCGTAACACTGAAGCCGGATCAAATCCGCTCCGGACGCTGCAGCCAGCGCCTTCGCGATCTCGGTCTTCCCGCATCCGGGCTCCCCCTCGATCAGGAGAGGTTTCTCTAGCCGGAGAGCGAGAAACACCGCAGTCGCCAGCCCACGCTCGATCACGTATTGCTGGCGCGAGAGGGCCTCCATGAGTCCGTCGATCGACTCCGCGAACGGCGGTGTACTCGACGGATCCGTCATGCCGAGGGCCGCGGAGAGACCATCGGGAGCTGCTCGGCGAGCGCAGCCACGGACGGGTAGTCCGTGAGGTAACCACCGTAGTACGGCATCCGCGAGGTGATGACCTGACGGAACGCCGCGCGGAGCGCCTCGTCGTCCAAACCGCGCGTCGGGATCAGGTCGTCGGACCGGTTCAGGCATCCTTTGAGCTCCCCCCGGTGGGTGACGCGGATCCGGTGGCAGTTCGAGCAGAACTCGGTATTGTAGACCGGATCGACCAGCTCGACCTCGACGTGCTGGAACAGGTAGACGTGCCGGTGATGCATCTCGCGGACGAGGACGTGGGACGCGTGCTCCTCAAGCCACCGTCGCACGGTCCGGATGTCGACCATCCATTCCCTGTGCGCCACGAGCTCGGGCATGAATTGGATCAGCTGAAGCTTGAGCCCGTCCGTCGAACCGACGTAGTCGATCATCTTCGGGATGTTGGCGAGGGTCGGACGAAAGACGACCATGTTGAGTTTGATCGGCTTGAGCCCAACGCGCAGGGCCTCCCGGATCCCTCGGAGCACCGGCGGAAGGCTCCCTTTTCGGATCGATCGGAATTCTTCCGGATCGATCGAGTCGACCGAGATATTGACCCGCTTCAAGCCCGCATCGCGGAGCGCCTCGGCCCGGGCTTCGAGCATCGAACCATTGGTGGTCAACGAGACGTCCGGGATCTGCCCCACCGTCCGACCGACAATTTCTTCGAGGTCGGAACGGACGAGCGGTTCCCCGCCGGTGAATTTCACCGATCGAATGCCAAACTCCCGCGCGACGGCGACCAGGC
>JASHTB010000113.1 GCA_030040775.1 Thermoplasmata archaeon | reverse complement strand
CGATATGTGGGCGCACGGCTGGGGTTCGAGACACCGGCGAGGGTTGCGGGTCTGGGTCCTCCAGTTGCTCGAGAGGGAACCGCTGAACGGTGCCGAGTTGATGGACCGGGTCGACCGAATGACGATGGGCTGGTGGCGCCCGTCTCCCGGGTCGATCTACCCTCTCCTTGAGGAACTGGAGAAGGAGAAGCTGATTGTGAAGCGGTCGGACGGTCGCTACGAGGTCGCCCCTTCGGCCCGAGGCGGTCCGGACTGGATGAGGGGGTTCGGATTCCCGGGGGCGATGGGTCCCCGGACACCGGAAGACGCCCTGCGGGAGCTCGAGTCGTACACGCGCTACCTCGAGGATCTACCGGCGACCGAACGTGATCGGGTGGCGGACCTCTCGGACCGCTTGCGGTCCGTCGCCCGTCGGATCGACACGCTCGGCCAGTCCGGACGGTAGGCCGGTTCGAGAGGAGGGGAAGTCCGAGCGAAGGCAAGGAAAGGAGAGGAGAAGTACGATGAACGAAGCATGGGAGAGTCAATCGTGGGGGAGTCCGAGGTCGGTTGTCCGAGGATGGTTCGCGCGAGTCATCGTGACCGGAGCCGTACTGGTCGGAGGCCTCGTCGGCCTGATCCTGTACCTAGCGTTTTGGGGCGGTCACTTTCCATGGTACCAAAACTTGGCGATCGTACTCTCGACGCTGCTCCTCGTTCCGGTGGTGGTCGTCCTCGTCTGGCTAGCCTGGGCCGTCGGAGCCGCCCGACGGGCGCGCGCGTGGATGGGGGAGCAGTGAGCGAGCCCCGTTGCGATCGCGCTCCCCTCGCGGACCCCGGTCGAACGAGGACGGCTAGCTGAGCGCAGCGCGAACCTTCTTTGGAGGGGCGCGCTCGGCCGGGACTCCCTAACGGCGGGATAGATTCATAGGCGAAGGGCGAGGTAGCGCCCCCACTCGATTCGAGACGATCGTGCCCGACCCCGTCCCGGTCCCCGTCAGCCAGAGTCGATCCTCCGTAACCCGGCTGATGATTCCGACGGATGCCAATTTCCACGGGAACGTCTTCGGTGGGTCGATCCTCTCCGAGGTCGACCGAGCGGCGTTCATCGCCGCCACCCGGCACGCGAAGACGAACTGCGTCACCGCTTCCATCGACCGGGTCGACTTCATCCGTCCCGTTCACGTCGGAGACGTCGTCGACTTCGACGCCGAGATTACCTACGTTGGCCGCTCCTCGATGGAGGTTTGGGTGAGGGTCCGCTCGGAGACACTTCCGGACGGTGAACCGCGGCTCGTGGGAGAAGCGTACGTGACGATGGTCGCCGTCGACGCGTCGGGTCATCCGATCCCCGTTCCGCCGCTGGCCCTCGCCACGGAGGAGGAACGTCGTCGCTTCGAGGAGGGGCGACAGCGGACCGAAGCGCGCACTCGTGCCCGGGCCGCGCGCGGGCGCTAGCCAGGAGGACCCGATGCTCTGCGAGATGTGCGGGAAGGAGGTGGTCGCGACGGCGCGTGTGCGCCTCGGGCGTGCGGTACTGTCCGTCTGTCCGGCGTGCGCGAAGTTCGGCCAGCCGGCCGACCCGTCGCCTACCGCGGGGGAGGCTCCCCCTCCGCTCGTCCGGCGACCCCTGCTCTCTGCGGGAGCACGGACCGGCGGCGGCGGACGCCGTCTCGAGGAGCGGGACCTCTACCGCGAGATCGGCGAGATGGAGCTCGCTCCGGACTGGTTCAAGCGGGTCCGAGCGGCCCGGGAGGCTCGGACGTGGACCCCGGAAGAGTTCGGGAAGAAGTTGAACGAGAAGAAGTCAGTCGTCCTGAAGATCGAGTCGGGAGGGTTTCATCCTCCGGATGCGCTCGTGCGGAAGATCGAGCATCTGCTCAAGATCCGGCTGCGGGCGGAGACGCAGCCCTCCACGCCCTCCTAGAGCTCGTTCGGAGAGGCCCCAGCCATCAGCTCGCTCGCCGCCTCGGGCGCGCGGGCGGCAGGAGCAGCTCGAGGATCGCCTTCTGAGCATGCAGACGGTTTTCGGCCTGGTCCCAGGCGGCCGACCGAGGCCCGTCGAGCACCGCGTCGGTGATCTCCTGACCCCGGTGGGCGGGTAGGTCATGGAGCACGAACGCGTCGGGCGAAGCAAGGGAGAGCAGGTCGTTGTTGACCTGGTATCCCCGGAACGCCGTCTCCCGGGCCTCGCGCTCGGCCTCGTCCCCCATCGAAATCCAGACGTCGGTATACACCGCGTCCACCCCCCGGACCGCCTCGCGAGGGTCGCGCACGACCTCGAACGAAGCTTTCGAGCGTCGAGCGAGGGCGCGCGCGGCGTCTACGACGTCGGGTCGAGGGTCGTACCCGGCGGGAATCGCCGCGGCGAGGTCGATTCCCATCGCCACGGCGCCGAGGAGCAGCGAGTGGAACACGTTGTTTCCGTCGCCGACCCAGGCGAGGCGGCGACCCCGGAAGCGCCCTCTCCAGCGCTCGTGCATCGTCAATAGGTCGGCCACGATCTGACACGGATGCTCGAGGTCGTCGAGGGCATTGATCACCGGAACGGTCGCCCAGCGTGCGAGCTCGACCATGTCGACGTGACGGAACGCCCGGTAGCAGATCGCGTCGACGTAGCGGGAGAGGACGCGCGCCGTGTCGGCGATCGTCTCTCCGCGGCCGAGCTGCAGGTCCTTCGACGAGAGATAGATAGCATGGCCGCCGAGGTCGTTCATCGCTACCTCGAACGACACGCGAGTGCGCGTCGACGGTTTCTCAAAGACCATCGCTAGGTTCCGGCCCGGCCGGGTCGGCCGGACCGTTCCCCGGGACCGCTCCGCCTTCAGCCGAGCGCTGCGGGAGAGGAGACGTCCGAGGTCGTCTGAGAGGTCGGAGATGGACAGCACGTCCCGTTTGGCCCGGGGGGAAGGCATGCCTCACGGAGCGTCACGAAACGCAAAACGATTCCCTCATTCCGCCAGGCTGTTACGCTCGTGCGAAGGTTATGAGCCCCGCATTTCTGGGCGGCCGAGGGGTCGATCGTGCCGCAGCGGAGAACGACGGCGTCCCGCCGTCCCAAGGCGCCTCACCCACCGCGTCTCACGCCCGTGTCGAAGGGTCGACGGGTCTACGTCGTAAGCGGTGGCGTGACGAAGTTCGCGAAGGCGCATCCGGCCATGGACTTCCGCCTGATGGTGAAGCGCGCCTACGACTACGCGCTCAAGGGCGTGCCCAACCTCACGGCCGACCGGATCGACGGCTCGCGGATCTCGTACTTCTCGGACCACTTCACCCGCCAGCTCAAGGCTGCGAGCATGGTCCAGGACTATCTCGGCCTGAACCCGAAGGGGTCGGTCCGCATCGAGTGGGGCGGCGCGACCGGCGGCGAGTGCTTCCAGGCCGGCTACGAGGCCGTCGCAAGCGGCCGCATGGACGTATGCGTCGCCGCCGGGTTCGAGACGATGAGCCGCGTTGCTACCTGGAAGGGGAACGAGTTCATCGCGCTCGCGTCCGACACGAACTTCGATTTTCCGCTCGGCGGCTTCTACACCGGCTACTACGCGCTGATGGTAGTGCGCCATATCTACGAGTACATCCGGCGGAAGAAGTTCGCCAGCGTCACCGACGAGCGAGAGGCGCAGCGCCTCGCGATGGCCGAAGGGTCCCGGATCATGAGCAAGGTCTCGGTGAAGAACCATCTCAACGCGCTGCACAACCCGTACGCCCAGTATCCGAAGCGCCTGACGATCGACGACGTGCTGAAGTCGGAGATGATCAGCTACCCGTTGACCCGGGAGCAGATCTGCACGATGAGCGATGGGGCGGCCTGCGTGATCCTCGCCACCGAGGAGCGCGCGAAGGAGTTCACCGACCGGCCGGTGCGGGTGACCGGGGTCGGAACCGGCACCGACACGATGCGGCTCGCGGACCGGCCGTTCGGGCGGGTCCCGCTCCTGCCGCACGAGCGGGCGAAGGACTACGAGGACCTCGAGTACCCGGGGATCCATTCGTTCCGCGCCGGCCGGGCCGCGGGGATCGAGGCGTACCGAATGGCCGGGATCACCCATCCGAATCGGGAGCTTGACTTCATCGAGCTCCACGATGCCTACGCATCGAGCGAGATCCAGACCTACGAGGACCTCGGCCTCTGCAAGTACGGCGAGGGGTACGACTTCGTCGAGCAAGGCGACCCGTTCCTGAAGGGGATCGACTACGGGTTCCCGGCGCCGAGGGCGGGGGCGATTCCGGTGAATCCGTCGGGCGGACTCATCGCGTGCGGGCACCCGGTCGGCGCGACCGGCCTCATGCAGGCCGTGTTCGCTTTCTGGCAGCTCCAGGAGTCGATCGAGAAGCACTTCCGGGACGCCGCGCTCCAGCTCAAGAAGCCCCAGCGCGGGGCGATCCACAGCCATGCGGGCACGGGCTCCAGCGTGACCGTCTCGATCCTCGAGCGGGGGTTCCCGTGACCGCGAGACCCCCGGTCTTCACGAAGTTCAAGGACGTGCAGGCCGAGCTCGAGCGCAGCGGCAGCGCGATCTTTCGTGACGCGGACGGGGTCGAGAGCCTCGTCATCCGCAACCCGTACGCGATCACCTACATCCACAGCTACGCGGAGGACTCACCGTTCTTCCTCGGCCTCGCCGAGGGTCGCCTTCGGGGCTCGAAATGTCGCAAGCCGAAGTGCGGGTTCGTCTACGCGACGCCCCGCGGTCACTGCATGGTCTGCGGCGCCCCGACCGAGTGGATCGACCTGCCACTGAAGGGCCGGGTCCACTCCTGGACGACCTGCCACTTCGGAAGCGAGGCTTTCCTCAAGGAGACGCCGTACAACCTTGCGATGGTGGAGTTCGACGGCGTCGGGAGTCTCCTCCTCACCCGTCTCAAGGACTGCGGGGAGAGCGACCTCTACGTCGGGATGCCGGTCGAGGCGCGGTTCGAGCCGAACCCGAAGTACTCGATCACCGACGTCTGGTTCGTCCCCGCGCGCTAGGCCGGGCGCACCGGGGACCGGCGGCCCGGGCCGCGCGGTGGCAGGCCGGCGAGGGCGAGGACGTCCCCTTGGTTGCGGGCGATCTCGGACGGGCTCAAGGTGGCGAGGTCGACGAACGCGAGCTCTTTCCAGACCGGGACGCGGGGTGGACGGTCGGAGGTCCACCGTCCTCGAAAGACGAAGTGAAGGTCCCAGTGCGGGTCGCGGGACCGGCTCGCCGGACGCCGGTACGTCTCGGAGAAGACGGTCGGGCCCTCGAGGGGCAGCGAAGGCGCCGCGAGCTGTTCCCGGGCGACCCGACTCGCCGCCTCCTCGGGCGATTCGAAAAGGAGCAGCTGGCTCGAGGGCAGCATCCAAAAGTTTCCGACGGCCGCGACGCGCGACGGGTCGAGTGCCCCGAGTTCCCACCAGGAGGCGGCGGGGTCGATTCTCCCGAGAAGGACCCGCTCGCTCCCGGCCGCGGGCCGGATCAGCAGGAAGACGGAGAGGCACATACCGTCGTCCGGCACGACCGAGGTGGTCGGGTTGGTCGGCTCGCTTCCGCGGCGAAGCCGGGCGAACTGACGGTCCCCGATCATCAGACGCCTTTAGCGGACTCTGCGCGATGAAACTTTCCTCGGGCCGATTCCGTGGGCTCGGAAAAAGAACCACCGCTCGCAAGGCGGTCCGCCCGGGACCCGTGCACGCCCCGCCGAGGACCCTCTCGTTCCCCGGTCGTCGAAGGGAGCGGTCGCAGCGCTAGGGTTCGGCCGGTTCGGGGGATGCCGCGGGCCGGGCTTGAACCGGCGGCTTCAAGATCTTCAGTCTTGCACTCTCCCAAACTGAGTTACCGCGGCGCGCCCGACCCCGACCGTTGGCGGTGTATAAGACCGCCGGGACGCGGAGGGCTCCTGGAGGCTCGCTATGGGCTTGTGTGGGGGAGGGGAGCCGAGAGGAACAGAAACGCGAGTACCGAACGCGCGCGCCTGCGTTCACGCGTTCCCCCACCGACCGGGCCTCCCCTATCGTTATCTATCGTACCCCACCTCAATACCGGGCCGTGACTCGAACCCTCATCGTCACCGAGAAGTTCAACACTGCGCTCCGGATCGCGGTCGTCCTTTCCGACGGTCGGATGAAGCGCTCCCGGGTCGAAGGGACGAACGTCTTCGAGTTCGACCGCCCCGACGGCCACTACGCCGTCGTGGGCCTACGCGGTCACATCGTCGAGCTCGACTACCCGAAGGAGCTCTCCGAGTGGACCCTCTCGAGCCTTCCGAAGCTCCTCGAGACCCCACCGTTGAAGCAGGCCACGGAGCGGGGGATTGTCGCGGCCCTCCAGCACCTGGCGAGGCAGTTCGACCGGGTCATCATCGCGACCGACTTCGACCGAGAGGGCGAGCTGATCGGGCTCGAGAGCCTCGAGCTACTCCAGAAGGTCCATCCAACCATCGCGGTCGCCCGAGCGCGCTACAGCGCGCTCACGCGCGACGCGATCGAGCAGAGCTTCGCGCGACTCGAAACGCTCGACCACGCCCTCGCAGAGGCCGCCGAGGCCCGACAGGAGATCGACCTGGTCTGGGGTGCGCTCCTCACTCGGTACCTGTCGCTCACCGCGGAGCAGCGCGGCAAGAGCTTCCTGTCGGCCGGTCGAGTCCAGACGCCGACCCTCGCGCTTCTCGTCGAGCGGGACCAGGTGATCAAGGAGTTCACCCCTACTCCGTTCTACGAGATCGTCGCCACGGGGGCGAAGGGCGACGAGACGTTCCGCCTCACTCACGCCCATGGGATCTGGGAGAGGAAGGACGACGCGGAGCGGGTCTTCCATCGGGTGAAGGGCGCGACCGAAGGGGTCGTCCGAGAGTTCGCCGAAGAGGAGACCCGGCGCCGCCCCCCGGTCCCCTTCTCGACCACGTTGTTCGTGGCCGAGGCGACGCGCCTCGGGTTCGGCGCGGCCGCCGCGATGCGCGTCGCCGAGGACTTGTATACGCAAGGACTGATCAGCTACCCCCGCACGGACAATACCGTCTACCCCCGGGGCCTCGGCCTGCGGACCCTCGCCGAGAAGTTCCGCGAGGGCGCGTTCAAGGAGGCGGCCGAGTTCGTCCTCTCCCAGCCGTCGTTCCGTCCGACCCGTGGCCGCACGGAGACGACAGACCATCCGCCCATCTACCCGACGGGTGTCGCCGACCCGAAGAAGTTGCGGCCGGACCACGCCCGCCTTTACGAGCTCGTCGTGCGCCGGTTCCTTGCGACCCTTGCCCCCGACGCCCTCGGATGGGCCCGCAAGGCGGGAGTCGAGGTCCGGGGCGAGCGGTTCGAAGGGGTCGGTCACCACCTGACCGACCCGGGTTGGTATCGCATCTACCCGTACTCGAACCCGGAGGAGGTGCCGATGCCCGTCCTCGTCGTCGGAGAGACCGTCGCGATCCGTGACCTCGCGCTCGTCGAGGACCAGACGAAGCCTCCGCGTCGGTACACCCAGGGCTCGCTCATCCAGGAGATGGAACGGCTCGGGCTCGGTACGAAGAGCACCCGGCACGACGTTCTGCAGAAGCTGTTCGACCGGCGCTACGTCACCCAGCGCCAGCTCGAGCCGACCTCGACCGGGGTCGCGGTCACGGAGGCGCTAAGGGCGCACGCCCCGCTGATCACTCGACCGGAGATGACCCACCGGCTCGAGGAGGACATGGGGCTCGTCGCCGAGTCCAAGAAACCGAAGGCCGAGGTCTTGGAAGAGTCTCGGGAGATGCTGCGAGAGGCCTACCAGCTGCTCGCGGCCAACTCCGAGGGAGTACGCGAGACCCTGACCGGCGCCCTCGACCGCCAGCATTTCGTCGGTCCGTGCGCTCTCTGCGGCGGAGCGCTGCGGCTCGGCCGCTCCCCCCGAGGCGCCCGCTGGGTCCAGTGCGTCAACAATCCGACCTCGTGCACCGCGACGTATCCGCTGCCGGCCGCCGGCTTCATCGAGCCCGCACCGGAGTTCCTTTGCGGTAAGTGCAAGGTTCCGCGGGTGAAGATCGTCTTCCGCGGCCAAAGGCCGGACCTCTACTGCATCAATCCGGCCTGCGAGGAGCACCACCGGGCGTTCCGGATCGGGGTCTGCCCGAACTGCGGGAGCCCGCTGCAGATCCGATACTCTTTCGCCGGCAAGCGGTTCGTCGGCTGTTCTGGGTATCCGGTCTGTCGGGTCACCTACCCGCTCCCCCAGCGCGGAAAGCTCGAGAAGGACCAACCCCCCTGCCCCGTCTGCCGCGCGCCGGTAGTGACCGCGATTGAGGCCGGCCGCCCTCCGTGGACGCTCTGCATCAATCCGGCCTGCCCGAGCCGTGGGAAGCCCGAGACGGCCCCTAAGGCGGCGGGGGAGAAGCCGAAAGGCCGGGCCCGGGCCTCCCCCGCACGGGCCCGAGGGTCCGGCGCCGGAAAATCGCCCCGCGCCTCGGGGCGAGCGTCTCGGCCCCGCCGGGCCCCTCGCTCTTCGACGCGTGCGGCGGAGACAGCGGAGAAAGGAGAAGGCGCAGCGCCCAGCCCGTCGTAAGCGGCCTTGGCCAAAACCGGTAAACATGACGACGAGAGCTAAGAGCTAGGCTCCTCGCCTCCCGGGCCTCGACTGTTTCCCGACCTCCCGGCCCGCGTTAAATACCGTGGTCCGGTCGTTTCATCGATGCCCATCTCTTCGTGTCGATTGCTCGAGATCGACTCGCGCTCCTTCGAGCGTCGGCTCTCCGAGAACCCCCTCGTGATCGTACCGGTGGGCGCGCTGGAGGCCCACGGGCCGCACCTGCCGCTCGGGGCGGACCAGATCCAGGCCGAGGAGACCGCGCTCGCGCTCGCGGAGCGCGTCCACGGCCTTGTGGCACCGACGATCGCCTACGGCTCGGCCCCCGGCGCCCGGCGGTTCCCGGGCACGGTCTCTCTCACGCTCGCCCAGCTCGAGCCGCACGTCGCCGGGGTCCTCTCGGAGCTTTGCCGCTCCGGCGTGCGGCGGCTCCTCGTTCTCTCGGGCCACGCCGAGCGGGGGCACATGGCCGCGCTCCGAGAGGCGGCTGACCAGACCCTGCGCGACCATCCGGAAGTCCGGATCGTCGTGCTTTCCGACTACGATTTCGTCTACGAACTCCGGGGAAAGGAGTCACCCGCGGCCGATGGGCACGCCGGCCTTCTCGAGACCTCGCGGGTGCTCGCGCTCGCGCCCGAGGCGGTCGGGTCCGAGCGTCCCGTGGGGGAGTACCGTCACAGCCCGTTCGTTCCGGGGACCCCGTCGCCCGGCGACTGGCCCGAGAGCGTCATCGGAGACACGCGACCGGCTTCGAAGGAGCTCGGTGAGCGAGTGCAAGCGTACGTCCTCGACCGCCTCACGGAGACGGTCCGTTCGCTCCTCCCCCCGTAGGTCGTTCGTCCCATGGCCGAACCGTCGGGCTCGATCCGCATCCGCGGTGCGCGTCAGCACAACCTCAAGAACGTCTCTCTCGACCTTCCGCGGGGCCGGTTCATCGTCATCACCGGGGTGAGCGGGTCGGGAAAATCTTCGCTCGCCTTCGACACCCTCTTCGCGGAGGGTCAGAGGCGGTACATCGAGAGCCTCTCTTCCTACGCGCGCCAGTTCCTGGGTCAGCTCGATAAGCCGGACGTCGACTCGATCGACGGCCTCTCCCCCGCGATCGCCATCGAGCAGCGGTCGGGGAGCCGGAATCCACGGTCGACCGTGGGCACGGTGACGGAGATCTACGACTACCTAAGGCTCCTCTTCGCGCGGATCGGCGTCCCTCACTGTCCGAACGACGGGGAGGAGATCGCGCCCCAGTCGGTCGACCGGATCGTCGAGGCGGTCCGCGCTCGCGCCCTCGGGGAAAAGGTCGACCTCCTCGCGCCGGTCGTTCGCGGGAAGAAGGGGGAGCACCGAGACGTTCTGGACGGCCTGAGGAAGAACGGCTATCGACGGTTCGTCCTGGACGGGGTCGAGGTCCGACTGCCGGGCGCCGAGGTCCGTCTCGAGAAGAACAAGAAGCACACGATCGAGGTGGTGGTCGACTCCTTCGAGGTCTCCCCGGCGGAGGAGGCGCGGCTCGCCGAATCGGTCGCGCTCACGCGCGAGCTCTCGGACGGCCTGGTCGTCCTCCGCCGCCCGGGAGGAGTCCGGGAGACGTTCTCGAGCCGGCGCGCGTGCCCGGTCTGTGGGTTCTCGGTCGAGGAGCTCGCCCCTCGGATGTTCTCGTTCAACAACCCGATGGGGGCCTGCCCCGAGTGCCTCGGGATCGGGGCGACCCTTCACGCCGAGCCGGACCGGATCATCCCGGACAAGGAGAAACCGCTCGGACGGGCGATCGTCGTCTGGGGACTGACCCCGAGCGACGGGTCGCTCGGCCGGTTCGCCCGCGCCTTCGGCTACGACCCCCGGCGACCGGTGCGGGAGCTTTCCCCGGAAGCTTGGAAGGCGATGATGTACGGCTCGAACCGAAACGTCGGGACGTACGGGGGCGCGGGCGAGTGGTGGATGGGTTCGGGATGGTTGAAGGAAGGCCTCGTCAACGCGGTCGAGCGGCGCTGGAAGACGACCAAGAGCGAGGGCGCCAAGGAGTACTACCTCGGGTTCATGTCGTTCGTCCCGTGCCGCGCGTGCAAGGGGCGCCGGCTGAAGCCGGAGAGCCTCGCCGTCACTGTCCAGGGGAAGTCGATCGCGGACGTGGCCGCGATGACGGTGACCGAGGCGGCGGCGATGTTCCGCTCGCTCGCGCTCGGGGACCGCGAGGAGCAGATCGTCGGCCAGGTCGTCAAGGAGATCCGCGCGCGGCTCGGGTTCCTGGAGAACGTCGGGCTCACCTACCTCACCCTCGACCGAAGCTCAGGCTCCCTCTCGGGCGGGGAGTCCGAGCGGATCGCGCTCGCGACCCAGATCGGCTCGGGGTTGGTCGGGGTCCTCTACATCTTGGACGAGCCGTCGATCGGCCTCCACCCGCGCGACCATGCCCGGCTCCTCGCGACGCTGAAGACGCTGCGCGACCTCGGCAATACCCTCCTGGTCGTCGAGCACGACGAGATGACGATGCGCGAGTCCGATTGGCTGGTCGACCTGGGTCCGGGGGCCGGCGTGCACGGGGGAGAGGTCCTCTACTCCGGACCGCCGGACGGGATCTCGGCGGCCGCCCGCTCGCTGACCGCCGAGTTCCTCTCGGGACGTCGGTCGATCCCGGTTCCCCCCACGCGAGCCCGCCCGGGACAGCGCTTCCTCACGATCCGCGGACCGCGCGAGCGTAACCTCAAGGGGGACGACATCCGCTTCCCGCTCGGTCTTCTCGTGGCCCTTTCGGGCGTCTCGGGGAGCGGCAAATCGACGGTCCTCGAAGAGATCCTCTACAAGGCGGTGCGGCGCCACCTGGGCGTCGGGCGCGCCACCCCGGGACGCCACGACTACATCGAAGGGATCGACCAGGTCGACCGGGTTCTTCTGATCGACCAGTCGCCGATCGGCCGGACCCCTCGGTCGAATCCGGCGACCTACACCGGGGTGATGACGCCGGTCCGGGAGCTCTACGCGAGCCTTCCCGAAGCGAAGGCGCGCGGGTTCGCGCCCGGGCGGTTCAGCTTCAACGTGGCCGGCGGACGATGTGAGGCGTGCGAGGGGGACGGGGTCCTCCGCTACGAGATGCACTTCCTTCCCGACGTCTACGTCGTCTGCGAGGAGTGCCACGGAAGGCGGTTCAACCAGGAGACGCTCGAGGTGGCGTTCAAGGGGAAGACGATCGCGGACGTCCTCGAGATGACGGTCGACGAGGCGCTCCTCTTCTTCGAGCACCAGCGTCGGATCGCCTCGCGGCTCCGCCTTCTTTCGGACGTCGGCCTCGGCTACATCCATCTCGGGCAGAGCGCGACGACGCTCTCGGGCGGGGAGGCCCAGCGGATCAAGATCGCCTTCGAGCTCGCGAAACCGCCGACCGGTAAAACGCTCTATCTGTTGGACGAGCCGACGACGGGCCTGCACTTCGCCGACGTCGAGCGCCTTCTCAACGTGCTGTTCCGCCTGCGGGAGGGGGGCAACACGGTCGTGATCATCGAGCACAACCTGGACGTGCTCAAGTCCGCCGACTGGCTGATCGACCTCGGTCCCGAGGGAGGAGAGGCCGGAGGGCACCTCATCGCCGAAGGGACGCCCGAGGCGGTCGCTCAGGTCCCGAAGTCGTACACCGGAAAGTTCCTCGTTCCCCTGCTCGCCCGTCCGATCCGGCTGCCGACCCGGGCGCGGGCATGACGGACGCCCCCCGACCCGAGCTTCCCGCGTTCGTCCCCGCGAGCGAGCTCGCGGCCGTGACCCGCGAAGGATTCCGTTCGGGACCCGACGCGCCGGGGGTCTACCTGTTCCGGTCCGCCCGGGGCGACGTCGTGTACGTCGGCAAGGCGCGCAGCCTGCGGCGCCGGGTGCTCGACCACCTCCGGGCCCGCGTCGAGAAGGACGGGACGATCCTCGCGCAGAGCGCGAGCGTCGAGTTCGTGCCGACCGCCAGCGAGCGGGAGGCGCTCCTGCTCGAGGCGAGCCTCGTCAAGGAGTACCAGCCCCCGTACAACGTCCTCCTGAAGGACGACAAGAGCTACCCGTACCTCGCGGTGACCGTCGGGGAGGAGGTCCCCCGTGTCTTCCTCGTCCGGCGGCCCAAGCGACGCTCGGGGGTTCTTCTGTTCGGCCCGTACACGAGCGCGCGCGAGGCGCGGGGGGTCGAGCGGCTCCTCGGCGACCTCTTCCAGCTGCGCCGGTGCGTGCGCCTCCCGAAGGAGGCGTGCCTGTACTACCACCTCAAGCTGTGCAGCGCGCCGTGCATCGGCGCGATCGCCCGCGACGAGTACCGAGGACGGGTCAACCAGGCCCTGGACGTCCTGCGCGGACGCACCGCGCTCGTCCGCTCGTCGGTCGAGGAGGAGATGCACCGGGCCGCCGGCCGGGAGGAGTTCGAGCGCGCCGCGCTCCTCCGGGACGCGCTCGAGGGGCTCGGGGCGCTGCGCGAACGCCAGTCGGTCGTGGGGCGGGGCTCGGGCCGCGCGGACGTCCTCGCGCTCGCCTACCCGAACGACCCGTCCACGCTCCGGGTCGCGGTCGGGCTCGTCCGGGTCGAGGACGGAGAGGTCCGGGGCACGGAGCCGCACCTCGTCGCGGTCCCCCCCGACGACGTTCCCGAGGCGGGCGAGGTCCTGCGCCAGTTCCTGACCCAGTACTACGGAATGCAGTTCGACCTCCCCGACCGGGTCTGCATCGCGGGGCCCCGTCCCGCGGGGATCGACGCGACCCTCGACGAACTGTTCGGCTACCGTGGGATCGAGGTCCAGTTCCGGCCGAGCGGACGGTACGCGGGGCTCGCGCGACTCGCCGAGCGGCTCGCCCGGGCGACGGTCGACCAGGTCGTCGCGCGTCCCGCGCCCCGCGAGGTGCTCGCCGCGGTCCAGAGCCTCCTCGAGCTCCCGACTCTCCCGAACCGGATCGAGGGGGTCGACATCTCAATCTTCCAGGGGTCGGAGGCCGTCGGCTCGCTGGTCGTCTTCGAACGGGGCCTTGCGAAGCGCTCGGAGTACCGTCGGTATCGGATCCGTTCGGTCGAGGGGACGAACGACTTCGCGATGGTCGCCGAGGTCGTCCTGCGCCGGTTTCGCCGCCGTCTCGCCGAGAACGAGGTCCTCCCGGACCTTCTCCTGATCGACGGGGGCGCGGGTCAGCTCGCCGCCGCGGTCTCCAGCCTCGCGGCGCTCGGGCTCGCCGACCGGATCCCGACGATCGGGCTCGCGAAGCGGGAAGAGGAGGTGTACCGGCTAGACCGCGCGGAGCCGATAAAGCCGAATCCCAACGCGGCCCCGATGCTCCTCCTCCGCTCGGTGCGCGACGAGGCCCACCGGTTTGCGGTCACGTACCACCGGACCCGGCGCCGGATGCGCTTACGCCAAGCGTTCGCCGACGCCACGCCGAACCGCGAACGCGAACCTAAGGGCGGCGCCGACCGCCACGACGCGTGAGGCGGGTCACCTCGATCCACGTCATCGCGGGAGGGGCCCGGTCGTCTTGCCAGAGCGTGCCGATCACCTCTCCCAGATGGTGGGCCTGTTCGATCGTCGTCTGGAGGAGAGCGTCCGCGACCGTGTAGCGGCCGGTCGGGAACCACGGGGCTCGCACGGGCCGGTCGAAGTCGCGAGGCGTGAGCCCGCGTACCGTCCCCTCGAGCTCGGCCCAGACCCGGTCCTCATAGCGTCGGAACTCCCTCCAGCTCTTCGGACGTCGGGTCGAGTCGGCGAACAGGACGGAGAGCTCCCGGGTCCGGCGGCGCACGATGTAGGCCATCCACACCTCGTGCACATTGAGGATGTGGACGAGGGTCGCGAAGAGGGTCCGGTGGCCGATCTCCCGCTCCCGGGTCACCTCGCTCCAGGGGAACCGGGAGAGCCGGCGCACGAACCGGTCGAAGACGGCCCGGTTGTACTCGAGCAGGCGGAGGGCGTCCGAACGGGAGCGGATCGGGGCGGCCGACACGTTCCTACGGAAGGACTGGGGGCTCATACCCTGTGACTTCCCGAGGCCATATCGTCCGGTCTCGTGGGCAGGGGCCACGCGCACGCTCCTCCCTCGGGGTTCGAAAGGACGGTTGCTACCGCTAAGCGAGATGCCTCGCACTCACAGAACCGTCGCCCCAAGGGACGGGCTCCCGGCCCGCCTACCGACCCGTCGAGCGCCGGTCGGGAGTCCCGATGAACGGCAGCCCCTGGACCCGGCGCGAGACCTCGGCCGTCGGAAGCCGACGCAACTCTCTTTCCGGCTCCAGGATCGCGACGTCGAGCGCCTCAGCCTGGAACGGGGTCGGGGAGCCCTCGGCGACGGCCTGCACCGCGAGCTTGAACGCCGCGTCTTCCGTCAGGTGGTCGGGCAGCTTCTCCTCGAGGAAATCGGCGACCGCGCGCCGGTTGCGTCCGATTGCGTAGGCCTTCCAGCCGATCGTCGCTCCGCTCGGGTCGAGCTCGATGAGACCGGGCACGCCGGCGTTGAACCCGCCGAGGAGGAGCGAGACCGCGAACGGGCGGGTCCCTCCGAATTGCGTGTACTGCTGCAGGAGCGTCCCCAGCGAGTGGCCGAGGACGGTGTAGGGTGCGGTCTCCCCATAGGTCAGGCGGTGGCGCTGGGCTTCGACGCGCAAGAACTCGACCAGGACGCGAGAATCCGCGATCAGGCCGGCGGTGACGCAGCCGAGCCCGCTGTCGATCGCGAAGCTCTTCTCGATCGAGCCCGCCTCGGCGAGGGAGCTCACCGGAAGGTTCCGGTAGGCGACGAACACGATGCCGCCATCGTAGGTCACGGCGACCGCCGTGCCCCCCATCTGGATCGCCTGCAGGGCGTACTCGACCTGGAAGAGGCGGCCGTCGGGGGAGAAGACGGTGCTGGCCCGGTCGTACGCCATCTGCCCCGGTTGCATCTCCATCGCCGCCGAACCTCCGAAAGCGGGGCGGCGGAATCGGGTCCGGGATTTGAACCTAAGCCCTCGAGCCTCCCTCCGCTTCCCTTGGTTGCGCGAGGCCACCACGAACGACGCATCCGACTCGCCGGCCACCGCCTCGGACCGGGCGCCGGACAACGCTTTTACCGACAAGCGCACCTGGGTCGCGTCCATGATCCCGATCGACGAGCTGCACCGGCTCCCGATGGCGTCGAGCCATCGCGGCGCGCTCAGCGAAGCGTGCGTCCAGTGCGCCGAGGGTCGGAAGATGGTCCTCTTCGTCACGGGGCTCTGCCGCTTCCGCTGCTTCTACTGTCCGGTCTCGCCCACGCGGAACCAGAAGGACGTCGTCTATGCCAACGAGCGTCGCGTCCTCGCAGACTCCGACGTCGTAGAAGAGGCGCGAGCGATCGGGGCGGCGGGAACCGGGATCACGGGCGGCGACCCGCTCGGGGTGGTCGACCGCGTCGAGCACTACGTGCGTCTGCTGAAGAAGGAGTTCGGTAGCTCCCACCACATCCATCTCTACACGCACGAACCGAACGAGCAGAAGCTCGAGCGCCTCGCCGCGGCGGGACTCGATGAGTTTCGGCTGCACATCCCGCACTATCTTTGGGGCCCGCTCAGCGGTGCCGGGGGCGCCTATCGTTCGGTCTTGGAAGCCGCCCCGGCGTGGGGGGTCCGCCGCGGCGTGGAGGTCCCGGTCCTGCCCGAGAAAGAGGCCGAGCTCCGACGGCTCCTCCTCGCCCTGGAAGCGATCGGAGTCGATTTCGTCAACTTAAACGAGCTCGAGTTTTCCGAGACGAACGACCGGCTCCTCCGGGAACGTGGCTACCGCACCGACCCCCGGAACGGCTGGGGCGTCCGGGGGAGCCGGGCGGTCGCGGAGCGGATCGTGCGGGAGATGCGCCTCTCGGTCCCGGTCCACTACTGTTCCTCCCGGTTCAAGGACGGGGTTCAGCTGCGTCAGCGTCTCTTGCGCCGCGCCGAACGGACTCAGCCCGCCTTCGCCGAGCGAACCGGGGACGGCACGGTCGTCTTCGGGGTCGTCGAGACGACCGGGACGTCCGACCTCCCGCGGTGGGCGTCGAGCGTGGCCCGTCGCGTCCGGATCGGTCCGGACGACTATCGCTTGGATGTCGTGCGCCGCCGGGTCGACCTGGCCCCCGAACCCCTGCGCCGGGCCGCGATCCGCCTCCCGTGGCCCGCCTTCGAGGTCGAGGTGTACCCCACCGCCGACGCGCTCGAGGTGGAGCGAGCCCCGCTCAACGACTCCGCCCGCGAGAAGATGGGGGTGGGTGGCGGTGGGACGTAGCCCTCATCGCACTCGTGACCCCCGTAGGTGAGGTAGCGCTCGTCCCCCCGTCGATTCTTGATCGAGCACGGACCCCATCCCTCGTTCTCGGCCCCGTACCACATCGGGCAGTCCCGGCAGTGGAGGGCCTCCGAGGAGGACGGCGGGGTGGGGGGACGAGAGCGCCCAGGGTCGTTCACGTCTCCGACCCCGCGCGGCCGATCCACTTCCAGGCCGCGACCGCGCTCGCCATCAGTTGGGCGACCGTCACCGGCCCGACACCCCCCGGAACGGGAGTGAGCGAAGCCGCCCACCCGTCCAGCGAGGCCGAGTCCGCGTCCCCGGCCGCGACCTGGACGCCGGGTCGGCTCGGGTCCGGAACGCTCGAGAGCCCGACGTCCACGACGTGGGCGTCCTTGGGCACGACCGACCGTGTCAGGAGCCCGGGCCGTCCCACGCAGGAGAAGATCGTCCGGGCGCCCGCGAGGGAGGCGGCCAGGTCCCGGGTCTGGGAATGGAGCAGCGTCACCGTGGCGTTCACGCCGGTCGACTTCCCCGCCAGGAGGAGGGCGAGCGGCAGGCCGACGGTCTCCGAGCGCCCTACCACGGCGACCCGCTCTCCGGAGAGCGGGAGGCGATAGTGGCGAGCGATCGCCACGGCGGCCAGGGCGACCGCCGGCACGTGGACGGGCCGCTGAGCAACCAGCCGACCGAGGTTCTGAGCCCCCACGCCGTCCACATCCTTCTCCGGTCGCAACGTCGCGATGGCCCGGTAGAAGTCGAACGGGGCCGGAAGCGGATGCTCGAGGAGGACCGCATGAACCGAAGGGTCTCGGTCGAGCGTGCGCATCCGGGCCTCGAGGTCCTGAGGTCCCGCTCCGGGCGCCAGGGCCTCATCTCGAAACGTGACCCCGACGGCCTCGGCAGCCTTGCCCTGCCGGCGAAGGTAGAACCGGAACGGGCTGTCGACGCCGCGATGGACGCTCACCAGCGACGGGGGAGGTCGTCCCGAAACTTCGCGGATGGCCCCCCGACTGGCGGCGTTGATCTCCTCGGCTACCGGTTTTCCCTCGAGGCGGTCGGTCACGGGTCGCCTTCCGGCCCCGAGCTCCGCTCGATAGATAACGGGCCGCTCCTGTCGGCCTTGCCGCGCTCGGCCCGAGCGTGGGCGCGGGGTCGTGTCCCGCTGCGGCCGATCGAGTCGACAGGTTTGCACGAAGGGATTTATACAGACCCCCCCTTCGTTTAGCTGGCGCACGACCCCTGGGCGCTGGGGTGGGCCGCCGCAATGGCCGAAAGCAAGGAAACACCGTCCTCCCAGGTCGAGGAAAGCCCCTCTTCGAGCGAGCTCGAGAGCTGGGCCCACAGTCTACCGTACACCTCGAGCGCCCAGGTGGAGGTGCCCCCCCGCCTCCTCGAGCAGGTGATCGGCCAGGACGAGGCCGTGGAGGTCGCTCGGAAGGCGGCGACCCAGAAGCGCCACATGATTCTCATCGGCGAACCGGGGACGGGGAAGAGCATGCTCGCCCGGGCGATGGTCGACTTCCTCCCCAGGGAGCAGCTCCAGGACATCCTCGCCTACCCCAACAATGACGACCCGAACGAACCGAAGATCCGGGTCGTCCCCTCGGGAAAGGGCAAGGAGATCGTCGCCGCCCAGAAGCTCGAAGCGGCGCAGAAGAAGGAGCAGCGGACGATCCTGCTCATCGTGCTCACCCTCGCGATCATGGCGTTCGCGGTCTACATCGTCATCATCGAGCACGACCTCACCGCGCTCCTCTTCGGCCTGTTCATCGTGATCCTCATCTACGTCTTGATGCGCCTCTCGGGCAGCCGTAGCGGCGAAGGAGCCGGGGTCGCGAAATTGCTCGTCGCGCACACTCCGGACGAGAAACCTCCGTTCATAGACGCGACCGGGGCCCACGCCGGCGCCCTCCTCGGCGACGTGAAGCACGACCCGTTCCAGTCGGGCGGGCTCGAGACGCCCCCCCACGAGCGGGTCGAGGTGGGCGCGATCCACAAGGCGAACGGCGGCGTCCTCTTCGTGGACGAGATCAACCTGCTGAAGATCGAGAGCCAGCACTCTCTCCTCACCGCCCTCCAGGAGCGCAAGTTTCCGATCGTCGGACAGTCCGAGCGCTCGGCGGGAGCGATGGTGAAGACCGAGCCGGTGCCTTCCGACTTTGTCCTCGTCGCCGCCGGCAACGTCGACAGCGTGCAGACGATGCACCCCGCGCTCCGCTCGCGAATCCGGGGCTACGGCTACGAGCTCTACGTCAAGACGACCATGCCGGACAACCCAGAGAACCGCTTGAAGCTCATACGGTTCATCGCCCAGGAGGTCGTGAAGGACAAGAAAATCCCGCACTTCGACCTCGGCGCGATGACCGAGGTGATTCGAGAGGCTCAGCGGCGCTCCGGTCGCTCGGGCCAGCTCACCCTTCGGCTGCGGGAGCTCGGGGGTCTCGTTCGGGTCGCCGGCGACATCGCGCTCTCCGAGGGCCTTCCGATGGTGCACGCTGACCAGGTCGTGAAGGCGAAGCGAGCGAGCCGCTCGCTCGAGCAGCAGATCGCCGACCGGTACATCGAGCGGCGGAAGGAGTACCGCATGTTCTCGGTCGAGGGAGCGGCGGTCGGTGTCGTCAACGGCCTCGCCGCCATCAACGCGCAGACGGGAATGGCCGAGTTCTCCGGGATCGTCCTACCGATCGTCGCCGAGGTGACCCCCGCCCAGATGAAGGACGGCGGGGTCGTGGTCGCGACCGGGAAGCTCGGGGAGATCGCCCGGGAGGCGGTCCAGAACGTCTCGGCGCTCATCAAGAAGTACACGGGCGAGGACATTTCGCGCTACGACATCCATATCCAATTCGTCGGGACCTCGGACGGCGTCGAGGGCGACAGCGCGTCCGTCTCGATCGCGACCGCCGTCATCAGTGCGCTCGAAGGAGTGCCGGTCGACCAGTCGGTCGCAATGACCGGCTCGCTCTCCGTGCGGGGCCAGGTTCTCCCCGTCGGAGGGGTGACCGCGAAGGTCGAGGCCGCAGCGGACTCCGGTATCAAGCGGGTTCTCGTCCCGGAGGACAACCTCGACGACCTCGTGCTCGAGTCGCGCTACCGGGGGAAGGTCGAGGTCATACCCGTCCGCACGCTCCGGGATGTCCTCCGCTACGCGCTCGTCGGACAGGGCTCCCAGAAGGAGTCCCTCCTCGAGCGGCTCTCCGCCATGGTTCGCGCGACGAGCCGGAGCACCGAAGAGATACCGGCCCCGAGCGCGGCAGCCCCGGCTCCGGCGGGACGGCCGGCCGGTTCGTGAGGCCTGCCTTCCGAATCCCGGTGCACCCGCCCGAGCCGCCCCGAGCGGTCCCCGGCTCGATGGACGACGAGGAGGACCGGTTCGTGAACCGGCCCTGCTACGAGTTCAACTCCCTGCTCCGCCCGGCCTGGAACGACCGACGGTGTGAGCACTGCCGGCACTACCTCACCGCGCGCTGTCCTCACATCGACGAGTTCCTGGACGACGTGGATGATTTGACCCCCGAGTGATATCGGCGCGCCGTGCGGGGGCTTCTCGTCGGCCGGTACCAGCCGTTCCACCGGGGCCACCTCGCGGTCGTGCGGGCGATTCGACGGAAGCGGCCCGACGCTCCTCTCCTCATCGGCATCGGAAGCGCGGAGGAGTCGTACACCTGGGAGAATCCCTTCACGGCGGGCGAGCGGGTCGAGATGATCCACCGCGCGCTCGAGGAGGCCAAGGTCGATGGCGTGGAAATCGTTCCCATCGCCGACATCCGCCGCCACGCCCTTTGGGTCCGTTACCTCGAGGGGCTCCTTCCCCCGTTCGACCGCGTCTACACGAACAACCCGCTCACTCGCCTACTGTTCGAGCGCTCGGGCTACGTGGTCGAGAGCCCGCGACTGGTGAACCGAGGCCGCTACGAAGGGATCCGAATCCGAGAGCGTCTGGCCGCGGGCCGCGGATGGAAGGAGCTCGTTCCTCCCTCCGTCGCGCGCTACCTCGGCGCCCTGGACGCCCCCGCCCGCCTCAAGTTGCTGCGCGCCGGCGAGGGGAAGACCCCTAGAGGTCGCAGGCGGTGAGCGACTCGGATCCCACTTCCCGCCCTTCTCGTCCGCGGAAGTACCCGTTCGACCCCCTTCCCCCGTGGGTCGGTCCTTCGACGCGGGTCGTCCACGGAGCGCGTCGACCGGACTACAACACAGGGTCGGTCGTTCCCCCCATCTACCAGACCACCACGTATCATTGGCCGCCCGAACGGTCAGAGTCCTCGGACCGGGCGCAGGCCTACCTCTACACGCGCACTCTGAGTCCGACCTCGGAGGGGCCCGCCGAGGTGATCCGTCAGCTCGAAGGAGGGGAGTCTGCGCGTCTCTTCGCCTCGGGGATGGGGGCGATCACTGCGACCGTGCTCTCGTTGCTCCGCTCCGGCGACCGTCTGGTGGCGCTCGAGAACCTGTACGGCGGGACGACCGATTTCGTCACCGAGCTTCTGCCGCGCTACGGGGTCTCGGTACGCGAGGTCTCCTGGCACGATGCGCTCGAACCGGAAAAGGTGGTCCCGGACGGTACGACCCTTGCGATCGTCGAGAGCCCCACCAACCCGACCCTCTCGGTCCACGACCTCGCGCGCTGGGCCCGGGCGACCAAGCGGGTCGGTGCGACCCTCCTCGTCGACAACACGTTCGCGACGCCGCTCAACCAGAACCCGCTCGCGCTCGGGGCCGACCTCGTCGTCCACAGCGCGACCAAGTACCTCGGCGGGCACTCGGACCTCACGGCGGGCGTGGTCGTCGGGCCGGAGCGGCTGGTCTCGCGGATCGACGAGAAGCAGTACCTCGGCGCGACGTTGGACCCGTTCGCCGCCTTCCTGCTCGGTCGCGGGCTGAAGACGCTCGCCCTGCGCGTCGCCCGCCAGAACGAGAACGGTCGTCGGGTCGCCGAGGCGGCCCGGGATCACCGGGCGGTGGAGCGCGTCCACTACCCGGGGTGGGGTAGCGAACGGGAAGGGGAGATCGCTCAACGCCAGATGCGGGGCCGAGGGGGGATGGTCTCGCTCTCCCTGAAGGGTGGCGCGGCCGCGGTCGAGGATTTCCTCTCCGGTCTACGACTGGTCCACATCGCCGCGAGCCTGGGCGGTGTGGAGAGCCTCGCGAGCGTGCCGGCGCGGACCTCCCACCGTCACTTAAGCGAGGAGACCCGCCGGGCCCGCGGCATCGACCCGGGGCTCGTGCGACTGTCGCTCGGGATCGAGGACCCGGACGACCTCGTGCGGGACATCACGGAATCTCTGGACCGTGCCCTCTGAACCCTCGACGAGAGCATTATAGGCCCGGTCCGTTGGGCGGCACGCGCGCCACTGTAGCTCAGTTTGGCAGAGCGGCTGATTCGTAATCAGCAGGTCGGGGGTTCAAGTCCCTCCAGTGGCTGGCTTTCCTTCAATTCCGGGGCGGGTTCTCAGCCTCAGCGGCGGGAGCCTTCGCCGGCTCCACTGTCCGGCGAGTCCGAAATCCTCCTCCCCATGGCCGCACCCTGCTTGGACTTGAATCCCAAGGCCGCGACTCAGCCGCTGACAAGAGGCACCGACGCGCGGGAGGGCCCGCCGCCGGGT
>JASHTB010000112.1 GCA_030040775.1 Thermoplasmata archaeon | reverse complement strand
CCTCGATCGTCACGGCGGGAGTGAACGCCACGTCGGTGCGTGCGATGAGCGCGGGGTCATCGACCAGGGAGGCAAAATAGCGGGCGAAGTGGCGTTCGAAGACCGCCTGGGCGTGGCTCAGGAGCTTCTGCTCCATCGAAAGAAGCGTCGTGCGGAACGGTCCCGCGACCCAGGTCGCTTTGCGCTCGAGGTCGTCCGCTTCGGCCAGGAGGCCGGCCCGTTCGGTCCGCCCCTCTTCCGCCGCCCGAATCCGTCGGACGGCATCCTCCCACCGGGCCTCGACCCGGGCCCGCAGGACCTTTGACTCCTCGAGCGACCGCCGTCGGCCGGTGAGCGTCTCTTCCGCCTGCGAGCGAAGGGCGACCTTCTCCAGGGAACCTTCGAGAGCCTGTCGAAGCAGGTCCAGTCGAGTCGCTCGCGCGCTCGCTCGGTCAAGCCCGAGGGAGCGGTCGCGAGTAAGCCGCGCGACCTCTTCCTCGATGGCGGTCGCCGCGCTCTCTGCAGCCCGCCGGCGGGAGGCGGCCTGGGCGGAGCGTTCGAGCTCTTCCGCCCGGCGCTTGAGCTCGACTTCCCCGTCGGCGAGGTCGCGACGCGACTGAGCCTCCTCCCCCTCTACCGACGACAGTGACTCGACCTTCTCTTTCGCCCCGGACCACGACCGCTCGGCGGACTCGAGACCCTCTCTGGCCGAGGTCACAGCGGAAGAGGCCCGGGAGAGCGCTGCCTCGGCGAGGTCACGCCGCCGCGAGACCTCCGTCCAGCGCTCGTGGGCGCGCTCATACCGCTCGCGGGAGCGTCGCTCTTCCTCGAGCTGCTCTCGCTCCCGTACGTTCGTGCGATGCGCCTCTTCGAAAGATCGGGTCTGCGCCATGGCCTCGACGCGGTGGGCCTCGAATTCGGAGGCTCGCACCGCCTGATGGCAGCGAGGACAAACTCCGACGCGAAGGAGTTCGTCCAGCTCCTCCAGCGCGCTTTGATTCTTGGCGAGCGAGGAGAGCGCGGCGGCCTCCCGGCCCCCGGCTTCGCGCAGGAGACCGTCGATCTCTGAGAGAGAACGAGGCGTCGGAACGGGGGGCTCCCGAGCGGGTCCCTCGACCCAGGCCGACCCGCACTCCTTCGCGGCCTCCGCCCGATCGGAATCGGCCCGGCGGAGGGTTTCTTGTGCGTCCTCTCGGCGGCGGGAGACGGCCTCGAGCTCCGCGCGGGCCCCTGCCAGGGAACGAAGGCGCTCGGCCTGCCGGTCGAGCGTGGATCGGCTCTCGGCCACGCGTGCCTCTGCGCTCGCAAGGCGCTCACGCCGGCGCTCGAGGTCCGATGCCTCCCCGGCCGCTTCCTCCGCCTCGGCTCGCCTCTTCGCGAGCTCCGCGCGGCGTTCTTCCTCGAGTCGTCGTCCTTCGGCGAGCGTGCGGTCGTCCGCGGTCTGTTCCCGCTCCAGGCTCTCTAGTTCCTGCCGGTCGGCCTCTACCTGCCGGACGGCGCTTTCGGCCCCGCGGAGAGCAGACTCGGCGTCCTCCACGCCGCGGGCGAGCTCGGCGACCGAGCCGTCCAGGGCGCGCCGTTCGACCGTCAGCCGGTCGGAGTCCTGAGTTCCCTCCGCGAACTCGCGGTCGAAGTGGCGGAGTCGCTCGGCCTCTGCTCGACGACCGATCATGCTGCGACGAAAGTCGGCGGCCAGCTCCTGTGCGTTGTCCGCCGCGATGCGGTACCGCTCGACGCCGAGGGCCTTGCGGACGGTCTCGAGTCGGTCCTGGGGTCGGGCGCCGAGGATGTCACGCATCCGCTCCTGGGGGACGTAGACGGCCCAGCGCCACAGGTCCGAGTGCGCTTGGGGGTTGGGGTTGTCGGGAAAGCCGAGCAGTTCGATCACGCGCTGGCGGAGCTCGGTCGCGGAGTAGGTCGTCAGGGCTCCGTCGACCGAGAAGGAGATCTTCTCTGGCTCGAAGGACTCCCTGCCCTTGCGGCGGACGCGGCGAAATCGGCGAGCGATCAAGTAGCGATGTTCGTCGTCTTCGAATTCCACCTCGACCTCCGCGTGGGCGGCGCCGTGGCGAACGAGGTACGCGGCGTCGACCTCCGCGACCCCGAAGAGAGCCATCTCGATCGCGTAGAGGAGGCTCGTCTTTCCGGCGCCGACATCCCCGGAGAGAAGCGTCGTCCCCGCGGGAAACGAAACCTCGCCCGACTCGTAACTACGGATGTTCTTGACGCGGAGACGGCGTAGCTGCACCGCCGACCGACCTCCTTCAGGCCACCGACTCGGCCCGGACCCCGAGGAGGCGACGGGCGGCCGAGACCCGGGCGGTCACGTAGTCCTGCCGGGATTCGCCCTCCGCCTTCGGAAGGCCGAGCTCCCTCAGGAGCTCTCGGACCCGTCGCTCCCCCTCCGCGCCTTCGAGCCAGGGGGCCTCGGGGCGGGACGACGCGAGCAGCTCGGATAGCTCCGACGACTCGATGTCGCTCTCCGTGAGGGCCGACGTCGCCTCGGCCGTCGCGGGAACGAGGTCCCGCACGTCCCAGTGGACCGAGCCGGCGTCCTTGGCGACGCTGCGGCCGACCTCCGACAGCGCGAGACTCGCGAGGCTGCCGTCCGTGAGCGAGCCGTGCACTCGCGGAAAGACGAGCGTTCCCGGGGCCGCCTCCGTGCGCAGTCGTTCTCGGACCTCCTCTCGGGCGGCCTCGACCGTCTTCCCCGAAACGTCGACGTCCACGAGACGGATCGCGTCGCGCGGCGCGGTGTCGACGAACTCGACCGAAGGACGGCCGTCCTCGACGGACACGATCGCGACGCCCTGGTGGGTCCGGCCGGCCTGCCCGTTCTCTAGGTCGGTGCGGCTCGTGCCGAAGACCGCGCCCGGGTTGACGAGCAGGCCACCGCCCGGACCTTCCCCCTCGTAGGTGTAGTGGATGTGCCCGCCGGCGTAGTAGTCGCACCCGGGGGGAAGGTCCTCGGCCCGAATGCCGTGAAGGTGCTCGCGCAGCGAGGGCGGCAGGTACTCCTCGACCGCCGCGTGGAACTGAAAGACCTTGAAACCGGGTTCAGCGCGGAACGCCTCGGAGTCGACCGCGCGGAAGTAGTCCCGGTCGAGGCCATGGGAGCGGCCCGAGATGCCGGCGACCCGGGCGCCGGTCGGTTCGTCCAGAAGGAACGGCAGGGTCCACCGGGTCCCCTCGGTGCGGACGGCCTCGGGGGCGACCCGGAGGAACACACCGGTCTCGGCGAGGACGTCGAGCCAGCTCGTCCGGTGGGCCACGTAGTCGTGCGAGCCGTAGATGACGTAGATCCGGCGCCCCCGGTCGACCAGCCGACGCAGCGCGGCCGCGACCGGAGCGACCTCCGCCGGGTCGGGGACCGGCGTGTGGAAGAGGTCGCCCGAGACGAGCAGGAACTGCGCGCCCCGGTCCTCGACCACCGAGAGCGCCTTCAGAAGGCTCGCGCGGAGCGCCGCGCGAACCGCCGGGTCGCGCGGCCAGGCCCCAACATGCGCGTCCGCGAGGTGAGCGAAGACGAACCGATCGAGGACCATCCGTCCTCCCTACGGCGGCTTCGGCTTCGTGGTCGGCTGTCCGGGTGCGGCTTGATTCGGCGAGATCGGCGGAAGGTCCTGGAGGCGGCGCGCCATCGCAGCCAGCAGGCCGGCCCCCGCGCCCATCGCGAGGATCCCGAGGAGGAAGAAGTCGTCCGAGGCCCCGCCGCCCGACGGAGGCGTCGGCCGGGCGGGCCGGGACCCGGCTTCCGTGGGCACCGGCGCGACCGCGGTCGTGCGCATGAGCGACGCTCGGGCCGCTTCGCTCGCCCGGAGCATCCCGTCCATGATGCCGAAGAGTTCGGTGGCCTCCTCCATCGTCATCTGCCGGCTGCGGAGACGGCCCACGAGGTAGGCATACCGAGTGTTCCGCTGGGCGCTCCCGGGCGAGCCGGACGATGTCGGCGAAGTAGGTTCGGGGAACACGGCAGACGACCCCAGACCATCGGCGCTCTTGAAGGATGAGGGAAGCGGGGACAAGTTGGCGTTATAGTCGGTGCGACCATCGTGAGGACGATGACCGATTCCTCCCCCGCCGGGACCACCGAGAAGGACCGACATCTTCACGTCCGGCTCGCCGACGACCGTAGCTCCATCTACGACCTCGTCACCGAGTATCTGCAGGCGGCGGGCAAAGCCCCCGACTGGTACTGGAGGACCGCCGGCCGGCTCGAGGGGAACGAGGCCGACAACTTCGAGGAGATCCTCTCGAGCGCCTTCGA
>JASHTB010000111.1 GCA_030040775.1 Thermoplasmata archaeon | reverse complement strand
CCGTGCAACGTCTGGGTATATGAGTTCGGGGCGGCCATCCTCCGCCCGGTCGTCCGTGGAAACTCCTCCTCCCGCAACGACGGCTCCATCCGCCCCGGCGGAGGTCCCCCGGGCGGTCCACTCGCTGACCCTGAGTTCGGGGGCCGTCTTCGCGGCGAGTCTCGCGGTCCAGTTGATCGGGCTCGTCGGCAGCATCTTCCTCGCCAAACGCATCGGGATCAACACCGAGGGCCAGGCGCTCATCGGGACCGCCCAACTGTTCCTGCTGATCGGCTCCTCCATCAACGGGGTCGGTGACCTCCGGCTGGGGACCGCGTACACCTACTATCTCGCCCGCGGGAAGCCCGTGACCGACAACACGTCCACCTACCTCATCGTGCGCATGCTCATGGTCGGAGCGGCTGGCCTCGTCCTCTTCGTCATCGCCCCGGTCTCGGTCTTCGGCACGGCTCCGTTCGCGCAGGGGTCCGGCGAGCTCACCTCGCTCGGGATCTTTCTTGCGCTGCCGCTCCTCTGGTCGTTCTCGACCGTCTACAACCAGATGTACATCGGGCTCGGAAACTCGCTGAAGGCCCAGTACCCTTCGTTGGTCGAGGCGATCGTTCGGCTCCCGTTTCTCATCTACATCGCGTACTACTTGCACTCGGTCCTCGCGATCACGATCGCCTACGCGATCGGGGCGGTCGCGTCCACGATCTTCTGCCTTCCCGCGGTTCTCCCCCGCCTCAAAGCGGTGCGATGGTCCGAGGCCTACCGACTGTTCCGGTTCGCCTGGCCGTTGATGGGTAGCCTCATGCTCAACTACTTCGTCACCAACATGATCCCGCTCATCATCAGCGCGGCTCCGGGGCTGGGCCGTGCGGCGCTCTCGATTTTCCTCGCAGCGAACGGTTGGAGGATCCTCGTGCTCTCCCTGCCGGCCGCTGTGACCACGCCGCTCTTCCCGTACCTCGCCGGCCTTCACAAGAGGGAGGAGTACGAGGAGATTCGCCGAGGGACCTGGCAGGCCCTACGGTACTCGGCGATGCTTCTCGTGCCCGGGGTGGTCGCCCTCGTGACGTACCGGTACAACTTCCTCAACGTCTTCCAGAACAAGGCGTACGCCGGGCCCGGCGCGTTGCCGCTTGCGATCCTCGTCGTCGGCGCCTTGCCTCTCGCGCTCAGCCAGATCATCCAGTCGAGTATCAACGCGATCGGCCGACAACGCCTCGAGCTGTACATCACGAGCACCCAGGTCGCGGTGCTGTTCGTCGCGGTGCTGCTCCTCATGCCGCCCTGGGGGATCTTCCCGATTTACCCGGGGATCGTGGCGGGGGCGGTCGCCGTGCTCATCTCCTCGGTGGCCGCCCTCGCGCTCAACACGTACTTCATGGAGACCCTGATCCGGGTCCACATCCGTCCGTGGCCGATCGCCGCGATCACGGTGAGCGCCGCGGGCTCGTTCACCGTGTTGTGGCTCCTGAACCACGTCCGCCCGTTCCCGATCGGACGGTCGGCCTCCGCCTACAGCCTGCTCTGGCTGATGATGCACCTCTCGTTCCCTGTGAGCACCTGGTACGAGCTCCTGATCGCAGTGCTTGCCGGGTTCGCGGCGTACTTCGTGATCCTCGCGGCCATCGGGGAACTGACCCAGAACGACATCCGCCTCATCGGTCGGTCGATCGGCCTTCCGTGGGGGCTCTACGAGGCGCTCTCGGGTGTCCCCTGGAGAGTGTCGGCCCCCGACCTCACTCCTATCGACCTCGCCCTCGCGCCCGGCCTCCGAGCGACCGAACTGCCCGAGACGTTCACCGGCACTCGGGAGCTCCCCGATATCGGACAGGTTCCTCCCGAGCCGTCCGCGGAACCCCCGAAAGAAGGTTCGTCCTGAACGGACCGAACGGTCGCTCTTCTGGGGACCGGTGTCGTGCTCGTCCTCGCGGAGGAGTCCGCGCCCGGTCGTTCGTTAAATACGGCGTGTAGGCTCGCGCGGGCCCATGACCGGAGAGGCGCTGCGAAGCGAGAGGCTTCGCAAGGTCTACCAATCGAGGGGAGCGCCCCCGGTCGTCGCGCTCACGGGGGTTTCGATGGAGGTCCGGCGAGGCGAGCGCGTCGCGCTCCTCGGGCGCAACGGGGCCGGGAAGACGACGTTCCTGAAGATCGCCTCCACGCTCCTGAGGCCGACCTCGGGTTCGATCGAGGTGTTCGGGTACGACGTGGCACGGATGCCCGAGAAGGCCCGACCGCTCATCGCCGTCGTCCCTCAGGAGGGGAAGCCGTTCTTCCACCTCACCCCGCGAGAGCAGGTCTACACCTACCTGCGCGCGCGCGGCCTCGCTCGGGAGACAGCCAAGGCCCGCACCGAGGAAGCGGTCGAGCGGATGGGGTTGATCGACTTCGCCGACCGCCTCTCGATCACGCTCTCGGGTGGGCAGCGTCAGCGAACGATGGTCGCGACCGTCATCGCGACCGAAGCGCCGCTATTGTTCCTGGACGAACCGACGATCGGTATGGACCCGTTCGCCCGAAGGGACGTCTGGGAATCGCTGCGGACGCTCACGCGTCGGGGTTCGACCAT
>JASHTB010000110.1 GCA_030040775.1 Thermoplasmata archaeon | reverse complement strand
ACGACGAACGGGAGCGCCGTCGTCTTCCCGGACACCCTGATCGGGACCGACTCCCACACGACGATGGTCAACGGACTCGCCGTCCTCGGATGGGGGGTCGGAGGGATCGAAGCGGAAGCGGTGATGCTGGGCGAGCCGTACTTCCTGTCACGGCCCGAGGTCGTGGGGGTCGAGCTCTCCGGAACCCTGCCGAGCGGCGCCACCGCGACCGACCTCGTCCTGACGGTCACCCGCAAGCTTCGGGAGAAAGGGGTCGTCGACAAGTTCGTCGAATTCTACGGACCGGGGGTCCGCCATCTCTCGGTCCCCGACCGGGCGACCGTCTCGAACATGTGCCCGGAGTACGGCGCGACCGCGGCCCTCTTCCCGATCGACGAATCGACCCTTGCCTACCTTCGGGGCACGGGTCGGCCCGAACCGCTGGTCGCCCGGGTCGAGGCCTACGCTCGCTCCCAAGGGCTGTGGGGTTCGCCCGAGTCCGGGACCGTCGAGTACGACGACCGGCTCGTGATCGACTTAGGCTCGATCGTCCCGAGCGTTTCGGGCCCGCGCAACCCGGAGGAGAGCGTCCCCTTGGGCTCGGTGCCGGGGTCTTTCCGGTCGGCGCTCGAAGCGTATCGGTCGTCCCATCCCCGCCCCTCGAACGCAGGGCCCGCGAGGGCGTATCCGGCCGACGACCCCCTCCACCCGTTCGACGGCCAGCGGGACCGCTCTCCTACGGCCGGAGGGGAGACCTCGAGAGGGGTCCCGGTAGACGACGGCTCGGTCGTCATCGCCGCGATCACGAGCTGCACGAACACCTCAAACCCGTCCGTCATGGTCGGGGCAGGCCTCATCGCGCGCCGCGCGAACGAGCTCGGCTTGCGGGTTCCACCGCACGTGAAGACCTCGCTTGCCCCGGGCTCGAAGGTCGTTACCGCGTACCTAGACAAGGCGGGGCTCCTCCGCGACCTCGACCGCCTTGGCTTCCAAGTGGTCGGGTACGGCTGCACGACCTGCATCGGGAACTCCGGGCCGTTGCCGCCCACCATCGACCGGGCCGTCCGGGAACGCGACCTGTTCGTCGCGGCGGTGCTGAGCGGGAACCGCAACTTCGAGGCCCGGATCCACAACCTGGTCCGAGCCAACTACCTCGCCTCCCCGATGCTCGTCGTGGCCTACGCGCTCGCCGGCCGGATGGACGTCGACCTTTCTCGCGATCCCCTCGGTCACCGGGCGGACGGGACCCCGCTGTTCCTTCGGGACCTCTGGCCGGAGCCTGAGGAGGTCCGTCGCCTCGTCGACGCGAACCTCGATGCGGAGATGTTTCGACAAAAGTATCGGGCCATCGAGGTCGGGGACGCCCATTGGGAGTCGCTCGACCCACCCGTCGGGGAGCAGTACCCGTGGGATCCCGACTCGACGTACCTCGCCGAGGCCCCGTACCTCCGGCTTCCCCCGGTCCTTCTTCCTCGCGACGGAGTGCTCGTGCGGGGGGCGCGGGTCCTCGCCCTGCTCGGAGACCGCGTCTCGACCGACCACATCTCGCCCGCCGGGGAGATCCTCGAAGACTCTCCCGCGGGGCAGTACCTCAAGCAGCGGGGCGTTCCCCCGACCGAGTTCAACACCTACGGCTCCCGCCGGGGGCACCACGAGGTGATGGTCCGCGGAACGTTCGCGAACCCGCGACTGAAGAACGCGCTCGCCGCGCCGAAGGAGGGCGGTGTCACGGTCCACCTCCCGTCGGAGGAACCGATGTCGATATTCGCCGCGGCCGAGCGGTATCGCTCGGAAGGGACTCCGCTCCTCGTGATCGCGGGCAAGAGCTACGGTCAGGGAAGCTCCCGGGACTGGGCAGCGAAGGGGCCCCGGCTCCTCGGGGTGGGGGCGGTGATCGCGGAGAGCTACGAACGCATCCACCGCTCGAACCTGGTCGAGATGGGGGTCCTCCCCCTGGCCTTCGAGCCCGGGGAGAGCGCCCAGTCGCTCGGGCTCTCGGGCCGGGAGTCGTACGAGATCCACCTCTCCGCAGGCTCGAAGCTCGAGCCGGGCTCGTCGGTCGAAGTAGCGGCCGCGAGAGAGGACGGAACCGTCCGCCGGTTCCGTGCGCGTGTTCGGCTCCAGTCAACGGTCGAGCTCGAGTACTACCGAGCCGGAGGGGTCCTCCCTTACGTGATGACGCACCGGTTCTCGAACCCCGCGGTGCGAGGGAGAAAGGTCTCCCCAACCACGTCTCGTCCACCGAAGCGGAGGAAGTCGCCCTCGCCGAGGTCGCCAAGACCTCGACGCGTTGGAAAGTGACCGTCCGGTCCCCGACCTGACCCCTCGCCTCCGCGGCCGCCCGCCGGAGGACCTCGGTGGGGTACGGACCTTCAGAGAAATCCGAACGGTCGGAGGAAACGACCTGGTTCGCGGGGTGGAGAGGCTCCTATCGGGGCCCGCTCGGACCGCGTACGCGATGCTCGGTGCTCACGGGGGGACGTCGGGGGTTGATGGAGTCGTGGGCCGGGGCTGCCATCGGCGCCCGAGTTCCTCCGAACGGCGGGTCGCGGCCTCGACCGCGTCGAGAAGCATTGCCTTGAGGCCGCTCCTCTCGAGCGAGTGGAGAGCGGTGATGGCGGTTCCCCCGGGGCTCGTCACCATGTCTCGAAGCTTGGCCGGATGCTCCCCCGTCGCTCGCACGACCTCAGCGGAACCGGCGAGTGTCTGCGTCGCGAGTCCGGTCGCGGTCGCTCGCGAGAGTCCTACCTTCACACCGGCG
>JASHTB010000109.1 GCA_030040775.1 Thermoplasmata archaeon | reverse complement strand
CTTTTGGCGGGGACCGAACCGGCACCAGCGGGCGCACCTGGCTGGGGCCCGGGCGGCGGCGTGGTCCCGAATGCAACTGCTTTCGGCGCTCCCGGTCGGACCCGACGACAACCAGGGCGCCAGTCTTCGGTTCCCTTGAAGGAAGGGCCGGATTCCGGCGCCGACTCCTAGCCCACCCGTTCCCAGCGCTCGAGCTTCTGTACAGCACTGAGGGTCGAGCCCCGCCGGATCTCCTCGCGCACTCGGTTCTCGTGCTCGAGCACGTCCAGGGCTCGATTCGCGACCTCGGCGGCCCGTTCGCGCGGGACGACCACGAGGCCGCTCGTGTCACCGACGACCCAGTCCCCCGGGCGCACCCGCTGGCCCCCGACGGTGACCTCGACCCCGATTTCGCCGTGGCCCTTCGGCTCTCCGGCATTCGGGCTCACCGAGCGGCTGAACGCGGGAAAACCGAGGTCGAGGATCGCATCTAGGTCGCGGATCGCCCCGTCGATCACGACCCCGGCGATCTGGCGGCCGTGCGCGCTCCAGCTCGCGAGCTCCCCCCAGATCGCGGTCGGGCCTCCTCCCGCGTCGATCACGATCACGTCGCCCGGCCCTGCGCGGTCGATCGCCTCGACCGGCTTCGCCCAGTCCCCGTCGAGGGTGACGACGGTGACCGCCGGTCCCGCCATCCGCACGGTGCGGTCGCGCAGGTGCGGAACGAGGCCGTGCATCGCCCCCTGGCGTTGCATGGCGTCGGAGATGTTCGGGCTGGATACCTTGAGGAACGCCTCGCGGACGTCGGTGCCGGAGTAGCGGCGAAACAGCTCGGTCGCGACCTCCTTCTCGGTCGCCATCGCCTCCCGAATGCGTCGGGTCGCCTCCGCGATCTTCGGGCTCTTGGTGATCGCACCGCCAACGATGATGATCTGGGCGCCGGCGCGGACGGCCCCGGCGACGGTCTCGCTGTTGAGCCCGCCCGCGACGGCGACCGGGAGGGAGGAGGCCTTCGCGAGGTCACCGAGGATCGCGAACGGCGTCTTCCCCTGCATCTGCATGTCGATGCCGACGTGCCAGCAGACGGCCGCGGCGCCGAGTTCGGCCGCACGGTGGGTGCGCGCGACCGGATCGGCGACGCCGAGTAGGTCGACGACGACCTCGGCGCCGTAGAGCTCGCCGCCCCGGACCGCTTCGGCAATCGTGTCGTCGTCCGCGGCGCCGAGGACCGTCACGAGGTCGGCCCCGGCCTTTGCGGCGATCTCGACCTCGAACGCCCCGGTGTCCATCACCTTGAGGTCCGCGACGATCCGCCGGCCCGGGAACGCCTTCTTGAGCTCGCGGACCGCGTCCAGCCCCTCGCTCTTGATGAGGGGGGTTCCGGCCTCCACCCAGTCCGCCCCGCCCTCGACCGCCTCCCGGGCCGCGGTCAGCGCGCGCGAGAGGTTCTCGAAGTCGAGGGCGACCTGGAGGACCGGCCGCTCGAGCCGCATCGCTCCGTCCGAGGAGGAGGTCCCGTATTAATGGCCCGGGGGTGGGGACCGCTCGTGTCCCGCCCTCTGACCGGGGAGCTACGGTTGATCCACGGCGATGCCCGGCGGCTCGATGAGCTCGACGACGCTTCGGTCCACCTCACCGTGACCTCTCCGCCGTATCCGATGATCCCGCAGTGGGATCGGCTCTTCCGCGACCTCGGAGCGAAGAGCTACCCCGCGATGCTTTCCGTTTTGGCCGACGCCTGGCGGGAGAGCCATCGGGTCCTCGTTCCCGGCGGCCTTCTCGCGGTCAACATCGGGGACGCGCTGCGGGGAGGGCCGAACGGCTTCCGCCTCTGGCCGAACCATGCCGAGACGCTCCTCGCGGCGAGTCGGATCGGATTCACCCCCTTACCCTACGTACTGTGGAAGAAGCCGACGAACCGGCCGAACGCCTTCCTCGGCTCGGGCTTCCTACCCCCGAACGCCTACGTGACGCTCGACTGCGAGTACATCCTCCTCTTCCGCAAGGGAGGGCTCCGACGTTTCCCGCCGCACGACGCGGCCCGCGAGGCGAGCCGGTTCGGCCGGTCCGAGCGCGACCGCTGGTTCAGCCAGGTCTGGTCGGACGTGCGCGGCGCTCGCCAAGGCTCCCCGGGACGGCGGACGGGGGCATTCCCAAGCGCGGTCGCCGAGCGGCTCGTACGGATGTTCTCGGTGGTCGGAGACACCGTCCTCGACCCGTTCGCCGGTACAGGGACGACCCTCTGGGCCGCCCTCGCCTGGGGGCGCCGCGCCGTCGGCGTCGAATGGGAGCCGACGGCGTTCCGAAGCCTCAGGTCGGAGGCGGAAGCTCGGGGGTTTCGGCCGGTGGTTCGACGGGCTCGGGGGTCGGAACCACGGTTGGCGTCGGAGCCGGAAGAGGGCGCGCGCGGTGGGCAGTCTCCTCCTCGACGGCGATCTTGAGGTAGCGCAGCGCGGAGTCGCTGAGGCGGTCCATGTGGAGCAGCAGGTAGTGCAGGTACAGTCGCTCGGGCCGGTGGGTCGGCCCCGGGGGCCGGGGAGGCCTCCCTTCGACCCCCACCGGCCGATGGCGCTCGAGCGTCTCCCGGTCGTGCTCGTGCTCGGCCCCATGGAACGCGCGGCCGGTCGGCCCGATGAGCGGCGGAAACAGGTGCGCGATCGGGTCGTATGGCGTCTCTTCCGTCCCCTCTTCGGCCGGAAGGTCCGGTGGGTCGGGAACCTTGCCGCGGAGGTAGGGATGGACCGGTCGCCCCGGGTCCTGGAGCTCGCTGATCGG
>JASHTB010000108.1 GCA_030040775.1 Thermoplasmata archaeon | reverse complement strand
GCGTCGCGGAGCCGTTGCGGGATCTCGCGCGACGGGACCCCGCCCTCGCGCAGGCGCTCGATCGTCTCCCTGCGGCTCGAGAGCGTGCGTGCGAACTCCTCGAGGCTGACGTGGAGCGTGCGCCGGAACCCGTAGGCCGATTCGACCGCGGACGCCTCCTCCTCCCAGGGACCGCCCCGGCCGAACCGTTCGGGCCGATGCGGCGCCGCGCTCACGCCGAACGACGGGCTCACGGTAAGCGCCGCCGCTCCCGTTCGCGCCGGCCGGCTCACCCTTCGATGGCGAGGCCACGACCAGGGTCCGTCGACCCCGCGTGGGAGTGCGGAGCCCGGTTTCCGGAAGAGGTAGAGCGGAAGACCCTCCTTCGCCAACCATCGACCGGCGGCGAGGACCTCTTCGATATCTCCGAGGCCGCCGCCGACGACGGCCGGAAAGAGGTAGACGTCCACGCGCCGAGCGCGAGCGGAGGAGTCAGTCAACGGTCCGGAAGAGCGTCCAGAGCGAAAGAGCGTCACGGAATCCGGCGGCGACCAGCGCGGCACGTCCGCGGCTGTTCTCTTCCGGGGCCATCGCCATCAGGCGTACCGCGTGACGGGCGGCGCACCAGCCGGCCGCGACCCGGACGAGCTCGGCCGCCCGCTCGGTCGGCACCGAAGGGTCCACGATCGGCGCCGCGAGGTGCGCCGCTTCGGTGACGGGCGTGACCGTCGCGGAGACCCACCCCCTCGGTCCCGAGCCTTCGTCGAGCACCCACGCGGCGGTTTCGCTCGCGAGCATGCGGCTCACGCGAGCGGACCCGGCGATATCCTGGTGGGTGACCGGGAGAACGGTCTGGACCTCGACCGGCACCCCGAGCCGGGCGATGTCGGCGAGCGGCCTGGCGTCCGATTTCGCGAACGGGCGGACCCCGGGAGGGTTCGCGGACGCAGAAGAGAACGCGGCCGGGCTCTCGTGAACGAAGAACGCCGTCGATCGGAGCGGGCGGTAGCCCATCTTAGCGTACAGCGCTCGAGCCCGCTCGTTCGAGGCGAGGACGTCCAGCGCGACGAACGGCTTACCGCGGGCGCGCGTCGCTTTGCGGGACCGTTCGAGCAGTTCTTTGGCGAACCCACGCCGTCGGTAGGCCGGGTCGACCACCACCGTGCTGAGGTACCCTGCCCGATGCGAGAACGTCAGAAGGGTCGTCGCCACGATCCGTCCTTCGCTTTCGATGACGAAGAACCGAAAGAGCGGACGACCGATCAGCCGAAGGAAGCCGAGGAGGAGACGGGTCGGCGGACGGTACACCCGGCGGACCACTTCGTCGAGTCCTTCGGGTCGGCTTCCCAGGAGCACCTCCTCCTCGGGGAACTCGGTCTTCATCAGCTCGAAGAGCCGGGGCGCGTCCGCGGGACGCAGGTCGCGCACGGTCACGGTGCCGCTCTCCTCGCTCGACGGCCGTCTTTCATGAGTCGGACGGACGGACCCCCACGTACATCCCTCGGTCGCGGTACCGTCCGTGGAGAAGAGCCTTCGCCCGGAACCCGGCGCGCCGGAACGATCCGAGCATTTCTTCGACCTCGACCAAGGGGTTCCGATCCAGCTGCGCGAAGTGGTGGATTCGCTTGCCCGGTTCTCCGATCAAGACGTGATACTCCACCACGGAGTGGTTCCCTTCTCGCCACGACGACGTGACTCGGGCAACCCTGAGGTCCCGATCCTCATACGTGATGAGGTCGCCTCCTGTTCCTCGCCATCGCGAGGGCCGAACCCATCCTTCGACCAGCGCCCCTCCCCCCGGGTTGAGGTGGCGGTAGAAATTGGCGATCGCCGTGTCTCGGTCCCGACGAGTCTCCATGTATGCGATGGCGCTGAACAGACACGTGACGACGTCGAACCGGGCCCGGAGGGAAAAGTGGCGCATGTCGCCGCGGGCGAGCGGGACCCTCGGCCCTAGTCGGCGGCGGGCGACCCGCAGCATCTCGGCGCTCCGATCGACGCCGGCCACGGAGAGCGTTCGTGCGAACTCGAGGAGGTGACGGCCCGTTCCGCAGCCGACGTCCAGGAGCGACCGAGGGGGTCGCCCGAGGAAGCGCCGCGCCAGCCGAAGGATCTCCCGGGCTTCGCTCCGATAATCTTTGAATTGGTAAAGCCGGTCGTAGTACTCCGCGAGGTCCCGATACAGGACGTTCCGACCCACGAAACATCCGTACTGGCCGCTGGAATTAGCTTCCTTCGTACACGGAAGCGGATGCGAGCGCCGACTGGCTCGGTCTTTCCGGCGACCGGTACCGTTCCCGCGGCGGGGCAACCACGACGTCCCAGCGCCGCCGCAGCATCTCTCGGTCGACCCCGAACGGCGCGAGCAACGTCTCCGCATCGCGGGCGAGGAGGTCGAGGTACGCCTCCCGGTCGTACCGCTCGTCCCCGGTGAGGAGCTCGGCGGCCCGGACCCGGTGGCGGAACGAGCGGCTCTCCCGGTCGAGAAGGACGAACCGCACGAACTCGCCGGCGCCTCGCCGAGCGCCGGCGTCGGCGAGCTGACGGAGGGCCGCGACCGAGTCGGTGAACGTGACGAACGCCTCGGGCTCCTGCCCGATCCGGTGGCTGATGAGGAGCTCGTCGACCGGCCAGTCGCCGGCCGCGAGGCGCGCGGCGAACAGGTCAGCGCGGGCGAGCGCCTGCGGGAGGAGCGCGCGCACCCCGTCCGCGTCCCGAGCCCGGCGGAAGAGCGACAGGACCTCCCCTTCGAACCGCCGTACGGCGACCGGGGTGTCGTGGCGGCGCCCGCCGATCCCGCGGAGCTTGAACTCGCCGTGCTCGTAGAGCCCGTAGTACCGGTTCGGGACCCCGAGGCCGTGGGTCACCGCCGGTAGGAAAACGATCCAGCGGTACCGACCTTCGTAGCCGAGAGGGAGGTCGAACCGCGCGCTCATCTCCTCGGCGAACCGCTCCGGGTCGAGTGGACGGTCGAGGGAGAGCGGACGCAGCCAGAGCGAGTCGACGATCCCGTGGACGACCGAGTAGCCGGCCCGCTCGGCCTCGGGGAGGAGCGCAGCGAGGAGCGCCCGGGCGTAGGCGTTGATCGCCTCGTGGCACTCGATCCGGCCGAACCGGGCGTTGCGGTAGCCCTGGTAGCCGAACGCGGTGACGAGGATCCACTTGAGCATCTTCACCCGGCGCTTCAAGCGGGTCGCCTCCTCCGTCGGAATCCCGGGGCGTTTCAGGGCCGCCTTGTAGGCGAGCCGCCGCGCGAGCAGCGGGGCGAGCGCGCGGGGGATGAGCCCGACCCGGCGCGTGCACGAGCGGTAGCCGAGCCCCGGCGCCCGGATCGGGCTCTTCGGGCAGCAGCGGCACTCGAGCGTCTCCGCCGAGAGGTTCTTCCGCACCATGATGTGCGGGTAGAGGCTCGCGAAGTCGAACTCGTCGACGTGGTCGTGGACGCCGACCGGCGGGAGGAAGATCACCCCGCCGCGGTCGGCTTGGACCAGGTGGTCGCCGCGCCGGAAGTCCTCGGGCCGGTTCTTCTTCCACGGGACGTGGGCGCCGAGGGAGAGCGCCTGGGCCATCTCCATCGCGGTGAAGCAGGTCCCCGGCGACTGGCGGACGACGGTCGCGAGGGAGAGGCGGGAGAGCCGGGAAGCGTCCACGAGGCCGGCGATCTCGGCGTCGTCGTAGAGGAACGAGTTCTCCCGGTCGATGTGGAACCGACCCGGGAGGGGGTAGGAGGCCGACCGGTGGAGGACCCGGCCGTACGACTCGAACGAGCGTGCCGGCCGGGACGGCCGGAACCCGACCCGCTCCCGGCCGAGGGTGAACTCGGCCGGCGTGAGGCCGCAGGCGGCCGCTCGACGATAGAGCCAGGGGAGGTCGAACGAGTCGCCGCCCTGGGTGAGGAGAATGTCGGGGTCGCTGCGGGCAAGCTCGTTGACCAGCGCGCGCAGAAGGTCGTCCTCGGGTCCTTCGAGCGTCACGTCCCCGAGGCGGACCGAGCCGAGCCGGCCGTCCGGAGGCGGGATGCGGCCCCGCCGCTCACCGGCGATGCGGACCTCGAGCCGGGCGACCCTGAGCGGCGGGGTCGCGTAGTCAACCGTCTCGGCCGGCTCGGTCGCGCATAGCTCCGGGCCCCTCCCGACCACGGGAGCGAACGGGTAGAGCGCGTGGCCAAGGTGGTAGAGCTGGGGCGGCGTGAGGTCGACGTCGTAAAGCGTGAACGTCTCGTAGCCTCCGAGTGCGTCGACCGTCCGGGCGAGCGCGCGGCGCCCCGCGTTCCGCTCGGGCGTGACCGAAAGGAGCGGGCGAACGCGCCGGTCGAACAGGGACGGCCGTCCGGTGCCTGGGGTGACGGAGGCGACGACCGGGAGGGCGGCGAGGCGACGGGCGAGAGGGGTTAACGCCTCGCGCGGTCCGCTGACGAGGAACGGCGGTCGGTACTCGACCGCGGTCCGGCGCACCCGGCCGGTCCGTCGCTCCTTCACCCAGAGAACGACCGAGCGGCCGTCCTCGCTCTCGGTGATGTCGAGTAGCCAGCCGTCGGGCGTCGTGGCCCGAACTCCCCCGCGCTAGGGAGGGGACGGCCGAGCGGTCGTCCCGGCGCGCAGTCGCGCGGCGAGGTCGGTGAGCACGGAGAGGAGGATCGACTCGAGGAGGTCCGGGCTCCCGACGTACGTCGCCTGGGCCGCGTAGCGACGGGCCCCGGTGCGGACGAGCTCGAACGCCTCCCGTTCCTCGGGCGTCGTCAGGAGGCGGGCGAACTCATCCCATCGCTTCATCCGCTCCTCGAGCGCCTGGCGGTAGGTCGGGGCGGTACGTCCCACGCGATCACCTCCTCGGCGGAGCCGCCGCCGAACTCGTCGATCCCCCGCTGGCCCGCCGGCCGCGGGACGAGGGAGAGGCGCGCGTCGTCCCGGAGCGCCCGGAGGCGCACGGTACCGGGTCCCCGCGTGAACGAGACGAGGTCGCACCAGCGCGGTCCCTCATCGGAGAGACCGGGAAACTGACCGAACCCCGCGGGGCCGAGCGTGAGCAGGAGCGGAACCCGGACCTTTCGAAGGAGCGGGGCGAGCGCGCGTGCCATGTGGCGCAGGAGCGCCGTTCGCTCCTCGAGCGGGATCTCGTCGTCCGCGAAGAGCGCCGGTAGCTCGTGCCCGACCAAGAGGGTCGGGGGGTGGCGCCGCGCTTCGGCGGCCCAGCCATCCACGAGGGCGACCATCTGGTACGCCGTGAACGCCCGGGCGAGCCGGATCCGCCGAAGTGTCTCGGTCGCGTCGACCCCGAACGAACGACCGAGCTCCCCAATCCGGTACGGGTGGAACCGGTTCGCTCCTTCGAGGAGGGAGATCCGACCCCGCGCGAGCGCGTTTCCCGCATAGAGCAGCTCGAGGATCGGCTCGACGGCCGGACGAGGGCCGACCCAGAGCGTCGCTTCGCCCGGGGCGAAACGGCGGGCGAGCCACGGGAAGAGCGCGGGGGACGACGGGAGGAGGGGACGGGAGGAGGTCCGACCGGGACGGGAGGAGAAGCGGACCCGACCGGTCCGGAGGAAGGGGATCGTCGGTTCGCCGACGTCGGGGAGAACGGGCTCGAACGGCTCCGCCTCCTCCGCCGCGAACGCCGGAGCCCCCGCGTCGAGGTCGAGCATGAACGCCGCTAGCCTCCGAAGAAATCTAGCGCCGGGAGCGCTCTAAAGCGGCGGCTCAGGAGACGGTGAAACACGGCCGAGAATGGGGCGTTTCGGGACGGGCCGAGCGAACGGCTACAGGTCGAGTCGACCGCGGCTGGTCGGTGGAGGAAGCCCGAGCTCGTCGGAGAGGGTGCGACAGTTCACCGCGGCGTCGCCGCGGAAGTGGTTGTTGAAGAACCCGTAGATCGTCGAGACCTTCTCCGTCAGGGCCTGGATCCGAGGCACCCACGCGACGATCTCCTCGCGTGAGTAGGGGTAGTCGTACCAGAGCGGGCTCCCGTGACCATGCCAGCGGATGTAGGCGAAGGGGGCGGTGGTCTCGAGCGCGATGGGCAAATGCGGCCCATCGACCGTGACGTTCGCCAGCGCGAATTCGCGTAGGAGGGCGTACGATTCGGGGACAAGCCAGGAACGTTCTCGGAACTCGACCGCCACCGGTAGATCGCGGGGCAGGGTCTCGTAGAATCGGCGCACCGTGGCCTCCTCGAACGGGAGCGACGGGGGCAACTGAAGGAGGGCCGCGACGAACTTCCCCGAATCACGGATCGGTTTCAACATCGCGAGGAACCGGGCGAGCTCCTCGTCGGTCCCGACGAGCCTCAAGTCGTGCGTAATCGTCTGCGGGAACTTCGCGGCAAACCGGAACCGCGCGGGAGTTCGGCGGACCCAAGACGCGGCGACCGAGGACGGCGGGAGACGGTAGAACGTCGAGTTGACCTCGACAATGGGAAAGAGGCTCGCGTAGTACCGTAGCTTGTCCGCGACGCCGCGTGGCGGGTAGATCCGGCCCACCCATTCCGGATAGTCCCATCCGCTCGTACCGAGGAAGATGTCGCTCACAGCGTCGCGTTAAGGGGAGGGCGTGCGGCCGGTTAACGCCGTCGGGCCCCCCGACCGGCCCCGGTAGGGGAGGGAGGCCGCACCGGCGAGGAGGAGGGAGCTCGTGCCTGTTCGAACAGCGCCCGCAGCGTGAGCTCGGTATCGCCGGCGCCGAGCGGGCTTGGCCGTCGCGCCGGACGGTCGAGCTCTCCGGCAGGAAGGGTCCGTTCGATCTCCTCGAGAAGCAGCTCCGTCCCCGGGTCTCGAGCGCCCCGCAAGAGGGAGGTGATCGCGTCGACCAGCGCGTCGAATATTCGGGTCTCGGCGTCCGAGACCAGACGAACCGCTCCCTCGCCCGCGGTCAGCGTCGTGGGGGCTCGAGCGGCCCGGCTACGCGATCGGCGAAGGAGGGAGACCAGCCGGGCTCGGGATTCCACGTCGTGGAGACGGCCGAGGGCCCAGATCGCGGCCAGCTTCACCTCGGGATCCCGGTCGTCCAGCAACGGCCGGACGGCGGGGAGCACGTGTCGGACTCCGAGCTGGCCGACCGCATAGAGGGCGCAGCGTCGGGGCCAGGCGTGGGAATCGACGAGTAAGGGCAGGAGACGGTTGGCGTCCGAGGTGGAGCCGACCGACCCGAGGGCGAGCGCCGCGGCTCCGCGAACCGACCAGGCCGGGTCCTGAAGTCTCCTTCGGGCAACTCGGCTGGTCTCGGGAGAGTGCATCTGGGCCAGCGCGTGGACGGCGCACACCCGGATCGAGCGCATTGGGTCGTCGGCCGCGTGAACCAGCGCCGGAGTACCCCGGACGTCGCCGATTCGACCGAGAGCGATCACCAGGGCCGGACGCTCCCACGGCTCCGAGTGGGCTAATCGGTCGAGAAGGCCGGGGACGGCCGCACGGTCCCGTCGAACCCCGAGCACGACCGCGGCCGCGATGCGGACCCGCCGAGCAGGGTCGTTCAGGAACGGGCGAGCCTTGACCGCCGCCTCGGGGTCGCCCGACCGCTCGAGGCCAATGACCGCTTCGCGGCGCACCCGGTCCGACTCGTCGTGGAGGGCTCGCTCGAGCGAGGGGATGGCTCGAGCGTCGGCCAGATGGGCCAGGGCGAGCGCGCACGCGTTGCGAACGAGCGCGCTCGCGTCGCGCTCCAGTCGGTCGGTCAGGAGGGGAGTAGAGGCCTGGTCCTTGATTCGAGAGAGGGCGTAGGCCGCCTGCGCCCGCACGTTCCAATGCTCGTCGGAGAGGGCGGACTCGAGCGGGAGACGGCTCCGCGGGTCTCCCTGGGACCCGAGAGCTGCGGCGGCGGCCAAGCGCAGAATCGGGTCGGGATCGGTGAGAGCCCGCTCCAGCGAGCGTCGCACTCTCTCGTCCCGCACGAGGCTCAGAGAGCGAATCGCCTGCCGTCGGGCGACCACAGAACCGTGAGCTAGCTCGCGAAGAAGGGTGGGAACGGCCGAGCGCCCTCGCCGAGCCTTTCGCGACTTGGCCGAGGCCGGCGGTCGCCGGGAGGCACGATTTCGCCGGTTCACCCTCTCCCCAGCGCCCGGGGTGGTATGAACTCGCGCGCAGCGAACGCAGGGTCGCGCGTCCGGGCGCGAATTTGAAGTCCACCCGGCCGTGCAGCAACCGCATTTCAACCCCTCACCTCTTATAGGTCGCGGATGCTGAACCCGCCCGAGACGGCCCATGGTCCTCGTCGACATCGACCTCGGAAAGTGCACCGGATGTGCCCACTGTCGGGACGTCTGCCCCGTGAACGTCTTCGAGCTCAAGCCCCGGGACCAGTTCCCCGACCTGGTCGACGATCCCACGGTCGGAGCGAAGTTCCAGTTCCGCGGAGAGAAGTCCGTCGCGATCCACGGTCCGGATTGCATCGTGTGCGAGGCGTGCCTTTTCGAGTGCGAGGGCGAGTGCATCCTGATCACGGACGACGAGGGGAACGTCCACAACTCCGTCTACAAGTAGCGCTCCGGCACCCTTCTCGGCCCAAGAGGAAAACGTTCCCGGGGCTGACGTTAAATAGCCTAAAACCCCGCCGACAACGCCGTGCCCGAGACGCGGAAGGAGCCGGGGCGTACCGTCGTGCTCGGGGAGCGTGAGCTCGCCATCGGATTCCGTCTCATCGGCCTCAAGGATGTCGTCGAGGTCACGCCCGAAAACGCGGTCGCCGAGTTTCAGCGCGTGATGGCATCGTCCGAGTATAGTCTCGTCATCGCAAGCCAGTCGATCCGGGTGCATCTCAGCGACGCGCAGCGCACGAACGCGGACGCCTCACTCCGACCGCTCGCCGTGTTCGTTCCGACACCGACCGGCGAGTTCGAGGTTGAGAGCATCAACGCGCTCGCGAAGCGCGTCCTGGGCGTCACGCTGTCGGTCCCGTCGTAGGAGGAGAAGGTGTCGGGAGTCGTGGCGAGGGTCAGCGGGCCGGTGGTCATCGCCGAGGGCCTCGAGAACGCGAAGATGTACGACGTCTGCCGCGTCGGCTCCCTCGGTCTGGTCGGCGAGATCATCCGCCTCGTCGGGGGCACGGCGACGGTCCAGGTCTACGAGGACACGACCGGGATCCGGCCGGGCGACCCGGTCGACACCACGGGACAGGCGCTCAGCGTCGAGCTCGGGCCGGGCCTTCTTAAATCGATCTACGATGGCGTCCAGCGCCCACTCGACGTGATCCAGAAGTCGGTCGGGGACTTCATCACCCGCGGATTCGCCGCAGCCCCCCTCGACGAGAAGACGAAGTGGGAGTTCAAGGCCACCGCGAAGGTCGGAAGCGAGGTCGCGCCGGGGACGATCCTGGGCACCGTCCAGGAAACCGCACTGATTCTTCACAAGGTCATGGTCCCGCCGGACGTTCAGGGAACGCTCTCAACGCTCGAGAGTGGGACCTACACGGTCCGCGACCCGATCGGCTCGGTTACGACCGGGGCCGGCGCGGTCCCGCTCTACCTCTCTCAGAAGTGGGTCGTGCGGGTCCCTCGTCCCGTGGCACAGAAGTTGCCACCCGAAATCCCTCTCGTGACGGGTCAACGGGTCATCGATTCCTTCTATCCGGTTGCTAAGGGCGGCACGGCCTGCATTCCCGGCCCCTTCGGGAGCGGGAAGTGCGTCGCTGGCGATACACCCGTGCTCCTGGGGAATGGCTCCATCGTCCGCATCGAGGATCTTTATCGGAAAGCCTTCCGCACCGGAACCGTTTCCACCCAAGGATCGGACGAGTGGGTTTCGCTGTCGGCTCCGATGGAGCTAGTTTCCCTGGTGGGAACCCGTCTCGTCCGGAGCAGAACCCGCACGCTCTATCATGGAAAGAGCGACTCGCTCGTCGAGGTCCGGACCCGGACCGGGCGGAAGGTGCGCGTTACGCCGGTCCACCGCCTCTTCACGGTGACCTCCGACGGAACGCTCCGCGAGAAGGCCGCGGGCGAGCTGGTCCCGGGGGACTACGTCGCTTCGGTCCGCCGTCTCCCTTCCTCCGAGAGTCGCCGGTCACTCCGCCTGCGGGTCACCCCCCTCCGCCGCCGGGGTCACACGATCTCGATCCCGGATCGGATGTCGCCGCTCCTCGCCGAGTTCCTCGGATTGTACGTCTCGGAAGGCTACATCCGGGGCCGAAGAACGGTCGTTTTCACGAACTCCGAAGAGGCGATGCGAACACGCTTCTTCACGCTCGCCAAAGTTCTCTTCACCCTCGACGGCCGACTCGAGGTCGACCGTTGCGGAAGGACGCCGAACGTCCTCCTGCACAGTCGTCAACTGGTCGAGCTCCTCGAGCTACTCGGGTGCGGACACACCTCCGAGGAGAAGCGAGTTCCTCCCGAGGTGTTCGCATCGGACAACACCTGCTTGGCAGCGTTCCTGCTCGGATACTATCTTGGAGACGGCGGCTTCTCGAACGGGGAGATCGAGTTCTGCACGAAGAGCCCGGGGCTCCGTGACGATCTCGCGTATGTTCTCGGCCGGTTCGGCATCCTGACTTCCCTCTCCCGGCGCCTGGTGGACGGCCAAGAGTACCAGCGGGTGTTCGTGCGAGGAGTCCCCCAGCTTACGAAACTTCGCGAGGCCCTCGGGTCCTCGGCTCCCAAGGTGGCGGCCATCGAACGGTATGTCGCTTCGAAATCGACCACCTACACCGCGACGGATGTGGTACCGCTCTCCCCTTCCTCGATCGAGCGGATCTACCGATCTCATCCGGATTACTCAGGACTGTTGGACGAGGGAATCGAGATCCACAACTACATCGGCAACGGAGAGCGGATGGGTGCGACGACGTTCCTTCGGTTCATGGCCGTCGAGGGTTCCGCTGCAACGGCCTCTTGCCCAGACGCCGTGCCGGCGGCTCGGCTCTCGCGACTACTCGATTGGATCTACTGTGACGAAGTCGTCGACGTCCGCCACGACAGGAACGGCCCGTTCGATGTCTACGACGTGGTCGTGCCCGAGTTCGGATGCAACTTTGTCGGGGGCCACGGAGGCCTTCTGCTGCACAACACCGTCACCCAGCAGCAGCTCGCGAAGTGGGCCGACTCCGATATCGTCGTCTACGTCGGGTGCGGCGAGCGGGGCAACGAGATGACGGAGGTACTCGCGACCTTCCCGAACCTCCAGGACCCGAAGTCGAAGCGGCCGCTGATGGAGCGGACAATTCTCATCGCGAACACCTCGAACATGCCGGTCGCGGCCCGCGAGGCGAGCGTCTACACCGGGATCACGATCGCGGAGTACTACCGCGATATGGGCTACGACGTGGCGCTGATGGCCGACTCGACCAGCCGCTGGGCTGAGGCGATGCGCGAAATCTCGGGACGACTCGAAGAGATGCCCGGCGAGGAGGGGTACCCTGCCTACCTGGGTCGGCGTGTCGCCGAATTCTACGAGCGGGCCGGCCGGGTGGTGACCGTCTCCCCGGAAGGACGGACCGGCTCGGTGACAGTCGTCGGTGCTGTCTCGCCGCCGGGCGGAGACACCTCCGAACCAGTCAGCCAGAACACGCTGCGCGTCACCCGCGTCTTCTGGGCGCTCGACGCTTCCCTCGCCTCGCGCCGTCACTTCCCCTCCATCAACTGGCTGCAGAGCTACTCGCTCTACGTCAACGACCTCGAACCGTGGTACCGCAAGGAGCTCTCGAAGGAGTTCGTCTCGCTGCGCCAGAGCGCGCTCGCGCTGCTCCAGAAGGAGGCCGAGCTCCAGGAGATCGTCCAGCTCGTCGGCGTCGATGCGCTCCCGGAGAGGGAGAAGGGAACGCTGGACGTGGCCCGGATGATCCGGGAGGACTACCTTCAGCAGAGCGCGTACGACGAGGTCGACACCTACACTTCCATCCAGAAGCAGCTGCGCATGCTCCGGACCATTCTCGCCTTCGGAGACCGCGAGCAGGAGGCGATCGGGAGAGGCGCGACCGTCGCCCAGCTACAGAAGTTGCCCGTGCGGACGAAGCTCGCGCGCATGAAGTGGATACCCGAGGCGGACGTGGCGAAGCAGTTCGACGCGCTCGAGACGGAGATGAGCCAGTCGGTCGCGGCGGTCGCCCCACAAGGAGCGTCCTGATGGCCGCGAAGAGCACACCGGCGCCGAAGACCGGCCCGGAGGTCCCGGTCGACTACCGTACGATCGACCGCGTGGCGGGCCCCCTCCTCTTCGTGCGCGACGTCGCGAACGCGGCCTACGGTGAGATCGTCGAGATCGCGCTTCCGAACGGGCAGCGGCGTCAGGGTCAGGTCCTCGATTCGCGCAAGGGCCTCGCCATCGTCCAGGTCTTTGGGCCGACGATGGGGATCAACATCGAAGAGACGAGCGTGAAGTTCCTCGGCGAGGTCGCGACGCTGAGCGTCTCGGACGAGATGCTCGGGCGCGTCTTCAACGGACTCGGCGAACCGCGGGACGACGGACCAAAGATCGTGAGCGGGACCCGCCTCGAGATCGTCGGCAACGCAATGAACCCGTACTCGCGCCAGGAGCCGAGCGAGTTCATCCAGACCGGCATCTCCACCATCGACGTCAACAACACCCTCGTTCGGGGTCAGAAGCTGCCGATCTTCTCCGGCTCGGGGCTTCCGCACAACCAGATCGCGGCGCAGATCGTACGGCAGGCGAAGCTCCGCGACTCGAGCGAAGGGTTTGCCGTCGTCTTCGCCGCGATGGGGATCACGAGCGAGGAGGCGAACTTCTTCCTCCGGGAATTCGAGTCGACCGGTGCGCTCGAGCGGGCCGTCGTCTTCCTCAACCTCTCCTCCGACCCGTCGATGGAACGCGTCGTGACGCCTCGGATGGCGCTCACCGCCGCGGAGTTCCTGGCCTACGAGCGGGACTACCATGTCCTCGTCATCCTCACCGACATGACGAGCTACTGCGAAGCGCTCCGGGAGATCTCGGCCGCGCGCGAAGAGGTGCCGGGTCGGCGAGGCTATCCGGGCTATCTCTACACCGACCTCGCGACCATGTACGAGCGGGCCGGAAAGATCCATGGCCGCAAAGGGTCGATCACCCAGCTCCCAATCCTGACGATGCCCTCCGACGACGTCACCCACCCGATCCCGGACCTCACCGGCTACATCACCGAGGGCCAGGTCTACGTGAGCCGGGAGCTCCAGCGGAAGGGGATCTATCCGCCGATCGACATCCTGCCGAGCCTTTCCCGGCTGATGGGCCTCGGCATCGGCAAGGGACGGACTCGGGATGACCATCGTGCCGTCTCCGACCAATTGTTCGCGACGTACGCGACGGGCAAGGACCAGCGGGCGCTTTCCGCGATCGTTGGGGAGGAGGCACTCAGCGCCACCGACCGGATCTACCTCCACGCGGCCGACCGGTTCGAGAAGGAGTTCGTCAACCAGCGGCCGGACGAGGACCGGTCGATCGACGAGAGCCTCGCCCTCGCCTGGGACATCATTTCGGACTTTCCGGACTCCGAGCTCAAGCGGATCCGCCCGGAGTTCATCCAGCAGTACCGCGTTCACCCCCCGGTCCCCACCGCGTAGGCGCGTAGGGGAGGGTCCGTGCCCGTTGAGAACGTCCGACCGACACGCCTCGAGCTCTTGCGCACCCGTCGACGGATCGGCGTCGCGAAGCGGGGGCTCAACCTCTTGAAGCTGAAGCGGACCGCGCTCATCGCAGAGTTCTTCTCGATCTCCCGCGAGGCGCTGCGCCTGCGTAGCGACCTTCAGGCGCGAATCGCCGGCGGCTACGAGTCGATCCGAATGGCGGAGATGCTGGAAGGCTCCGTTCGCCTCGAGAACATCTCGATGCTGCTCCCGGACATCCGCCCGGTCTCCGTGTCGACCAAGAACGTCATGGGCGTCCGGACTCCGCGGGTCGACCGGGGCGGCTACACGCCGACCTCCTCGAGCTCGCTTCTGGAGCTCCCTGTTTCGATACAGGAGTCGATTCGCCACTTCCAGGGAATCTACGAGGTCGTGCTCGAGATTGCCGAGAAGGAGAACGCGCTCCGGCGGCTCCTCAAGGAAATCGAGAAGACCAAGCGACGGGCGAGCGCGATCGAGAACGTGCTCATCCCGCGACTGGAAGGGGCGGTGCGGTACATCAAGTTCCGTTTCGACGAGATGGAACGGGACTCGTTCAGCATGCTGAAGACCGTCAAGCGCAAGATGGAACGGGAGGGAGAAGGTGTCGCTGTCGCAGCGTGAGGAGGCGTTGCGCCGGTTCACGGCCGTCTGGGCCGTGAGCCTCGCCGTCAAGCTCACGGCCGTGGCCCTCGTCCTCTACCTTGTCTGGGCTCTCACCGGAAGGTCGCTGTGACCGACGCTCCCCCGGGCCCGACCGTTACCGACGCTGGCACGATCGATGCCCTGAAGCGCATCAAGGCCGCCGAGGCCGAGTGGGGGGAAAAGGTCGAGCGCGCTCGTCGGGAGAGCGAGGCGGTCCTCGGGCGCCTGCGCGGCGAGAGCGACGCGAGCGTCGCCGCCGCGCGAGCCTCGGCCGAGGCCGAGCGCGCGGGGGCCCTCCAGAAAGCCCGGACCGTCGCGGAGGAGGAGGCCGGGCGGATCCTCTCCGAGGGACGGGCGGCTGCCGAGGGGGCGGCCTTGGTCGCGGGTAAGCGCCCCATCGACCGGAAGGAGGACCTCCTCCAAGTCGTCCTCGGAAGCTTCGGCCACGAGTAGGAAAGGTTCCGACGATGCTACGACCCGTACGAATCGTCAAGGTCGGCCTGCTCGGCCTGCGGGACGACGAGGAGCGGATCCTCACCCTCCTGCATGACCTCAGGGTGGCGCAGGTCGAACCGCTGCCGCCCGAAACGATGGCCGAGCTTGGCCCCGAGCGAGGCTCGGAGACACTGCGACGCGTTGGGGACGAGACGTTGCGCTTCCGGGGGCTCCTGACCGCGCTCCCGCACGTAGGGGCCCCGCTCTGCATGCGGTTTACTTCGCTCGCCGACATCCTCTCCGCGGCGGCCTCCGTACCCATCGATGCCGAGGTCGGCGAACTGAAGAGGGAGGACGACCGGCTTCTGACCGAGAAGAAGGGAGCGGAGGACACCCTCCGGCTCCTCGAGCACCTTTCGTTCTATCCGGACCGTCTAGAGTACCTTCGCTCTCCGAACTTCCTCGCCTTCTACGGGGAGGCGGGCGCGGAAGCCTACGCGGCCTTGACGAAGGCGCTGCCGCCCGCGGCTGACGCGCGGTTCCTCACCGGTCCGGTGGGGGAGACGGTCTCGTTCCTGGTCGTGATCCGAACGGCCGGCGCCGATGCGCTCAGCAAGGTCGCGCAGAGCGAGGGCGTGCGGCTCGCGGCGCCCCCTCCCCTCTCGCGAACCGTTCCTGAGGAGGCGGCGGACCTGCGCGCCCGCCTTGAGGATATCAGGACGCGCCGGGCCGCGATTGCCGAACGTCTCGAGGCGATCGCACGCGAGTGGTACCCCACGGTGATCGCCATCGACGAGGCTCTCGAGATCGAGAACCGAAAGGCCGAGGTGCTCGCGGACCTCGGCGCTAGCCGTTCCGTCTTCGCGCTCGAAGCCTGGGTCCCGGCGCGCGACCTCGAGCGATTGAAATCGGTCCTCCAGTCCGCAACGGGTGGACGCACGCACCTCTACGAGGTGCCGACCACGGAGGAACCGCCTACGATGATGAGCAACCCTCGCGGCGTCCGTCGGTTCGAGTTCTTCATCCGGTTCTACTCCCTACCGCAGGCGACCGAGTGGGACCCGACCCTGATCTTCTCGGTCGTCTTCCCGATCTTTTTCGCCATCATGCTCGGGGACTGGGGCTATGGCCTCACGATCCTGCTGATCTGCCTCTGGATGATCCGGGGTTTCCCCGGGGCGCGCTACCTGCCACGGGCCGGGAAGAACTTCGTCAAGCTCATCATGGGACCGAAAGGAATGCAACAGCTCGCCTGGGCGCTGCTCCCGGGCTGCGCGATCGCCATCGCGCTCGGTCTCCTCTACGACTCGTTCTTCGGCCTCGACCTGTTTCACGTCCTCTTCGGCTGGACGGCGCCCACGGACCCTCTTCACGCGGTCCCGACCCTCCTCCTCATCGCCGGATACTTCGGTCTTGGTATGGTCACGCTCGGGTTCGCGCTCGGGGCCCTCAAAGAATACTTCCACCGCCACCGGCGCGGGGCGGTCGGCAAGGTCGGTGGGATCGCGTTCGCCTGGGGGATCGCCAGCTTCGGGCTCCAGGTGATCCATGCCCACACGATCTCGCTGCCCCTCACCCCTATTGTCGGCCTTTCGTACGGGGGGCTCGCGGCCGGGGTGGCGCTCCTGGTTGTGGGCGAGGGACCGTTCGGGATCCTGAGCCTGATCGACATCGTCAGCCACATCCTCTCCTACACGCGGCTCGTGGGCATCCTCCTTGCTTCGGTCGTCCTCGCCATCGTGATCAACGACATCGCGGTCCTCGCCACGCACAGCTCGCTCGGCCTGATCGGCGGCCTCGTCATCGGCGCAATCGTCGTGGTCGGCGGTCAGTCGTTCAACGTCATCGTCGGCGTCTTCGAACCCGGTATCCAGGGCGCGCGGCTGATCTTCGTGGAGCACTTTTCGAAGTACTTCTCGGGGAACGGCAAACCTTTCCGCCCGTTCGGGGCCGCTCGCACCTACACGATGAGCTCAATCGGAGCGGACGACTCTGTCGTCCGGGGCCCGATCCTTCAGGGTCCTCCGAGCTAGAGCGACCCCGGCCTAAAGGCGGGGCGAAACGAGGAGCGGCATGAGCCGCTCCGAAGAGATGCCGTACAGCCGGCCGATGGCGAGCCTGAGGAGGTCCCGGCGTTCGACCTCGGCGAGGAGCAGGTAGGAGAAGATCACGCCGAGGGAAAGCGGGTAGGTCTTCAGGCGTTTGAGCTCCGCCGTCGTCCGGTCGCGCTCGAGCGCGACCTCGTAGCCTGTCAGGCTCTGTTCGCTGGAGAACTGAGCGTTTCCCTCGCCGACCGAAGGGAAGTGTGAGGCGAGGCGCTCGGCGAGCGCCGGAACGTCGCGCGCGGCGTACAGGTCCGGGGCCTGCGACGAGGAGACGGTCCCTCCGTCAAGCCAGCGGGGAACGAGCTCGTCGACCGGAAGGGCCGCGTTCTTCCCCTTCAGGAGGAGGAGCGCGTTGCGGACGTCGATCTCGCTCTGGATGAGGCCGCGGACCGCCCACTCGTCCCCTTGGAAGAAGCGGGCCGCGGAGAGGACGTTCCGGTAGTACTGGCGGTCGAGCGCCAGGAGGATGGGGAAGATGTCGTGGGTCCGCTCGAACGCCTCCACGAGCGGCAGGACGGTGGCGCCGTAGCCGTACTTCACGAGCGCCGTGACGGTCGATTCGAGCGTAGGCTGGCCGAGCAAGAGCCGGAAGTCGTCGAGCGTCATCACGCCCGCGTAGAGGCCCGCCGGCGTCTCCCGGCTCGACACGAGGTGGTCCTCGGTCTCGGTCAGGGTTCGGCCGAGGGCTTTCGCCGAGAGGATCATCTCGATGTTCTGGATGTCCCATCGGCCGAGATAGGCGGCCACCACGAGACGGCCGGCGTACGGAGTCGCCTCGTAGGCGTGGCGGTTCCGCCGCACGAACGTCCGGTTGATCGCGATCTCGACCATCGTCGTGCCGGTGTGGGTCGCCCGGGCGTAGGCGACGTCGGCCGCGTAGGGGGTCGTCTCGAGCAGCTTCGCGAAGTCGTTCGGGTCCTTCGCTGTAGCGAGCGTCGCGTAGGCGTCCTTCCCGAGGTACGCCGGGAACTCCGGTTTCAAGCGTCCGAGCGCGCTCGCGTACGGAGAACCGGCCACGCCCCCTCCGACTAGCTGAGGAGCTCGCGCACCTTGTCCTCGCGAAGGCGCAGGAGTTCGTCGAACGAGAGGTTCAATCGGCGGCTCCCGTCGGGCGTCTCAGCGATCAATCCGCCCAGGATCTGTCGGGGCGTCGGGTCGAACGATCGGCCCACGACCCGGCCGAGCACGGCCGCGTCCTCTGCCCGACCGCTCACGCGCACCTGTTTTCCGAGGGCCTCGGTCGCGGCGACGTACATCCGGCGGAGAACGGCCGGGTAGGCCGGGGAGCCCGTATACTCCCGCAGGAGGTCCCGGGTCTCACGGAGGGCCGATTCGAGACGGGCCTCCCGTGCCTCATAGAGGAGCTTACGGGAGGCGAGCTTCGCGGCGGCGATACGCTGGGCGTGCTCCCGTGCCGCCTCGAGCTCGGTCGCGTGAGCGCTCTGGGCCTGAATCTCGGCGACGCGCTGGTCTCTTTCCTTGGCGACCCGTTCCTCTTCGACCGCCCGCGCCTGTTCGACCGCGAGGAGTTCGGCCTCGCCCTTGCGGCGGATCTCCTCGACCAGGCTCTCGAGGGTCATGGGCGATGGGGTCGCACTACAGGATTCCGAGCAGGAGGATGATCCCCAGAACGAACCCGATGATCCAGAGGGTCTCGGGGATCACGAAGAAGAACAGGACCTGGCCGAACTTCTCGGGCTTCTCGGCAATGATCCCCATCCCGGCCGCCCCGATCCCGGACTGAGCCATGCCGGTCCCAATCAATCCCCCAGCGAAGGAGATGCCGGCGGCGAGGTATTGGAAGTCGGTTGGCATAGAGCGACCCGGGCCGCCCGAGAAGGGTGGGGTATATAACCCGGACCGGCGGAACGGGCGGTCCCGGTCGAGAGAAAAGACGCGACGACGTCGACGCGATGGCGATCCGAGGGTGGTCCCCTTCGCATCGGCTCAGGTCTGAGCCGGAGGCGAGCTCCGGGTCCCTTCTGACCCCGACTTTGCAAGAGCGGCTCCCCTATGCAGCCGAGCGGTGAGCGCGAGGGCACCCGCCCAGGCAAGGAGGCCGAAGAGGTAGGCGGTCGTGCAGACCGGGCAGAGAGCGTGAATCTCGGCCACCTCGATGTACGCGAAGTAGCTCGCGAACGCCACTCCGCCGGTGGTGAAGAAGAGGACAGCGTAGGCGTACCGAAGGTCTCCGCTTCGACGCTCGGCGAGGCCGATCACGACGAGGATCACGAGAAAGCCGGCGATACCGATCGCTGCATCCGGAATTCCCAGGGTGCTCGTCCGGCCGCTGCTATCGACCGCCGAACACGAGAAGTAGGAGTTGATCGAGCAGCTGCCGCGCAGACCGGCATCGAGCGTCTCGATTCCCGCATAGATCGAGGCGATCAGCCCCAGGCCCGCGGTGAGGTAGAGGTACGTCCAGAGTGAACGAGTGCGCATCTCAACCCTCCGGCTAGGTGATCGCCGAGACGTCCGAGGAGACCTGCGCGGCGGTCGTCGAGCTCCAGTGATACTGGCTCGCGAGCTGACTCACCGGTATGCCGGTCGATTTCGCCATGAACGCCATGATCCACCATGCTTGGTCTTGGACCACCGACCACGGGGTTCCGCTCTCGCTCGAAACCGAGCTCTGAACGGTGGGGGCACCGGTGCCCTCCCAGGACACGAGGCTTGCTGGGTCGACGATCGTACTGCCGCCGTGTACGTATTGACCGTTCACGACGAGGAACGGAATGGAGCCCCCGCTGTAAGCGGTCACGTACGCCTGCTGGTAACAGTTCGAAGTGCTCGGGAACACTCCGTCCGACCCGTAGACATACTCGCTCACCTGGAAGGAGACGGTGGTGGAACTCAACACGGCGTTCGCGAGGACCATCTCGGGAGTGTACGGGTACGGCTCCGGCGACCCGTACGAGTACGAGGCATACGCCCCGCTCAACGTCCCGAACTCGCTCAGCGCCTTCCAGATCGCCCAGCTGCTGGCCGAGCAGTACGGGCACCAGGTGGCGCCGTAGAAGTAGACGACCGGTAGCCCCCCCTCCTGCCACGGGGAGACCGAGTAAGAGCTCCAGCCGGGGCCCGGCTGCGACGACCCGGCGGCGCCCGGCGGCAGGTACGGACACCCGAAGACGAGGATCGCACCGAGACCGATCATGCCGGAAACGAGGAGGCCGACGATTACTCCCGAGATGAGGGTCGACCGGTAGACCTTCGTCCACCGGGCCCCGGTCGAACGCCAGAGGCCGAAGACCAAGATGAACACCCCGACCACGAGAGCCAGCGCGAGGTACGGGAGCGCCGGAAGGATGAGACCGACCGGTGACGGGGCGACGTAGGCGAGGACGAACCAGACCCCGAGGAGGGGGGTCAGAAGGTAGCCGATTCGCTTGATCGTCCACTTCCGCTCGATCTCCTCGAGCTCTCGCTTCGACACCTTCTTCTCGGCCACGGGGGCCTGGCGTCGCTCTCGGATCTTCTGTCGGTGGTAGAGGGCGCGGAGCGCGCGTCCGGGCTGGCGGACCGAGCTGTCGGTGTGGAAAGCAACCTTGGGGTCGTCGGCGATGCGGTCCCAGTCCCAGCCCTTCGACCGGAGCTCCTCGACCCGATCCCAATCGACCACGGCCGTGCGAACCGGATGCCCCTTTTCCGCTTTTGCCTCGGCCGGCCTTTGCCTTCGAGACGGCTGAGCGAACCCGAGACGTATTACCCGTAAGGGGGTGCGGCGTACCGATGCGCCTGACGTTCCTCGGCACCGCCGGCTCCTGGCCCACGAAGGACCGGTCGGCGAGCGCGATCGCCCTCGACCTGGAAAAGGAGCTCGTCCTGCTCGACTGCGGGGAGGGGACCCAGCGGCAGTTCTTCCAGTCGCCCGCCTCGTTCATGCGCGTGCGCCGGATCTTCCTGACGCATTTCCACGGCGACCACTTCCTCGGGCTCCCCGGTCTCGTCCAGAGCATGAACCTGAACAACCGGACCGACCCGCTCGACATCTACGGACCCCCGGACTCGAAGGTGATGGTCGACCGGGCGCTGCAACTCGGATACTTCACGCAGCACTTCCCGATCACCGTGCACCCGCTGCAGCCCGGGGAGTCGGTCGAGCTGGACGGCTACACCGTCCGCAGCTGCCGTGCCGAGCACCCGGTGCCGTCCCTCGCGTTCCGGGTCGAGGAGGGCCCGAAGCGCGGACGGTTCGACGGCGCGCTGGCCCGGTCGCTCGGGATCGAGGGACCCGACTTCCGCCGACTGGAGTCCGGCGAGAGCGTTCGCGTCGGCGACCGGGTCGTCCATCCCGACGACGTGATGGGTCCTCCGCGGGCGGGCCGCTCGATCGTCTATTCCGGCGATACCGGCCCGTCGGACGAGGTACGGCGACTCTCCCACCGCGCGACCGTCCTCATCCACGAGGCCACCGTGACGCACGACATCGAGGCGCAGGCGAACGAGTGGGGCCACTCGTCGGCCCGCCAGGCCGCCGAGCT
>JASHTB010000107.1 GCA_030040775.1 Thermoplasmata archaeon | reverse complement strand
CGCCACGGTGCGGGTCGGCTTGTCTCCGCAGGGCGTGGCGTATGACAGCGCGAAGGGAGACCTCTGGGTCGCGAACGAGGGGTCGGACACGGTGAGCGTGATATCCGACAACAACGACACGGTGGTCGCCACGGTAGAGGTCGGGTCGGGCCCCGATGCTCTGGCGTATGACCGCGGAAACGGCTTCGTTTACCTGGCCAACTCCGAACAAGGCACCGTGTCCATTGGTGCGTATGTGTCTCCTGTGACATTCGCCGAGAGCGGACTCCCGCCCGGGACGCCCTGGTCAGTGACGCTGAAAGGGACGACGGAGAGCTCGCTGGCGGCGTCCATCCTCTTCACGATGCCGAACGGGACCTACGCCTACACGATCGCCGATGTGCCCGGCTGGCACCAGACGACACTGCCGTACTCGGGCACGGTAACGGTGAGCAACGCGTCGGTGACAGAGCCGACCCTGATCTTCACCCGGGTGACGTACTCGATGGTGTTCACGGAGAACGGATTGCCGTCGGCCGCGAGCTGGTCGGTGACGGTGAACGGGACGGCCCGCACGCCGATGACAAGCTCGATCACATTCCAGGAGCCGAACGGGACATACGCGTACTCGAACGCCCCGGTCGGGGCGTGGTTCCCGGTCCTGGGAGCGAACGGGACGGCGCAGATCAACGGTACCGCGGTGTCGATCGAGGTGACGTACGCATACGCGAGCACGGTGACGTTCGCCCTGTCGGGGATCCCGAGAGGGGTCGAATGGCTGGTGGAGGCGACGCTGACGAACGTCTCCTCGCCGGGGGCGTCGCTCTCCCCGGGCGAGAGCTGGTTCGCGTACTCGACCGGACGCACGGCGACGTTGCACCTAGCGAACGGGACGTACGCCTGGACGCTTACGCCCGCGGGATACGTCCCGGCAAAGGGAACCCTGACGGTAGACGGAGCGCCGGTGACCATGACGGTCACGTATACGGCTCCGCCGTCGCCGAGCACGACGCCTACGTGGCCATGGATTGTAACCGGCGTGGTGGTCGTGGTCGGCGCGGTGGTGTTCCTGTTGATGCGGCGCAGGGGCGGCGGCCGGACAAGCGCGGACGGACCGACCTGGACGCTTTCTGACTCACCGCCTGCATCGCCGCCGCCATCATCCCCGTAGTGGGCACGGTCCTACGGCGGACCCGTGCGGACCGCATTGGGCGCGTTGTCCCGTGCGGACCCCAACAATCATACGAGGGGCCTCTCTCCTTATCGCGGGTTTTTCCCGCCCACTCTGAATCGTCCCGTTCGGAACGGTCGACGCTGGACAACGATACGTGGAGCCCTCCGGAGCCCGTAGACGGACGGTGAGCTCGATGGAAGCAACGGTAACTACCAGCGCCCAAGCGGTGATTCTAGGACGCGGACTGCGCGGACGTCCAGCCCTTACTCCTGGATGGGGTACGCTCTCCCCTTCCAGAGGACCGGCTTCCGCCTTAGGTGCCGGTGGACTCCCGTCGCGAACAGCACGATGAAGAATCCGACCGCGAGAGGGTAGAGGAGGCCGTAGCGAGCCTGCGTGCCTACGGATTCGCTGAACCCCGCGTGCTTCCCGAAGAGGGCCACGTAGAGAAAAGCGCCCAAGCCGAGGAGAACGAGGTTTCCAGCGACCCAGGCGAAGGGGAGGAGCCCGAGCGGCAGAAGGTAGAACCCGGCGACCTCCACGATATCGGCCGAAAGGCGCCCGGAGCCGTGGTCGCTCCCGGAAAGGTTCTTCAGAAGACCTTCGAACATCTCGTGTCGGTCCCGGTACATCCGGGTGACCGCGAGTTGCGGAGCCCAAGCGATCCGAAGTCGGCAGCCCTGGTCGCGGTACCGGCGCGCGAGGGCGACGTCCTCCTGCACCACTCCCCGCACGGCCGCGTGGCCTCCGACGGCGACGTAGGTCACGCGTCGCGTCATCCAGAACTGACCGTTCGCCATCGCCGCTCTCGAGCCGTCCCGGTTCACGTGCGGGGCTCGGAATCGCTGGAGCGTGAGCTGCATGAAGAACGGCAAGACCACGCGCTCCCAGAAGCCGACCGTCTCGAGGCGAGGGGCGATCGACGCGAGGTCTGCGCGTTCTCGTACCGCCCAGTCGAGCACGGTCCGCACGGCCGCAGGGTGGGTCCGCACGTCGGCGTCCAGAAACAGCAGCCACTCGCCGGTCGTGGCCTGGGAACCGGTCCAGCAGGCCCAGTTCTTTCCGACCCAACCCTCGGGGAGAGGAGGCGGGTCGACACGACGGACCCGGGGGGCCCGGGCGTCGACGACCTCGCGGGTCCGGTCGGTGGAGCTGTCCTCGACCACCACGATCTCGAGATTCGGGTAGTCCTGGTCCAAGAGCGTGGCGAGCGTGTCCGGCAGTGCGTCCTCTTCGTTGCGGGCCGCGATGACGACACTGACCCGGGGTAGCTCCCCTCGCGAGCTCTCGGGCGGCGCAGGGCCGAGTCGCGGCATCTCGCGCGCGAGGACGATCGCGATCCCCTGGTAGAGGAGCGCGATGAGCGCTGCCACGCCGAGTACCGCCGCGACCCAGAGCGCTAGCATCCCCCGCCGCAGACGGACTGTAATAAAGGCGAGACCGCTCTCGCGGCGGAGCGTTCCTTCGATGGCGACCGTGGAGCACCCGCGAGTTCGACCGGGAGCGCTGGACGACCGGCTCTATCAAGCGCATATCGCCGAAACGGCGGTAGGCCACAACACGCTGGTCGTTCTGCCCACGGGTCTCGGAAAGACCGCCGTGGCCCTCCGGGTGATCGCGGAGTTCCTCCTGCGTCATCCCGCCGGCTCGGTGCTGTTCCTCGCACCGACCCGACCGCTGGTCGTCCAGCATGCTCGGGAGGTCGAACGAACCCTGTTCGCCCCTCCCCCGCTGACGCTGACCGGGGCGATCCCCCCCGACCGCCGTGCTGAGCTCCTCCGGCCCCCTCAGGTCGTGGTCGCCACGCCGCAGGTCATCGCCAACGACCTTGCCGAAGGACAGTTCCCGCTCGACACGTTCACCCTCCTCGTCTTCGATGAAGCGCACCGCGCCGTCGGGGACTATCCGTACGTGACGGTCGGCCGCGCGAACCGGTCGGGGCCGAACTCCCGCGTGCTCGCGCTGACGGCCTCTCCCGGGGGAAGCCTCGGCCGTATCCGGGAAGTCTGGGCGAACCTCGCGATCGATCGGTTCGAGTACCGAACCGAACAGAGCCCGGACGTTCTGCCGTACGTACACGGGATCGGGGTCGAGACGGTGACCGTACCCGTCCCGGCCCCGGTTCAGCGTCTCGCGATCCTCCTGCGGGCCGCGGTCGAACGTCAGGCGAAGGTCCTGACGGAACTCGACCTCCTCTCGCCGGGGGAGACGAACCGTCGTGCCCTGCTCGAGGTGGGCGCGCGGCTCCACCGCCAGATCGAGGTGGAACGGAGTCGAGCGGGTTCTCCCGGAGGGATCCTCTGGAAGGCGGTCACGGCGCAGGCGGCGGCGATGAAAGGGCTGCACGCTCTCGAGCTCATCGAGAGCCAGGGAGTCGACTCCCTCCGAGAGTACTTCCGTCGCCAGGTCCCCTCCGAAGGAAAACGCTGGACCCCTGCGACCCGGGCGTTCCTCACCGACCCGGATGTCGAAGAGGTCCGTCGCGAGCTCGGGCGACTCACGCTCGAGCACCCGAAGCTCGCGACCGCGGTCCGGATCGTGCGGGACGAGCTCGCGCGCAATCCACAGGCCCGGGTGATCGTCTTCTCCCAGTATCGCGACACCGTCGACCGCCTCGTCGCCGAGCTCGAGCGGACCGGGGGGGAGGCGGTACGTCCGGCACGATTCGTCGGGCAGGCGACCCGTGGGGACGACCTCGGCCTCTCGCAGAAAGAACAGGTCGGCCTGCTCGACCGGTTCCGCGCGGGCTCGGTCAACTGCCTTGTCGCGACGTCGGTCGCCGAGGAGGGTCTCGACATCCCTTCGACCGACCTGGTCGTCTTCTACGAGCCGATCCCCGACGTGATCCGGACGATCCAGCGACGTGGCCGAACCGGCCGAGCCCGCACGGGGCGGGCCGTGGTGCTGGTCGCAGAGGGCACGCGGGACGTCGGCCTCCACCGGTCGGCGTTTGCGCGCGAGCGCCGGATGCACGAGATGCTCGAACGTGTCCAGGAGGAGGCGGCGCGAGGAGGCTCCCCTCCGCCGCCGGAGCCGCGGCGTGTCCAGCGGATGCTGACCGAGTTTGATTGACTACCGGCCCGTGCTGCCGAAGCCCCCACGACGCGACGGGACGGGGTGGACCGGACCCGGGCGGAACTCCGCCGGCACCTCTTCCACGAGACGAACCTGGCCGATCCGGTCGCCGACCCGGATCGTGTATCGCCCGTCGAAGAGGAACGTGAGCGGGACCCGGACCTCCCCCGAGTAATCCCGGTCGACCGTTCCCGGCGCGTTCACCATGAGGACCCCCCGCGCGCTCAGCCCGCTGCGGGGCCGCACCTCGAGGAAGGTTCCCTTCGGGCAGCGCAGTTTGAGACCGGTCCGAACGAGGGTCACCCGGCCGCGCTCGAGCTCGACCGATTCGGCCGAGACAAGGTCGAAGCACGCCGACCCCGCCGTCGCGCGCGTAGGGAACGGCACCCGAGGAGCCTCGTCGACCCGTTCGACCTTGACCGTGCGCGGACGGCCGGGCACGAGCCTCGGCAATCGACCCAACTCTTTACGCTTCGTGCGGGAGCTCGGACGGAGGCGTTTCGAGCAGGGCGCCCTCGGCCGAGAGCCAGCGGGCGATGAGCCGACCCTCGGCCCGACGGAGAACCTTGCCGTAGGCGGGGGCGCTCCGTCCGGACTGTCGGGCGAGCCGGGTGAGGGTGATCCGTCGAGGTACAGCGTAGTACCCGAGCGCCCAGGCCCGGGCGACGAGCTTCGCCTGGAGGGCGGTCAGGGCCGCAGACGCCTCGTCGACGACCTGAGGCCGGCCCGAGGCGCGGACGACCCGGTAGGGGAACTCCTCGCGGTCGAGGCGTTTCAGCACCCGACGGATCGCCCGCTCCTCCCCGAGGAACGATGCGACGACCTTGTCCGCGCTGAGCCGAAACGGAGCCGTGGGAGAGATCTCCCCTCCGGCGAGCGAGAGCCAGCGGCGGAGGCGCTCGGGGTTGCGCTGCCGAACGAGGAGGATGTAGTCCCGGGTGCGGGGCCGCCGCTCGACCAGCTCGAAGCTCTCGAGCCCGTAGATCGACCGGATCCGGCGCGACTCCTGCTCGAGCTCGACCGCCGTCTTGAGCGGTCCCCGGCGACGCACGCGCAGAAGCTGGAGGCGCCATCCCTGCTCGAGCCGCAACGTCTCGAGGAGCTCGACCTCCTCGTACTTCTCGAAGAGACCGGGAGGCACGACGCCCAGAAGGACCAGGTCCTCCGTACGGAACTCGAGCGTCACCGACTGCATGGTCTCGGGCCGCGGAGTCCAGGTTTCGATATGAACCTTCGTCCGGCGCGCGGCCGGTTTTAATAAGCGGGTACGCTCGGGCCGACCGTGGCGTACCGATCCCTCGGGGAGTTCCTCTCGGACCTAGAGTCCCGCGGGGACCTCGCCCGCATCACGAACCCGATCTCCCGTGACCTCGAGATCACCGAGCTCACCCAACGCGTCCTCCGCCAGGACGGACCGGCCCTCCTCTTCGAGAACGTTCCCGGCGCCACCATGCCGGTCGTGACGAACCTCCTCGGCTCTCCTCGCCGGATCGCCCTTGCGCTCGGGGCCGAGTCGGTGGACGCGGTCTCGGACCGGGTGGAGAGGCTCGTCCACCTGAGGCCTCCGGCCGGTCTGGTCGGCGCCGTGCGCGACCTCTCCGGCACGATCGAGGCCCTGTCGACCCTGCGCTCGCTCGCGCCGAAGCGCGTGCGCTCAGCTCCCGCCCAGGAGGTCGAGGAGACGACGGTCGACCTCGACCGACTGCCGATCCTGAAGTGCTGGCCCCACGACGGCGGTCGGACCGTTACTTTTCCGGTGGTCATCACGAAGGATCCCGAGACCGGGGAAGCGCACACCGGCATCTATCGCCTCCAGCAGTACGGGCCCGACACGCTCGGGATGCACTTTCAGGTGCACCGGGTGGGCGCGAACAACTTCCGCAAGTGGGCGGCCCGCGGGGAACGGATGCCCGTGGCGGCGGTCGTGGGCGCCGACCCCGCGACCGTCTTCTCGGGGCTCGCGCCGGTGCCCGAAGGGATCTCGAACTTCGTGTTCGCTGGGTTCCTGCGGGGCGAGCCGGTGGAACTCGTTCCGGCCCGCTCGATCGACCTGGAGGTCCCGGCGCAGGCCGAGATCGTCCTCGAAGGCTACGTCGACCCCACGGAGCGTCGCCTCGAGGGCCCGTTCGGCGACCACACCGGGTACTATTCAGTGCCCGAGCCGTTTCCCGTCTTTCACGTGACCCGGGTCACGCACCGCGCGCGGCCGGTCTACCTCACGACCGTGACGGGAAAACCCCCGACGGAGGACGCCATCCTCGGAAAGGCGGTCGAGCGGGTCTTCCGTCCGGTCCTCAGGCTCGTGCTGCCCGAGCTCGTCGACATGAATCTCCCGATCGAGGGATTGTTCATCAACGTCGGGATCGTCTCGATCAAGAAGTCCTACCCCGACCAGCCCCGAAAGGTGATGCACGCGCTCTGGGGCCTCGGACAGATGATGTTCGTTCGGTACCTCGTGGTCGTGGACGCGGACGTCGACGTCCACGACCTCTCCGAGGTGCTGTACCGGGTAGGCCTGCAGGCCGACCCCGGGCGGGATTTCGAGTTCTCGCAAGGGCCGGTCGACCAGCTGTCGATCTCGAACCCGACCCCGAACCTGGGCTTTAAGGTCGGGATCGATGCGACCCGCAAGACGCCGGAAGACGGCTTCCCGCGCCCGTGGCCGGAGGAGATCCGGTCCGACCCCGCCGCGGTCGACGCGGCCGAACGAGTCCTTCGGGAGGACCCGGTGCTCTCGCGGCTCTTCAGTCGCTCGGGCGGTCGGCCGGGATCGTGAGCGCCCCGGCCGACGCGCGCCGAGGGACGGCGAAGGACCTCGGTCGGTTTCTCGAGATCCAGAATCTCGGCCTCAACCTCCCGTTCGCGCTCGCCTTTCTCTTCCTCGCAGCCCACGGTCTCCCGGAGCTCCTCACGGTCTTTCTGGTCGTGGTCGCATTCGTCGCCGCGAGGAACGCGGGTCACAGCTTCAACCGCTGGGTCGACCGCCGTCTGGACGCGGTCAATCCCCGCACCGCGAGCCGGGCGCTTCCGTCCGGGCGCACCCCCCCTGCGTTCGCCCTCGGGTTCTCGGCGGCGAACGGGGCGATCCTCATCGCGGCCGCGTACTTCCTGAACCCGCTCGCGTTCCTCCTCTCTCCGGTCGCCCTCCTCCTCGTCCTGGGATACAGCTACACGAAGCGCGTGACGTCGTTCACCACGGCCTTTCTCGGCCTGGTCGAGGCGGTCATTCCCGCTGCGGTCTATATCGCGGTGACCGGGACGCTGCCCCTCGTCGTCCTCTACGCCGTCGGGGGCCTCCTCGCGTGGGGCACCGCCTTCGAGACCGTCCACAGCCTGGGGGACTTGGAGAGCGACCGGGCCCTCGGGCTCTTCTCGGTGCCGGTCCGCTGGGGAGTGGATGCGTCGGTCCGCCTCGTTCCTGTGCTCCACGCGACGGCGCTCGTCCTCCTCGCGCTCTTCGGCTTCGTCCTCGGGCTCGGCTTCCCCTACTACCTCGCCCTCGGAGGGATGGCGGTCTTGGCCACCGTGACGGACCGTTCGCTCGCCCTCCGGCCGGCGGAGAGCCGGGTGCCGTTCCAGCGACACTTCGCGCTGGGTCTCCTGTATCTAGCGGGAACGCTCTTCGCCGTGTTTGTTCCGGTCGGCTCCGCACTCATCCGGTGAGCGATTCGGTACGGTTTAGCCGCCTTGAGCTAGCTTTTGAGACCCCTCGGGCCTTCGGTCCCTGGTCCCTATGCCCCAAGTGATGATCGGTCTGTCGGCCCGCGACTACCGAACGACGAACGAGGTCTGGCGGCTCGCCAAGAGGCACCTCAATCCGGCCGTACGCCGGAGGATCGGATGGCGCGGCCGTTCTAGCTTCCTCCGCCAGCTGATGCTCTACGGGTTCGAGAAGGCGAGCGCCGACCCGGCCGGGTTCCTGCGCGACGTGCGCGACACCCACGACCCCCTCTTCGGCAAGCGAGGCCGCTCGGAGGCCGGTTCCGACCGTCGGGAATCGATGGTCGGGGCGTGGGAGACGTTCTTCCCGTCGCCGGCGCCGAGCGCGACCCGTCGACGACGGTCGGAGAGGGGCCCGCCCTCGCACACGACCTGACCCGATCTTCGGTTCCGGAGAGGGTCGTGCCGCGGACCGTGGACCGGCTCGATGGCCTCGCGCTCGCCGGCGCCGCGAGGGTCGGTCCCATACCGGTCGCTCCGCCCGCGCTCCTCAAGAGCCGACCCCCGTCCACCGGGGAGGTCGGCCTCTTCCTCACGAGCCGTTCCGCCTCCGGGGGCTCACGGCACATCGTCCTCTCGGGCGACGGCGCCGAGGTGGAGATTCGCTTCCCGGTGCTGGCCCCCGAAGTTCTCGGGACGGAGACCGGTGTCCACCCCGTCGGCCCGAAGGTGCTTCTCCTCCACCCTCCGTTCGCGCCAGCCTCGGTCGCGAACCTCCGTCTCCCCCGGCCCGAGCTCGTCGTTCTCGGGAACGCCCGGGCCCTCTGGAACGAAGGGGAACCGTTCGTCCGCGCGATCCGAGACGTCCGTGCCGCGGTGGGGGCTGCCCCGCTCCTGTGGGCACCGCGGGTCGCCCTCCCCCACCGGGTTCCCCTTCTCGTCTATCTCGGGGTCGACCTCCTCGACACCACCGAAGGACTTCTCCGGTCTGCGGAGGGCGAGTTCTTCGACCGAGCGCTCGGGACTCTCCCCCGGACCGACGCGGTCGACGAACGGGCGTGCGTCTGCCCATCGTGCCGGGCCGACCCGCCCGGGCCGCTCGACGTTCACACGGAATGGGTCTACGAGCGGGCTCTCGCCGAGACTCGCGCGGCGATACGGGTGGGTCAGCTGCGCGAGATGGTCGAGGCTCGGCTCATTTCGGAACCCGCGCTCTCTGAGATGCTGCGCCACGCGGACCGGCTTCTCGCGCGGGCGCTTGAGGAGAGGATGCCGGTCGTGAGCCGTCGGTCTCGTGCGTACGTCCTCGCCGAGGCCCATCGTCGGCCGGAGATGGTCCGGTTCCGTGAGCGGTTCCTCGAACGGTACCGGCCCCCGCCGTCGAAGACCGTGCTGCTGCTCGTTCCCTGCTCGAAGACGAAACCGTACCGGCGTTCGCGCTCGCACCGTCGGTTCGCGCTCGCTCTCGAAGGTCTCAAGGCCGTCGAGCGGGTTCACGTTGTCTCGGTCAGCTCGCCGATCGGCCTTGTGCCTCAGGAACTGGAGGACGTCTATCCGGCAAGGCAGTACGACATCCCGGTCACGGGCGAGTGGACCGAACCCGAACGAGAGGCGGTCCGGACAACCCTCGACCACCTCCGTCGGACCGGAGCGTACCGCTCCGTCCTGGTACACCTCGACCCGGAGGAGTACCGATACCTTGCCCCCGACCTCCCGGTAGGGAACGACGTCGCGTGGACCCTCTCGGACGACCGGACGACCTCCACCGAGGCTGTTCGCAGCCTTCGGGACGCCATCGGCCAGGTCCTCGAGGGTGTCGCACCCGTCCCCGGGGGCCCTCTCGCGGTCGTGCGAGAGGAGCTCCATGAGGTCGCGAGCTTCCAGTTCGGACGGCCCATGGCGGACCGGCTGTTCGCCCCTCCTATTCGCCTCGCCGGCCGTCCGTGGTTCCAGCGCCTGACGGACGGACGGACCGACCTCGCCACCCTGCACGAGGAGCGCGGCCTATTCCACCTCACGGTCGCGGGAGCCCGCCGGCTAGGCCCGGCGTTTCCCCTCGCGGTCGCGGTCGACCCCACCCTTCCACTGACCGGCGACCTCTTCGTGCCCGGAGTCCTCTCCGCTGACGCGACGATCCGGACCGGGGATTCGGTAATCCTGCTCCGCGAAGGGAAGCTCGCCGGGGTCGGAGAAGCTGCCCTTCCGGGACCACTCATGACGGAGCTCGAGCGGGGTCTCGCGGTGCGGGTGCGCCACCGCGAACACCCCGGGACCGACACGGCCATGACGGGGGAGCGGTCTCCCTCGGGGTGACCAAGGGCCGGTAGTCCAGCGGTGAAGACGTCGCGCTTACAACGCGGAGATCGGCGGTTCGAATCCGTCCCGGCCCATCGACCCAATGTTACCCGCGCTCGCTTGCAGCAACGGAACTAGGATTCGCCCGCGGTCGGAAGGACCTTACTCACCGAAGCCCTTCCTCAGCGGCGGGCCGTCCTCGAGGAACGCCCCTCGGGTCAATCGGCGTTCACGCGGTTCATGAGAAGTACCTGACCTTAGCACTCCTCACCATGGCCGCTGTCCGGCCCGCCGGTCCGATGTCGTTCGGACTTCCGGACTTCGAGCAGGCCTTGGTCGGGTCAGGCCGCTCTTGGATGCGAACCGCCGTGCACGGAGGGAGGTCGACGCTTGAGGAGGAGACCCCGGCGACCTTGCCGCGAGAGCTCGATCTCACCGGACATTCGCTCGGAGCCGTGGCCGCACGGCTCCCCTGTCGCGATGCGCCGGCCCCTACCGAGGGACGACCGTGAAGGAAGCCCCGCTCGAGAGGACCGCGGCGGGCTCTGAGTACGAACCTCGACGCGCCCGCGGTGTGCTCACCATCCTCGCGCTGATGGCACTGATGGTCACCTACGTCGAGACGATGGTCATCCCGGGGTTCAAATCGTTCGTCATGTTCTTCGACAATGCGCCGGCGACCACGGTCGTCTGGATCGTCTCCGCCTATCTCCTCGTGGGCACCGTCGCGACGCCGATCTTCGGGAAGCTCGGCGACAAGTTCGGCAAGAAACGGATGCTCCTCCTGGTGATGAGCCTCTACGCGGTCGCGGTGAGCCTCGCAGGGTTCTCCCCCAACATCGGGGCCGCGTTCG
>JASHTB010000106.1 GCA_030040775.1 Thermoplasmata archaeon | reverse complement strand
AACTCCGCACGGAGGGCCGCATGCGTTGGCCGCTTCATATCACCCAAACTCAGCGGGGTCCGTTCTCCCGCAACAGGACATGGCCCTCCGAAAATTTCGAGGTAACCGTAGCTAGGTTCAGTCGCCAACCTTTACCGAACATCCCCCCCGACTCACGTCGAGCGCACGGTCGGCATCGTTGTGTCTCGGGGGACGTGTCGCGATGGGATGCTCGCCCCACCCGGGCGTCCGCGATTTCCGAACGGATTCTTCGGCGCTATACTGGAGCCGGAGACAACACGATCGATAGGGGCCCCGTGTACGTGGTCGCCGGCGCCACGGCTGTGACGTTCACGTACTCATTCCATGGATAGGCGATCGTGTCGTTCACGAGGGTGAACGGACTCGAGACGGTCAGCCCGTCGAACTTGGGGCAAAAGATCTCGCATACAAGCCCCACGGAGAAGGCGTGGCCCCCGGCCACCATGAACCCCGATCCGTTGCCGAGGCTGAAGTTTCCGGAAAACCAAGTCACCTCCGTAACGGTCACCTTGACCGGCGGGGACAAAGCGACTCCCACGTCGGCGGCCACGAAGGCGAGAAGGAGCATTCCCGCCAGCGCGAGCGCGAGGACGCTTCCACTGACCACCGGGGGCTCATGCTCGTATCGTTGCCAGCGGAGAGCCTCGTAGGTATAGGGACTCGAATTGAGCGTGTCAACCCAGCCGTTGCGCATACTGCGCCCGGAGGTTCACCTATGTAGGGACCTGTGATTTTAAAGCTTACATTCATCGCCATAGGCCTACGAAGATTACGGTCGGTCCCTCTGGGCGATGGGGCAGAATCGCTGCTCAAGCCGCCCGTGCGTCGAGGAAACCCTCGAACGCAGGTTCGAAGCCTGCCGGGAGCACCTCCCTCCGATGTGCGAGGGTCCGGGCGCGGCCCGCCGCTTGCCGCACACCTTCAACGCGCGCGCTGGCGCAGTCGACCGCCGAGGTACCCGAGGATACGGGAGAGGTTCTCCGTCGGCGGCGCGAGCCCGTCGACCACGAGGGTCGGCTCGGCCCACGGGACGTACTCGCGGCTCGAAACCTCCTCCCAGGTCGGAGCCGGTAGCGGGGGAGTCTCCGAGGCGCGGGTTTCGACCCGGCGTCGATGCTCGTCCGGGTCTGAACAGATGACCTCGACTACCCAACGCTCCACCCCGCACTCCTCCGCCAGTTCTCGCCACACTCGACGTGCCGGCTCGACTCCGTTGACCGCGTCGATGACCGCGCTCCGACCTAGTCGGAGGTGCTCCCGAGCGAGGTCGGCGGCAACAAGATAGGCCGCCCAACCGGTCTCGAACGAACGGGCGACCCCCGCCTTCAAGACGGACGCCTCGATCGTGTCGACTCGCAGCCAGACGGCGTCGATCTTCGTGGTGAGGAGTCGCGCCAGCGTCGACTTTCCGGTTCCGGGTAGTCCGGCCAGTACGATGAGCTTCGGGCGGGACCCCCGGTCCACGTCGCGGTTGTTCATGCGCGGTTACTCGGGGCGGGAGGGGTCGAGCCGAAGCGCCAACCCCATGTCGCCTGCAATGCTTCCTCGTAGGCCGGGCGCCGAGCCGGCGACTTTAGACCGACTCTTCGATCTCGCCCGAGCGCGGGGCTCCGGCGAGCCGCTCCGCGACCGAGGCCAAGATCTCGAGGTGGCGGTCGACGTCGGCGTCCGTGTGCTGAACGGAGATCGTCCACTGTTCGTCCGGGCCCGTGCCGGACGGGATGAGCCCCCGATTGAGGCAGAGGTAGTAGTAGAGCATCGAGCGGTCGCCGTCGACCGTGAGGAAGTCACGCCAGTTGCGCACAGGGTGGTCTGCGAAGAAGACCGTTCCCGAGACTCCGTCGGCCGCGACGTGGGCGGTCACGCCGGCGTCGTCGAACACCTCCTGGTAGCCTTTCGCGAGCCGGCCGTTGAGGCGCGCGGAGCGTTCGAGCGCCTCGTCCGTCAGGATGTGGTCGAGGGAGGCGAGGCACGCGGTCATCGCGAGGGGGTTCGAGTTGTACGTGCCCGCATGGGCGACCTTCCTCGGACCGACCTCGTCGAGGATTCCCGGACCGGCCGCGATCGCCGACATCGGGATGCCGCAGGCGATCGATTTCCCCAACGTGATGAGGTCGGCTCGCACGCCGACGCGCCCGGCACCACCGTGGGGATACTTCGCGCCGGTCTTGATCTCGTCCAGGATGAGGAGCGCGCCGAGCTCGTCCGCGAGCTCCCTGAGGCCGGGAAAGAACTCATCGTCCGGCACGATGAACCCCATGTTCATCGGGATCGGCTCGGCGATGACCGCCGCGAGGTCGTCGCGGTGCTCGAGGGCGATCCGCCGTGCCGCCGCGAGGTCGTTGAACGGGGCGACGAGCGTTCGTTCGGAGACCTCGGGGAGGATCCCCGGGGAAGCGGGCGCGCTCTTCGGGTGGTCGTGAGCGCCGGCGACCTCGAGCCTCGGCTTCACGCCGACCAAGAGCGTGTCGTGCGAGCCGTGGTACGACCCCTCGAACTTCAGGACGTAGCGGTGCTTCGTGTGCGCCCGCGCAAACCGGATTGCATGGTGCGTCGCCTCGAGACCGGTCGTGCTGAACCGGACCTTCGTCATCCCGTAGCGCCGGCAGACCCGCTCGGCGACCTCGGGAGTGCGCTCCCATTCGTATCCGTAAACGCTGCCGTTCTCGACCTGACGCGAGAGCGCTTCGACGAGCTTCGGATGGGCGTGCCCGCTTTGGAGGGAGCCGAAGCCCATGTTGAAGTCGAGGTAGTCGTTCCCATCCGCGTCCCAGAGGGTGACCCCCTTCGCGCGGTTCACGTAGAGGGGGTACGGCTCGACGTACCGGTAGTTCGAGTGGACGCCGAGCGGACTCCATCGGCGGGCCTCCTCCCAGAGCGCATGCGACCGGGGTGTGCGCTGACGGTACTGCGCGTACACTGCTTCGGTCGGAGAGTCCATGCGTTCGTCCCGCCGGGCGTTGGGTCCCGGGTCCGGGGCCGAGGGAGCGAAGCCTCCTACAAAAGCGATTCCCGCGAATCGCTCCTCGACCTCCGTCCGGCCCCCGACCCGAGAGGGTGAAAACCTCCGACGCCTCTCGCTTTCCCGAGACTTGGGCCGTGAGCGGCGCGGAAACGCTCGAGAACTACATCGACGGGAGCTGGGTCCGCTCCACGGCGACCGGGCACCTCGATGTCCCGGACCCGTCCAGCGGGAAACTCCTCGCCCGGGTCCCCCGGTCCGGCGCCTCGGACGTCGACACCGCCGTGAGAGCCGCTCGCCGCGCGTTCCCGCTGTGGCGGGAGGTGCCGGTGGCCGAGCGGGCGCGTCGGGTCCTCGCGCTGAGGAATCTGCTCGAAGCGCGGTCGGAGGAGCTCGCCCGTTCCGTCGTGAGAGAGAACGGGAAGACCCTCGAGGAGGCCCGGGGGTCCGTCCGCAGAGGGGTCGAGGCGACCGAGTTCGCCGCCTCCGCCCCGACGACCCTCCAGGGGTCGTTCCTCGAGGACGTCTCGCCGGGCGTCGACACGACCCTCCTGCGGCAGCCGGTCGGGGTCGTCGCGGGGATCACCCCCTTCAACTTCCCGGTGATGATCCCGCTCTGGATGGCCCCGCTCGCCCTCGTCTGCGGGAACTGCTTCATCCTGAAACCGTCGGAGCGCGTCCCCCTGTCGGCGACCCTGCTCGCCCGATGGGTGGGCGAGGCAGGGTTCCCCGCCGGGACGTTCAACCTCGTGCACGGGGACGCCGCGGCCGTGGATGCCCTCCTGGCCCACCCGGGGGTCGACGCCGTCTCGTTCGTCGGGTCGGCCCCGACCGCCCGTCACATCTACACGACCGCCGCCGCCCACGGAAAGCGGGTGCAGGCGCTCGCGGGAGCGAAGAACCACCTGATCGTCATGCCGGACGCCGACCTTGACCGGTCCGTCCCCGCAATCGTATCGAGCGCCTTCGGCCAGTCCGGGGAGCGCTGTCTCTCAGGGAGCGTCGTGGTCGCGGTCGAGCCGGGGGCGGACCGCCTCGTCGCGCGCCTGGCGGAGGCGATCTCCCAGCTCACGACCGGACCGGCGAGCGACCCCCGGACGAACGTTGGGCCGGTGATCCGCTCCGACCACCGCGAGCGGGTCCTCCGCTGGATCCGCGACGGGGAGGCGATGGGCGCGAAGGTCGTCGCCCGGGGCCCGGTCCCGCCGGACGCGGACGGCTACTACGTGCCCCCCGTGCTGTTCGACCAGGTGCGCCCCGAGATGGCGATCGCGCAGGAGGAGATCTTCGGACCGGTGCTCTCGGTCATTCGCGCGTCGAGCCTCGACGAGGCGATCGAGGTGGCGAACCGCTCTCGGTTCGGTAACGCGGCCGCGATCTTCACGCGGGACGGTCGGGCCGCCCGGACGTTCACGCACCGGATCGAGGCCGGCATGCTCGGGGTGAACATCGGGGTCCCGGCTCCGGCCGCGTACTTTCCGTTCGTCGGCTGGAAAGGCTCGTTCTACGGCGACCTCCACGCGACCGGTCGGGACGCGGTCGACTTCTACACGAGGAAGAAGGTCGTCACGACCCGTTGGTTCTGACACCCTCCGACGCGCGGGGTGCCGGCAGCCCGACCGGGACGAACAGAAGGGCCGCCGCGAAGCTTCCGACCGCGGTGATGAGGAACACCGTCGGCACCGGCACGGCATAGGCCAGCAGAACCCCGGCGGCGGCCCCCCCGAGGAGGCCGCCGAGATTGAACGCTGCGGTGAGGAGCCCGACCGCGCGTCCCCGTTCGGAGGCGCCGGTGAGGTACGCGGCCTCCCGAACCCCCGCGACGGTGAAGAACACGGCCACCGGTAGACACCATACCGCGAAGACGACCGGGTAGGTCGGGACGACCGCAATCACCGCCCAGATCCCGGCGTAGAGCAGGGAGAAGGCGAGGAGGCTACGCCGACGGGTCGCCTGGGTCTCGGCCCAACGACCCGAGAACGGTGAGGCGAGAAGGTTGAGCACCGAGGAGACGGCGACCCAGACCGAGAGCTGGGCGGTCGGGTTCGCCGCGATCCCGAAGAAACCGTGGCTCGCGAGCGTGCTCGCGAGGTAGACCGGGATCGCCGTGACCGCGACGTAGCGGGCCGTGGAGACGGCGGCCGTCGCGCCCGCCAGCCAAAAGACCCCGGGATGGGACCCCGGAGTGAAGGAGGTCGGCGCCGCGACGATGGGCAGTCGGGGCAGGTCGCCCGCGAACTCGAAGACGAGCGCGGCCGCGAGGGTGAAGGCGGCGAGGAGGAGGGAGAGCTCCCCGCCCGCGAGCGAGTGCAAGCGGAAGCCGGTCGTGACCACGAGCGGGAACGAGGCGGCAACGCCGAGGACCATTCCGCCGTTCTGGGCGAGCTGGAGGCGACCCAGGCGGAAGGCAGCGGAAGTCGCCCGCTCCTCCGTCGCGACCGTGGTGGCGAGGACGAGCGAACCGAACAAGGCGCTCTGCGCGACGCGTACGGCGAAGAGCCCGAGCGGACCGACCAGGGGGAACGTGAGGAAGAGCGGGACCTCCAAGAGCGTGGCGAGGACGAGCGGGACCCGGCGCGCCCCGGTCCGGTCCGCGAGCCACCCCCAGCCCCACGAGGCAAGGGTCTGGGCCAGGAGCGGCGTCCCGATGACGAGGGTGGCCAGGAGGGGCCCTCCCCCTTCGGACAGCTCGGCCAAGGGAAGGACAGCGAGGAGGATCCCGTAGCTCGTGTAGCTGAGCCAGGTCCCACCGAAGAGAGGGGCGAATGAGAACGGCCGAGCGCGCCGGGGTGCGGGGGGCCCGGGCGGTTCGGGGCTCTCAGGAGCCGACCGCATGCTCATCGGCGAGCGCGAGCGCGCGGTCGAGAACCTCGAGGCCCCGGTCGATCTCTTCGCGCGTGACGATGAGTGGCGGTGCGATGAGGAGGTGGGAGACCCAGCCGATGCAGAAGACCCCCTCTTTCATCATCGCGGCCGTGACCTGGTCGACGACGAGCGGCCGCCCGGCCAGTTTGTCCTCCTCGGTGTTGAACGGCTCCTTCGTCGCGCGGTTCTTCACGAGCTCGACGGCCGCGAAGAGTCCAAGGCCGCGAACCTCGCCGACGGAACGGTGAACCGAGCCGACCTCGCGCAGGCGAGCGAGGAGGTACTCTCCGTCCTTCCGGGACTTCTCGATGAGGCCGAGCCGCCGGTACTCGTCGATCGCCACGACCGCGGGGGCGAGGGTGAGCGGATGCGCCTCGTACGTGTGGCCGTGCGGGAAGTAGGTGTCGCGGAACGCGTCGTGGACCGCCTTCGTGGTCGCGGTGAGCCCGAGGGGAATCTGGGCGCCGGTGATTCCCTTCGCGGTGGTGAGGAGGTCGGGTACCACGTTCCAGTGGTCGACCGCGAACCACTCGCCGACGCGCCCCCATCCGCTCATCACCTCGTCGGCAATCAGCAGGACGTCGTGCTTCCGGGTGATCTCGCGTAGTCGCGGCAGGTACTCCGGCACCGGCACGATCACCCCGTTGGTGCCGACCACGGGTTCGACGATCATCGCCGCGACGTCTCCCTCGCGTTCGAGCTGGAGGTCGACATAGTCGGCGCAGGCGACCCGACAGCTCGGGTAGGTCAGTCCGAACGGGCAGCGGTAGCAGTAGCAGTCCGGAGCGAACACCGTCCCGGGAACCTTCTGGAGGTGCTCGATCGCCTTCCGTCGGAGGTCGCCCGTGACCGAGATCGACGCGGCGGTCGCGCCGTGGTAGGACCGGTGGCGGGAGAGGACTTTCGAGCGGTGGGTGACGGCCCGCGCGATCTTGAGCGCGGCCTCGTTCGCCTCGGTTCCCGAGGTCGAGAAGAAGAATCGGTTCAGGCCGTTCGGAAGCACCTCGAGGAGCGAGCGGCTGAGCTCCCCCCGCGCCTCGGTCGCGAAGCTCGGCGCCGCGTAGGCGAGGGTGCGCGCCTGAGAAGCGATCGCCTCGGCGACGCGGGCGTTCCCGTGCCCTAGGTTCGTCGCGATCAGCTGCGACGAGAGGTCGAGGTACTCTTTCCCCGAGCTGTCCCAGAAGCGGGACCCTTCGGCCCGAGTGACGACGAGTGGTTCCCAGCCCCCCTGACGCCGCCACGTGACGTAGTTCGTCTCCCGGACGACCCGTCGAACCTCCTCCGCGTCCACGGAGACTCCTCCTCCCGACGAAGGGACGCGCCGCCCCTCCCCTCGAAGGGTCGGAGGCGTGGCGGCTTATGAGCCTCCGGAGGGCGTGCTCAAAGCGGAGGGAGCCGGAAGAGCCTCCGGGCGTTCTCCCCGAGGATCGCCTCCCGGTCCTTCTCGGGAAGGTCGAGGCCGTGGACGAGTTCGACCGCGACCTTGAGCTCCTCGAGCGGCCAGTCCGACCCGTAGAGAACGCGGTCCGGCCGGCCGATCGTCACGACGGCGCCGTAAACGACCCGGCGGGCCTGCTCGAGCATCCGGTCGAAGTAGGGAACGGACGGGTGCGCGAGAAGGCCCGAGGTGTCCGCGTAGACGTTCTCGTTCTTGTAGACCACCTCGGCGGCCTCGGGGACCCAGGGATTCCCGAAATGGCAAAGGACGAACCGGACGTCGCGGTACCGGCCGGCGACCTCGTCGACCTCGATGGGCCGGGCGAACTTGAGGAGGCCGAGGCCGTCCAGCGTGTCGCCCTGGTGGAGGAGGACCGGGAGACCTCGCCGGTGGGCGTACTCGTAGACCGGGTCGAGCCGACGGTCGTGCGGGTAGAACGCTTGGTACCCCGGGTAGAGCTTGACCCCCGCGAGACCCCGCTCGTCCTCCCACAGACGAATCGCCTCTCGGACCGCGTCGTCCCCTTGCGTCGGGTCGACGGTGGAAACCGGATGGAGACGGCCGGAGCTCGCTGCGGCCGACTCGCGACCTTCCCCCAGGCCTTCGCGGACCGTCGGAGCCTCGTGGAGCTGGAGCAGGAGACCGTGGGCGATCGAGTTCTGGTCCATCTCGGTGAGAAGACCTCGCACGGAGTAGTCGAGGTCGGGACGGTACGCCGTGCGGCGTAGGTCGCGCCACCATCGGCTCAAGTGGAGGTGGACGTCGACCCGCCCGGCTCGGGGAGAGGCCATCGCCCGAGCCGAGTCCCCGGCGCGGATAATCTCGCGGGACCCAGCCGGAACGGTGATATGGCCTAGGGCCGGTACGCGCCCGGGGCAGCCGGATGGTGGAACACTCTCACTGGCTCAGCTTCTCCGACGCCCCGAGGATTCTCCACCCTCCCCCGGGGCCCCGGTCCCGTGCCCTGCTCGGCGACCAGGCGCGATGGGAGACGGACGCGGTCGGCTACCCTCACTATTTCCCCATCGCCCCGAAGGTCGCGCAGGGTTCGACGATCGAGGACGTCGACGGCAACCGGTTCATCGACTGGGTGTCGGGGATCTGCGTGCTCAACCTCGGCCACCGTCATCCCGCGGTCGTCGCCGCGGTCGAGGAGCAGCTCCGGGCGGTCTGGCACACCCTCGAGCTCCCGACCGAGGCACGCCTGCGTTTCCTCGAGGAGCTGCAGGCGGTCCTGCCGGGCCGCCTACGGAACCACGCTCGGGTCTTCTTCTCGATCACAGGGGGCGACGCGGTCGAGACCGCGGTCAATCTGGCCGACTTCGCGCAAGGCAGGCGGGGGACGGTCGTCTTCTCCGGGGCGTACCACGGAGTGCATGGGGGCGCGGTTCACCTCACCAGCGGACGGCGGTACCACGCCACGACCTCGTTCCCCCCGGGGTCCGTCGTGAGGGTGCCGTACCCCGACCCGTACCGACCGGTCCTCGGGGCCGACGGAGGCGTAGCGGAGACGATCGCCTACCTCGAGCACCTCGTGAACGACCCCCACTCGGGGGTCGACTCGGTCTCTTCGGTCGTCGTCGAGCCGATCCTGGGAGAGGGAGGCTACGTCGTGCCACCGGACGACTTCCTCCCGTCGCTCCGCGAGTTCTGCGACCGGCACGGCATCCTGCTCATCGCGGACGAGGTGCAGACCGGTCTCGGACGGACGGGGCAGATGTGGGCGGTCGACCACGCCCAGGTCACCCCCGACATCCTGTGCATCGCCAAGACGATCGGGGGAGGGATCCCGCTCGCGGTCGTCGCTTACCGCGACGACCTGGTGAAGTCGCTCCCGCGCGGCTTCCACTTCGGTACGTTCCGGGCGAACACGCTCGCGCTCGCGGCCGGCGCGGCGACCTTGAAGGTCCTGCGGGAAACCGACGTCATCGAGCGGACGCGGCTACGGGGACCTCCGCTCCTCGACCGGTTCCGGGCGATCGCCGATCGGCACCCGACGATCGGTCAGGTCCGCGGCCGGGGCTTCATGATCGGGGTCGAGTTCGTCCGCAATCGCACGGGCCGCCTTCCGTGGGGCGAGCGCGCCCACGCCATGCGCTCCGCCCTCCTCGCCCGGGGCGTCCTGATGCACACGTGCGGCGCCTGGGACCAGGTCCTCCGGTTCATGGCCCCGCTCGTGATCGAGGACGAGCTCCTTGAGCGTGGGCTCCTCGCGTTCGAGGACGCCCTCGACAGCCTCGAGGCGTCGCCCGAGGCACCCCGGTCGGCGGGTCCGATTCATCCTCCGCCGGGCCTCGGCGAGCCGCGAGCGCCCCCGAGCCACGTCGTGCCGACGCCGGGCTCTCCGCCGATGCCGCACCTTCCCGCGGACGACCCCGGCTGACCCGTCAGGTCCCGGCGTAGTTGACCGAGATCAGCTTCACCTCGGTCATCTCCTGCATCGCCCACCGCAGCCCTTCCCGACCGAGGCCGCTTTCCTTGACGCCGCCGAACGGGAGGGCGTCCCACCGCAAGGTCGTGGGGTCGTTCAGGTGGACCCCGCCCGCCCGGATCTCTTTCGCGAGGCGAAAGCCGCGCGCGAGGTCCCGGGTGAAGACGGCGGCCTGCAGCCCGTAGGGCGTCGCGTTCGCGATCCGGACCGCCTCGTCCAGGTCGGAGAACCGGACGATCGGCGCGATGGGCCCGAACGGTTCCTCGTGCACGACGCGCGCTTCCTCGACGACCTCGTCCAGGACCGTCGGAGCGTAGAAGTTCCCTTCGGGAAGGCCGATCGGCCGGGCCCCTCCGGCGAGGAGCTTCGCCGAGTGCGCGCGCGCATCCTCGACCAGGCCCTCGACCCGCTCGACGGCCGCCCGGTCGATCAGCGGGCCGACCTCGGTCGTCTCCTCGAGCGCGGGCCCGACGTGAAGGGCACGCGCCCGGTCCGCGAGCGAGCGCGCGAACCGCTCGGCGACGGAATCGTGGACCAGGAACCGCTTCGATGCCGTGCAGACCTGACCGGAGTAGCCGAACGCACCCCGGACCGCCGCCGGGACCGCGACGTCGAGGGCGGCGTCGTCCAGCACGACGAACGGGTCCAGGCCGCCCATCTCGAGGATGACCCGTTTCGCGTGGCGACCGGCCCGCTCGGCGATTCCCTTGCCGACCGCGGTCGACCCCGTGAACGTGACGAGCCGAGTCCTCGGATGGTCGATGAGCGCGTTCCCGACCGAGGAGCCCGGACCGACGACGACGTTCAGGACCCCCGGCGGAAGGCCGGCGTCCGCGAAGTGCTCGGCGAGGCGGAGCGCGGTGAACGGTCCAGCGCTCGTCGGCTTCGCGACGACCGGGTTCCCCGCCGCGAGCGCCGGCGCCACCTTGTGGGAAAGCAGGTTGAGCGGGAAGTTGAACGGTCCGATCGCGACCACCACGCCGATCGGGTCGCGCACCGTGAACAGGAACCTGGACTCGTTGCCGGCCGGACGCTCGTAGGCGTCGGCCGGGAAGCTCTCCCCCCCGAGGTGGCGGATCTCCTCGGCGGCGAGCTCGTAGACCCCGACGGCCCGGTCCACCTCGACGCGGGCGTCGACGATCGGCTTACCCACCTCGGAGGCGATGAGGCGAGCCATGCCCTCCCGGTCCCGCCGCAGTCGCTCGGCGAGCGAGCGCAAGAGGCGCGCGCGCTCGTGCCCCGGGACGCCGGCCCATCGCTCTTCGACCGAGGCCGCCGCGTCGACGGCCGCGCGCGCCTCCTCGGCCGAGGCGAGGGGGGCTTCTCCGAGCGTTCGGCCCGTCGAGGGGTCGACCACGGGCGCGTACCTCCCGTCCGCCGGCGAGCGCCAGGTTCCTCCGATGAAGAGCGAGCCGTGACCGCTCTTCGGGATCCCGTCGATCAACGCCCGTACCGCCCTAGCTCGGGTCGCCGTAGACCGTATAGTGCCAACCCTTGCGGGCCTGTCCGGTGAGGTCGATGTAGATGTTCTTCACGACCGTGTAGTCGTTGAGCGAGTCGGTCCCGAGGTCTTTGCCGAACCCGGACTGCTTGAACCCCCCGTGGGGCGTTTCCGAGCCGAGGGGGAGGTGGTCGTTCACCCAGACGTCGCCGAAGCGTAGGGTGTTCGCCGCCTTCACCGCCGTCCTCACATCCTTCGTCCAGACGCTGCCCGCGAGGCCGTAGTCGACCCCGTTCGCGATCTCCATCGCCTCGTCGAACGTCGAGAACTCGATCACGTCCAGGACGGGGCCGAAGATCTCGCGCTGGGCGATCGTCATGTCGGGGGCTACCGAGTCGAAGACGGTCGGGACGACGAACGAACCCTTCGGGAACTTCTCGTGGGCGTCGGTCCCCCCGATCTGGAGCTTCGCCCCCTCGTTCTTCCCTTTCTCGACGAAGTCGAGCACGGTCTTCTGCTGGACCGGGCTGACGAGGGGGCCGAGGTCGGTCGACCGGGAGAGCGGGTCGCCGAGGCGCACGCGTCGGACCCGTTCGAGAAGGTGCTCGACGAACTTCGGCCGGACGCTCTTCTGGACGATGAGGCGGGTCGCGGCGGTGCAGTCCTGGCCGCCGTTCACGAACCCGCCGACCATCGCTCCCTCCACCGCAGCGGCGAGGTCGGCGTCCTCGAAGACGACGAACGGCGCCTTGCCCCCGAGCTCGAGCTGGACGCGCTTCACGGTCGAGCTCGCCGCCTCCATGATTTTCCGGCCGGTCGCGGTGTCGCCGGTCAGGCCCACCATGTCGACCTTCGGGTTGCGGCAGAGCTCGTCCCCGACCTCGGCGCCCGGCCCGGTGACGACGTTGAGCGCCCCCGCTGGTAGGCCGGCGTCCTGGAACGCGCGGGCGAGCTCGAGCGAGGTGAGGGGGGTGTAGCTCGCGGGCTTGAGCACGACGGTGTTACCGACGATGAGCGCCGGGGCGACCTTCCAGACCGCCATCATGATCGGGTAGTTCCACGGCGTGATCGACCCGACCACGCCGACCGGCTCCCGCCGGAAGATCGTCGTCCCGTCTCCCGTGAACTCGCCCGGGCTCTTCGCCTCGAGCGTCCGCCCGGCGCCGGCGTAGAAGACCAGGTTGTCGACGCTGAACGGAAGGTCGGCGTCGGCCGCCTGCTTGATCGTCTTTCCCTGGTTGCGGCTCTCGAGCTCGGCGATCGGGGTCAGTCGGTCCCCGAGGATCTTCGCCGCCTTCAGAAACACCTCGGCCCGGGCTCTCGGAGGGAGGCGGGGCCAGGGGCCTTTGTCGAAAGCCTCGCGGGCCGCGTCGACCGCCCGGCGCGCGTCCTCGCGAGCCGACTTAGGCACCGTGCCGAGGGAGGCCTGGTCGAACGGGCTCACCACCGGCATCGTCGCCTCGCTCGACGCACTGACCCATTCCCCTCCGATGAACATCGTGTGGTCCATCGTTCCTCCCCTCGGCGTCGATTCCGACACCGCTAAAGATGGTTCCGTAGCCTAGCCCGGTTCGTCCGGCTCGCCCGGGGCGAACCATATCAAATAGTATCCCCTTGGGGAAGGCGGGATCCCAGACCCTTCCGGATGAATCCGCTGCACCGCAACCTCATCGTCGTCGCGATCGTCGTCGTGGTCATCGCGGCGGGCGTGACGCTCCGGGTGGTCGTGCAGAACTGCTTGAGCCAGACGAACCCGATGCTCGTCGACCAGTCCGAAATCCCGGACTCGCTCGACCCGGGCGAGACGTTCTCGACCCCGGGGTGGGCGGCCGTTCAGCAGGTCTACCAGGGTCTCGTGAACTACAACGGGACCAGTGTCACGAACTTCTCCGGGGTCCTCGCTGAGAACTGGACGGAGTCGTACGTCTACAACCCCGACGCCAACTTCGGTGTCGGGGCCAACACCTCGACCTACACGTTCACTCTGCGCCCCGGAGTTCATTTCTCGAACGGCGATTCGTACAACGCCTACGTTCAGTGGTACTCGTTCTACCGGAGCCTCCTCCTGGCGGGGGGCCCGCAGTTCATCCTCGAGGAGAACTTCTACTCGACGAACTTCAACGCCTCGAGCCCGCTCAACTACAGCTCGAACCTCACGCTGATCGACCAGGCCAACGCCACCCTCGCGAGCGACCTCAACACCTGGAACTTCTTCAGCCCGACCCAGAGCGAGGTCAGCCTGATGGAACTCCCGAATCAGTCGTTCCAGGTCATCAACAACCTCACGATTCAGCTCAACCTCGGGTACGGTTACCTCTCGAGCAACTACACTTACCTCTTCGCATCCATCTCCGCTCCGAACTCCTACGCCGTTGACCCGAAGGTGGTCGATGCGAACGGCGGCGTCGTGGTGGGACAACCGAACAGCTGGATGGCCTCCAACATGGTCGGTACGGGCCCCTACACGCTCGGTTACTACAACGGCCTCCCCGGAGGGGGTTACTCGCTCCTCCCCGACCCGAACTACTGGGGGAAGGCCGCCGCGGCCCAGGAGCCGTGGAACAACAACCTCCAGCCCGCGAACACCACGGTCGACGTGGTGTTCCAGGACTCGGTCGACGTGACGACGAACGACCTCATCGTCGGCGACGTGGCGAGCGCCTCGTTCGCCTACATCGGCCCGGCGACCGTGCACGTCCTGCAGGGAAAGACGTGCCTCGTGGTCCAAGCCCTCTCGACGATCTACGGTTCGACCAGCGGCTCCTGGTGGATCTACATGGACCAGAACTCCTTCCCGTTCGACAACCTGTCCGTGCGGGCCGCGGTCGCCCACGCGATCAACTACAGCCAGATCTACCAGCAGGCGTTCGGAGGGTACGCTACCCCGTGGGTGGGACCCGTTCCCCCGGCCTATCCGTACTACAACCCGGCCAACCTCCCGCCGTACTCCTACAACCTCACGCTTGCGCGAGAGGAGATCGCGAACTCCCCGTGCGCCCACGGCGCCTGCTCCTCGCTCACGATCAAGTACGAGTACCTCGACACGGGCATCGACTGGGCCGAGATGGCCCAGTTCCTCAAGGGGGACCTCCACCAGATCGGGATCAACATCCTACCGGTCCCGATCTCGCTCGACGACCTGTACGAGGAGCAGGCGCTCACGGCCGGCGTCTGCACGACCCAGACGGGGGCGAACGGAGGACCGTTCCCGATGGGGCAGGAGTTCTACACCTCCGACTACGTCTCGCCGGACGACTGGACGCAGAACGACGCGCAGTACTACGGAAGCGCCAACCAGTGCGAGTCCGAGTACGACAACCAGACGGTGACGAACGACACGTTCCTCGCCGCCAGCAGCGCGAACGCGACGACCCTGACCGACCTCTACACGAACATGACGAGCGCGATGTACTGGAACTACACGGACATCTGGCTGGTCGTCCCGACCGCGTTCGCGGTCTACTCGACCCACGTCCACGGGATCATACAGAACCCGATGGCGAGTGCCGAACCGTTTGCGTTCTTCTTCAACACCCAGTGGATCTCGCCGTAGGCGCTAGGCCGCCGGCGTCGGCGGCGCCGAGGCCCGGGACTCCGTCTCGAGCAGGGTCGCCGGGGCGACGTCGATGACCTCTTCCGCACGGTGACAGGCGACCAGCTGGCCCGGGGCTTGGGCGATCTCCCGGAGCACCGGGTACTCGACCCGGCACCGGTCGACCACGAACGGGCAGCGCGGAGCGAACCGGCACCCAGGAGGCGGGTCGACCAGGGACGGGACGTCTCCCCCGATGCGGAAACGGGTGCGGCGCCGCCGCGCGTCGGCGACGGGGACCGCCGCGAGGAGCGCCTTCGTGTACGGGTGGATCGGACGCTCGAGGACCCCGTGGACCGAGCCGACCTCGACGACCCGACCGAGGTACATCACCGCCACCCGGTCGGCGACGTACCGGACCGCCGCGACGTTGTGCGTGATCAGTAGGTAGGCGAGCCCCCGCTCACGCTGAAGCTCCACCAGGCGATTGAGGATCTGCGCCTGGACCGCGACATCGAGCGCGCTCGTCGGCTCGTCCAGGACGATCAACCTCGGGTTGACGATGAGTGCTCGCGCGAGGGAGAGGCGTTGCCGTCCCCCTCCCGAGAACTCGTGAGGGTACTGGTCGAGGCAATCGACCGGGAGCCCGACCGTGGGAAGGACCTCCTGCACCCGACGCCGGACGGCCGCCCGGGTGATCTTGGGAGGGACCGGTATCCTCTTGACCTGCGGGCGCGGAAGGCCCTGTTTGAGCGCGTTCGCGTGCTCCTGTTCGAGGCGCTCCCGCTCCGCGGGAGGGAGCTTGGCCCGCTCGGCCGCGCCGGCCTCGAACGCACGGACGAGCTTCTCTCGCCACCGTTGCGAAGAGAGCTCCCACTCGCGCAGGACCTGCTTCGGGTGGTTGCGGGCGAACCAGCGGTCCGACTGGTTCTGGGCACGAATCGGTTCCCCCACGATCTGCCAGACCTTGAGACGCGGGTCGAGCGAGCCGACCGGGTCCTGGAAGACGACCTGGACGTTGTGCCGCCAGTGCCTCAACTCCGTTCCCTGAAGCTTCAGGACGTTGTCCCCCTCGAACCGGAGGGAGCCGGCGGTCGGCTCGTGCAGCCGCGCGACCACCCAGCCGAACGTCGTCTTGCCCGAACCCGATTCCCCGATCAGTCCGAGGGTCTCCCCCGGGAGGACGGTGAGGGTGACGCCGTCCACGGCGTGGATCGACCGACGCGCCTGACCGGTGAAGAACTCGGTCGCGCTGCGGGTGAGCGGGAAGAACTTCTCGAGGTCGACGGCCTCTACGAGCGGGGGGGAGCTCATGGGATCCCGGGCACCTTCTCCGCGAAGTGGCAGGCGCTGCGGTGCGCTGCCCCCGCTCCCTGGACGAGGGCGAGCGGAGGGGGCGGCTCGGCCTTGCAAACCGGTTGGGCGATCGGACAGCGGGGGTGGAAGCGGCAGCCCGGGGGAGGGTGGGAGAGGTTCGGGACGTTGCCGGGGATGGACGAGAGAGGCCCGTCGGCCTTGTAGCGCGTCGGAGCGGCCCGCAAGAGGACCTTCGTGTACGGGTGGCGGGGCGACTCGAACACCTCGGCGACCGGCCCGAACTCGACGAGCTTGCCGGCGTACATCACCCCCAGCTCGTCCGCCGTCTCAGCGATGACGCCGAGGTCGTGGCTGATGAACAGGATCGAGGTGTTGACCTCCTCGATCAGCTCCTTCATCAGCGTGAGGACCTGGGCCTGTATCGTTACGTCGAGGGCGCTGGTCGGCTCGTCCGCGATGAGGAGGCTCGGCTTCTCGGAGAGGGCCATGGCGATCATGATCCGCTGGCGCATCCCGCCCGAGAGCTCGTGCGGGTAGAGGTTCAGGATCGTCTCGGGGTCGTTGATGCGCACGAGCCGAAGGTAGTCGAGGACGTCCTTCCTGAGCTCCTCCCGGCGACCGCCGCCTTCGCCTTCGACCTGGCGCCGGTGGACCGCCTCCTGGGCCACCCCGCCGGGAACAACCTTCCCCGTCCAGGCATCCTTCGCGGACGGGGTAGGCCTCTTCGAGTAGTCGAACGGACCGGGCTCGCGCCGGGAGACGCTCTTCCCCCCGCTCTCCCGGACGCTACGGATGTGCACCGCCTCGGCGACCTGGTCGTAGACCCGGAACGCCGGGTTGAGCGAGTTGAGCGGCTCCTGGAAGATCATGTTGATCCCCGTCCCGCGGATCGCCGGCATCTTCCAGCGCGGCACCTGGACGAGGTCGAT
>JASHTB010000105.1 GCA_030040775.1 Thermoplasmata archaeon | reverse complement strand
GAGATAGTAATTGACATTGAACTTCGCCGAAAGCCACTCGTTCCAGATCAGAGAACGTAGGTTTGCCGCTGCTGCGTGAGGGCTAACTGAGACTCCAGAACCTGGGCCAGGTGTGGGGGTCTGGTCCTCGGAAGAGCTCGGTGCAGGCGCGGGGGGAGGCGGGAACTTTTCGGGGGGCAGGGGAGGCCCCGTCACGGCGGCGAATTGTGCACGGGTAGCTTAATCTTCCGTCACTGCTGAACTTGTTCGTAGATCGGTAAGCTGTTCCTGAGTCGACTGTTGGTCGGTCGGGATGTGCCTAAGTCCGAATGCCCGTAACCAGATTGGTCACTGCCCTACCGGCTTTGAAACCGAAATCCCTCCGGGGACCCTGTTTCGTTTCATGTTGTCGAATTTAGTTTTGGCAAAAACGTGGTAGGGGGCGAGGGCGAGAGATCTCTCGGAGGCAGCGCGTAAGCTAGGGGAGCGCTACCGGTCAGGAAAGCGTCTCCCTTCGAACGGTCGCGGTGGTCGAAGGCTACGGCCAAGGAAAGTTGATCTGGATATTGACAAGCCGACCAGTGAGAACGAGTACCAACAGGATCAGGAAGAATAACAGCGCGAGAAGACCAGCCGTGGAGCACTGTGTCCTCGGAAGACGGAGAGGCGTCTCGACCGCCTCTCAGATTCTCTCCGCCTCCCGCGACTTTTGGCGACCCTTTCCTTCGACGCGATTCAATGGGAGCTCCGCGATCGGAGCGGTCCGCGTTGGGGCCGGACAGTAGCTCTCCTTCCGGTCGGATGAGGACGTCGGCGAGCCTTGACCCACCCCTTGGTCCCAGCCCCTACAAGCGGATTCCGACGTCCGATGAGGCCGGGAGCGTTACAAGACCGCGTTTAGCGGAAGGTAACCGCTTTGTTACCGCTCTCGTAAGGTCGTGAGGCCGTCAACGAAGCGAGGGAGTGACCGTGGAAGGAAAGATCGCGCAGGTGACGCTGGTGGTGTCGGACCAGTCGAAGGCCCTGGCGTTCTACACGCAGTCGGTGGGTTTCGAGAAGAAGACCGACGTCACTCTCCCCGGCGGAAATCGCTGGGTAACGGTCGGGCCCAAGGGCCAGGACCTAGAGCTCGCGCTCTGGGAGGTCGGATCCGCCACCGACCCCGCGCAGAAGGAGTGGTCCAAGCACTGGGCCCCGGGCAAGGCCCCGCCCATCGTCGTGCGAGTCGACGATTGCCGAAAAGTCTACCAGGAGCTCAGCTCGCGCGGAGTGGAGTTCCCCCAACCCCCGAAGGATTACCCGTGGGGAGTCGCGGCCACGTTCAGGGACCCTGACGGAAACCTGTTCTCGCTGAGCCAGCCCCCCAGCTCGTGGTCGAGATCCTAGCGGGACCTTCTCAACCGCCCAGGTACGACTTCGCTCCCTGAAGGAGAAAGCGGACGTCCGAGGCCAGGGAGATGAACCGGAAGCCAAGCTCGACCGCCACTCGTTTCTCTTCCGGGTCCACGACCAGCGTCCCCGGGATCTTGTTGTGCCGTTCGCAGGCTTGCACGACCGTGCGCATCGCCTCGCGCACGCGGGGGTTCTTCCGGTCGTCGAGAAGGCCGAGGCTCAGGGTCAGGTCCTGAGGACCCACGAACAAGAGGTCAACCCCGTTCACTCGGGCGATTGCCTCGAGGTTGTCCAGCGCCTCCTTGGTTTCGATCTGGACCCCGACCAAGGTCTCTGCGTTCGCCGTACGGAGATAGGAAGAGAGCTCTAGCCCGTACCGGGACGCAGCGGCCGCCGCCGCCCCCCGGATTCCATCGGGCGGGTACTTCGCGAACGCGACGGCCGCCTTCGCCTGGGCTTCGGTACTGACGAGGGGCACGAGGATCCCTTCCGCCCCCGAGTCGAGCGCCTGTTTGATGAGATACTGGTCCACGTTCCCTACCCGGATGAGCGGTCTCGGTCCGTGGTCGCCCAGGATTGAGACCATGGCCGCCATCGTCTCGGGGTCGACCGGCGCGTGTTCCGTATCGATCATGAACCAGTCGAAGCCGAGGCCCTTCAGGGCGTCGAGCCCCACCAGGGAAGACGACGAGAGCCAGGTGCCGAACGAAGGCTCTCGTGACGAGCGAAGACGGTTCTTGAGGGAGAACTTCACAGAAGAGACCGCCCACGCGACGGGGTTCCGAGGTCGATAAGCTTTCCACCCAGACGGCCGAAGGCTCGCACCGGGCCCTCGGGGAACATCGACTCATAAGGTGGGGAATCCTCCGCCCTCAGCCGAATGGTCGAGTCGAGTCCGAGGAGTTTCGCCACGAAAGACGCCTACGACGTCGTCATCGTGGGCGCGGGCGCGTTAGGCCTCGCGTCGGCCTATCACCTCGTCCAGTCCCGCTCCGACCTATCGATCGTCGTGCTCGACGCCCGGTCGGGGCCGGGTGAGGGGTCGACCGGCGCGAGCAACGGGATGGTCCGAGACGTGTTCAGTTCGTGGGACAACCACATTCTGGCGAAGAGCTCGATCGCCTTCTATCGGCATCTGATGGAGGAACACGAGGAGCTCCGAGCTCCCTCTCCCCTCCTGGACCTCTTCGGCTACCTTTGGTTGCTCCCGGAGAGCCGCCGACAGGAGTACGAATCCCTCGTCTCTCAGAGCGAAGGGTCGATCGACGCCCAGCCCGTGAGTCTCGAGAAGCTCCGGTCGTGCCCGGGCCTCGACGTTACGCCGGCGAGGTGGTACGAGGACGACGGGGTCCACGCTCCGGAGCCGATCTCGAGCGGTCTGTTCGGACGGAACTGCGGTGCGGTGGCCCCTGAGAGGCTGGTCCGCTTTTACTACGAGCAGGCAAAACGCTCCGGGGTCGAGTTCCGGTTCGACTCCGTGGTTCAACGGCTTTCGTTCGAAGGGAGAGAGGAGATCTTGCTTCACGAGCCGTCGAAACTGCCGTTCGCGTTCCAAAAAGAGATGAAGGGACGCCTTCGCATCTCGGGGGTGAAGCTCGGAGACGGTCGTTCCGTGCGCGCCGACCACGTGATCGTCGCGGCCGGAGCCTGGGCCGAGAAGCTCCTTCACCCCCTCGGAATCGCCACGGCCTGCAGCCCGCGACCGCAGACCTTGTTTTCGGTATCGGGTCGGGTCGTGGAGGAGCTATTGCGCTGGGAACCTCCGGTGAACCCGGTCGACACCGACGACGGCCGGGCGCGGTTTCCCTTCCTCATCCTGCCCACGGGGGCGCTTCTCAAACCGATTTTCCGGGACCGGCAGATGTGGGTCGGTTACGAGGACTCCGTCGCCCACCCGATCGGCACTCGGGAAGACCCGGGAAAGGACGGCCGGCTCGACTTCAGCATGGTGGCGATGGGGGACCGGGAGGCGTTCGCGACCGACGTCCTACCGGCGGTCACGCCGTACTTACCCGGTTTCGGCACGTCAGGAGTTCGTCTTGAGAACTCGTGGGGCGGCTACTACCACTTCAGTCCCGACGGCCTACCGGTTCTCATCGAAGAACCGTACGGAGTGATCTTCGTCGGAGGAGACTCCGGCAGCGGGGTGATGAAGGCCGACTCGATCGGCCGATTGGTGGCCGCCAAGTACGAGGGGAAAGCCGAGGCGCGTCTCTTTTCCGGCGAATCGTACCGGATCGATCGGCTCTCCCTGGACCACCGGGCCGTGCAGGAGGAGAGGATTATCCTTTGATCGGAAGACCCTTCCCGGGGGGTTGTCGTCCGAGACGTCTCGGCGCAGGGAACCGGACCTGTGTCGAGAGGGTTCGATCCGTTCGGAGACAGACGCGTCGCGCCCGCGGGATTGGAACTAAGCCGGAGGATTCTCGAACCGTGGGGGCGGGGTCGCACGCACAGCGGCCTTGCGGAGCGACCGAAGACCGACCAACGCGATCGCCGACCCCACCAGGGCGGACAAGAGCAGACTCCCGAGGTTCGTCGGGAGCCAGAGTAGGGTTGTCACGGCCGGGTACGTTCGGTGGGTCAGCTGCATGACGAAGCCCGGACCGATACTGGGGTCAGTTCCGTAGGTTCCGAAGATCCGGTCGGCCACAGGGATGTACGCGGCGCTGGTCGGCGGCCCGTCCCCGACCCCGAAGACCGTGCTGACGACCGAGAGCGAGGAGAGGTTCAGGGTGAGCATCGCAACGTAAGAGAGAAGGTAGGCGTCACCGTGCACCGGGTCAAGCAGGACCTGAAAGACGCCGTTGGGCTCCGCGCAGACGTTGTCGACGCACTCGGGGACGGCGAGACGTGCCTCGGGCTCGAAGGTCGTGCCGTTGAGGACCGTGACGGCGCTCGGCGACAGGGTACTGACGAAGAGCTGGTCGGTCGCCGGGTCGAACGCGAGGGATTGGGGAGGAGAGGGCAATCCGACGGTCGCCTGCGTGGTGCCCGACGCGGGGTCGATACCCACCAGGCCGCCGGACGTAGAGGGGGCCACGAGGTCGCCGGTCGCGGAGTCGAACACCAGCTGGTCCGAAGCGGCGAAGAGGGGAAAGGATACGGAAAACGCTAGGTCCGTGAAGTTCCGAACGTCGAGAAAGGTCCCGTTCGTCGGGTCGATCGTCGCCACGGCGTTTCCGAAGGCGGCCGCGTAGACCTTCTTATCGATCGGGTCGTACGCCATCGAGGCGACGCGGAACGGCATCGAGGCGTTCGCGACGATCGATCCTTTCTCTACGTCGAACACGAGAAGGGTGCCGGAGGTGTACGTCGTGGAGTTGAGGCAGGGCACGAGAACGTACGGTCCGTTTCCTGAATAGAACGGAACCTCCGGGGCGCAAGGCAAGAGTATCGGCGCGAGGGCTTCGAGCGTGACCGGGTTGAACTCGACGATCGCATCGGACCCTCCCGAGCCTGTTGGGTAGGCCTGTGTCTCCGTGAGGATCACGGCGTTCGAGTCAGGGACGTACGCCACACCGAGCGGCACAGCGCAGGATTCTTGGACGTACGGCGAGGGGCAGTAGGTTTCCCAATACGCCGCGCCGGTCACGTTCTGGATTCCGGAAACGGTGACCAATCCGCCGCCGGCCACCCAATCCGTGGACGTCGCCGCCGGAGCCGACGATGCACTGCCGGCGGGAGGAAACGCCACGGCCAGAAAAAAGAGAGAGAAGGCGACGACCGCGGCCGATCCGACGAACCAGAACGACGGGCCGGAGTTAGCGGCCATCGCGAACTCAACCAACGACGATAGAACCCCGACTCATAGCATCGACCGGTCACGAACGAGGAATCGGTAAGGTGCTCTCAACGCCCCGCCAGAGCGTAGGGACACGCGCAGCCGAACCGGTATTCTCATTTGGGGGACGACACTCGTCGGCGGAGCGAGCGGTGCAGGTATGCGGTTCACTGTGCTCGGAACCAGTGGTGCGTGGCCCGCGGCCTCTCGGGCGTGCAGCGGTTACCTTCTCGAGTCGGGCGGCACCCGGTTGGTCTTGGACCTTGGGTTCGCCACCCTCCCTCGGCTCCTCGAGCGGTGCCGGGCCGAGGACGTGTCCGCGGTCATGGTCAGTCATGCCCACGCGGACCACTGTGTCGACCTCTTCGGACTGTTCCGTGCCCGCGTGCTCCCGGAACCTCGGTCCGCGCCGCTGGCGATCTACGCCCTACCCGAGGTCTTCGACCGAGTCGGGGCTCTCGACGGACCGGAAGGACCCGCTCGCTTGAGGAGGGAGTGCGACGCCCACCCGATCGGCCCTGATGAGACGCTCACGGTCGGGCCGTTTCGGGTGCGCACGTTCGCGCTCCCTCATTTCATCGCCGACCTTGGATTTCGAGTCGAAGCGGACGGAGTCGTTCTCGCCTACACCGGCGACACCGGGCCGTCTCCCGCCGTGGTGGAGCTCGCGAAGAGAGCCGACCTTTTCGTTTGCGAGGCGATGTATCAGGGAGCTCCCCCCGCTTCGGCAGAGCGCTTTCTTCTCTCGGCGACGAAGGCCGGAGCCTACGCTCGCGAGGCCGGAGTCTCGAGGCTGATGCTGACCCATTTCTGGCCGGGAGACCCTCGGCCGGCGTCGCGCGCGGAGGCGATGCGGGAGTTCCCGGGGGAGATCCTGCTGGCCGAAGAGGGCCTTTCGTTGACCCTGCCCTAGAACTTCGGGGGTCCGGGGCCAGAGTCGCGGTCGAGGGACTTCGACCGGCACGGGGCGAAAGGTCCGGGAGGGAAGCCCGTCCCTCTCGCCCGTCCGAGCACGGGACGGCGAACGGAGGCCGTCCGGAACCGACCCTGAGCGGTTCCGTTCGACACGGGCTTAAACCCAGCCCGACTCTCCCCCCTCCGTGGAATCGTATTTTCACGCTGTGGAGGAGTCGGTCGACCGCGCCTACGCCGTCGCCGAAGCCGCGCGACGGGAAGGCCTCGACCCTGAGCTTTCCCCCGAGATCCCACGCGCGCACGACATGGCAACGCGCGTCGAAAAGCTCCTCGCGCACCTCGGGATCGAAGGGATATCCGAAGAAATCCGAGCCCTCGCTCGCGAGATGCCTCGCGAGGAGGTCGCGGTCCAGATCGCCCGAAAGCTCGCCGCGGATTCGAGCCGAGGGGCGTCCCTCGCGGCCCGGGTCGATGCGGCGCTGCGCGTCGGCCTCGCGATCCTCACCGAAGGGATCCTGGTCGCCCCGCTCGAGGGGCTCGCCGAGGTCCACATCCGGGAGGGACCCGACCGCGCTCCGTACGTCGAACTCTATTACGCGGGGCCGATTCGCGCGGCCGGGGGCACCGCTCAGGCGATGAGCGTGCTGCTCGCCGACATCGTGCGGCGCGACCTCGGCCTCGCCCCTTTTCGGGCACAGCCCGAGGAGGTCGAGAGGTACAAGGAGGAGATTCCGCTCTACAAGTACCACCAACACCTCCAGTACGTCCCCACGCCGGAGGAGATCGAGCTCGTCGTCCGCAACGTGCCGGTGGCGATCTCGGGAGAGTCGACCGAAGGGGACGCGGAAGTGAGCGCGTTCCGAAACCTAGTACGGGTGCCGACGAACGGGATCCGTGGGGGAGCGTGTCTCGTCATCGCGGAGGGGCTCTGCCAGAAGGCCCCGAAGCTCCGAAAGGTCGTTCAGGAGCTCGGTCTGGACGGTTGGGAGTTCCTGGGAGAGCTCGGCCACCACGCGACGGACGAGGAGGAGGCCCGGGTACCGAAGTACCTCCAGGACTCGGTCGGAGGCCGTCCCGTCCTCGCCCATCCGAACCACCCCGGGGGATTCCGGTTGACCTACGGTCGCGCGCGGACCACCGGGCTCGCGGCGTGCGCCGTCAACCCCGCGACGATGGTGATCCTGCAGCACTTCGTCGCGATCGGGACCCAGGTCAAGCTCGAGTACCCAGGGAAAGCCGCGGCGATGGGGGTCTGCGACACCATCGAGGGTCCGATCGTCGAGCTCGACGACGGGACGGTGACGGCGGTCCACGACGTCGCGCGCGCGGAGGCGCTGCGCCCTCGGGTTCGCCGGATCGTCGACCTGGGCGAGATCCTGGTCTCGTTCGGTGAGTTCCTCGAGAACAACCGGTCGCTCGTGCCGGGGAGCTATTCGCTCGACTGGCACGCCGAGGAGCTGCGCGCCGCCGGGGTCGACCCGTCCGAGGACCGCCCCGGCGCTTCTTACGCTGAGGCGGTCGCCCTGTCGAGACGGCACCATGTCCCGCTTTCTCCTCGCTGGCTTCTCTTCTGGCACGACCTCACGAGCGCCGAGGTCCGCGCGCTCGCAGAATTCGTGGAGCGGACCGGCCGCTGGGTGGAGAACGGTCTCGAGCTTCCGTCCGACCCGGCCTGGCATGAGACCTTGAGCCGTCTCGGGTTCCTCTTCTATCCGGTCGCGGGAGACCGCATCCGGGGCGAGCCGGACCCGAGCGCGGCCCTGGTCGGCGGGCTCGGGCTCGCGACCGAAGGCGAGCTTCTGGTCCGCACCGCACCGCTCGAACCGGTCGACCCGGACCCGCTTCCCTACGTGAGCCGCCTCGCCGGCGTGACGGTCCGAGCCCGCGCGCCCTCCCGGGTCGGAGGCCGGGTGGGCCGGCCCGAGAAGGCGTACCAACGCACGATGCAACCGAACGTTCACGGGCTGTTCCCGGTCGGCGCCGCCGGGGGACCGACCCGGTCGTTGCCCGAGGCCGCCCGGCGAACGATGCGGGACGGGACCCCGGTCGACCTCGGCGTCCGCCTCTGCCCCTCCTGCGGGCGCTCGACGGTCTGGACCCGCTGTCCGTGTGGGTCCCACACGCGACCGACCGGGGCCGTGGCGACCCAGGCGCTCCCGGTCGCGCGTCTCTGGAGCGACGCGTTGAACCGTCTGCATCTCGGGAAGGTCCCGGTCGTGAAGGGGGTGAAAGGCCTGACGTCGCCGGGGAAGGTCCCCGAGCCGATCGAGAAGGGGATCCTCCGCGCCGCCCACGGGATCTCCGTCTACCAGGACGGCACCGCCCGGTTCGACCTCACCGACCTTCCGCTCACCCACTTCCGCCCGAGCGAGGTCGGAACGGACCTCGGGACGCTCTCTCGGCTCGGCTACACCCACGACTGGGTCCGAGCCCCCCTCACCGACCCCGAGCAATTGGTCGAGCTCAAACCCCAGGACGTCATCGTCTCCCGTTCGTGCGGGGAGTACCTCACGCGGCTCGCCCAGTTCGTCGACGACGAGCTCGTTCGGTTCTACAACCTCGACCCGTTCTACCGGGCCGACCGGCCGGAGGACCTCCTCGGTGCGGTCGTGGTCGCGCTCGCCCCGCACACGTCGGGGGGCGTGGCGGGCCGCCTCGTCGGCTTCACCGAGGCCGAGGCGTGCTTCGCGCACCCGGTCTTCCACGCCGCGAAGCGGCGGAACTGTGACGGGGACGAGGACTCGGTGACCCTGCTCCTGGACGCGCTGCTCAACTTCTCCCGCTCGTACCTGCCCGAGAGCCGGGGCTCGTTGATGGATAAGCCGCTCGTCCTCACGACGCGGCTCGAAGCGACCGAGGTCGACCAGGAGGCGCACCACGTGGACGTCGCGTCGCACTACCCGCTTGCGCTCTACCGGGCGGCGGCCGCGCGCCGGCCGGCGACCGAGGTCGAGCCGATCCTCGACCTCGTGGGTCACCATCTCGGCACCGACGGCGCGCTTTCGGGCTACGGGTTCACCCACGACACCGGGCGGATCGCGGGCGGTCCCGTGCGCTCGGCCTATCGCGACGGCCGGTCGATGACGGACATGGTGGAGCGCTCGATCGTCCTCGCCACCCAGATCCGGGCGGTCGACGTCGCCGAGGCGGTCACGCTCGTCCTCAACGCCCACTTCCTCCCCGACGTGATGGGGAACCTGAAGAGCTACGCGACCCAGCGGTTCCGATGCAAGGAGTGCGGAACCTCCTACCGCCGGCCCCCGCTCTCCGGGCGGTGCGCCGCGGAGCGCCCGGGCGGAGGTCGGTGCGACGGCGAGCTCACGTCGACCGTTTACGAGGCGTCGGTCCGCAAGTACCTGCCGCTCTCCCAGCGTCTCGGGGAGACCGACGGGATCACGCCGTACGTCCGTCAGCGGATCCAGATTCTCGCCGACTCGGTCGCGACGCTCTTCCCCGGCGCCACGGCACAGACGACCCTCGACCGGTTCGGCTCCCGGGGGCGGTCCCGAGAGGGTCCCGGCGAGCCCAGTCCGGTCGCATGAGCGAGTTAATAGCCCGGGGCCGCTCGTAGGCCGGTCGGGCTTGTGGGGTAGTCTGGACTATCCTGTTGGCCTTCGGAGCCAACGACCTGGGTTCGAAATCGCGGAAAAGACCCGCGACGGAACTCCCAGCAAGCCCGTCTTCTATCGGAAGTAGCCGGGAGACTGGGCCGGTTCCGAGCGTTTCTCCTCTTCCGCCTTCGCGGCCTCGAGGATATCGATGGCGAGGATCGCCGGAACCGGGACGAGCCGGATTCGGCCCTTCGGGTCCCCGTCGGACCCATCGAGTTCGATCGCGAGCGCGTTGTCCCCGCCGATCGAAACGAGGCCCCGGAACGTACCGGTCGAGAGGATCGCCCGGTCCTCAGGCCCGGCCGACTGGAGGCGGATGTGAGAGCCCGGCGTGAGCGCGATCGCCGGTCGCTTCCCGGAGGAGGCGTTTCCCGCGTTCATCGCGGCCCTCCGCGCTCCCGCACGACGCGCGGGGTCGCCGCCGGCTTTGCGAGCGGCACTGCCGACTGCTTCTCGATGAGCGACTGCAGATGGTTCACGGTTTCCCGGTAGCGCCGAAGGGCATTCTGGGCGTTTGCCTCGGTGAAGTCCCAGGCTCGCGCGAGGTTGCCGTACCGTAGGCGGTAGCCCTTTCGTCCCTTCCCGTCGGCCGTACCTCCCACCTCTTCTAGGAGGTCGAGGGCCTTGAGCTTGTTGACGTGGCGGTAGACCGTTGGCTTCGAGGTCTTCAGGACGGCGGTGAGCTCGTCGACATACCACGCTCGCGTCGGGTCCCTCAAGAGGCAGTCGTGGACGAGGCGGTAGGCGAGGCTCTGCGCGATCGGCCCCTCCGAGCCGCGGCCCTCCTCTCCCTCGGGAAGGTAGCCGATCAGGCGGAGGAATTCCCGCAGGACCTCCTCGAGGTCGGCGATCGGGGTGAGCGGAGTCGAGTAACGCAACGCGATTTCGAATGGCATGCCGTCCGGTTGCCAAAGCCGCTCATGGGATAAAAAAGCGGATGATTTTCGAACTTCTGGCGACGCGAAACGCTAAGCGGCGAGCGTGCGCTCCGCCCGCGCCGTGGCTGCTTTCGACCTTCTCACGCCGGCGACCGCCGAAGAGGCGCTCTCGGCGCTCCGGTCGGCCGCTCCGGGCGCTCTCGCGGTCCTCGCGGGGGGAACGGACCTTCTGTTCGACCTGGACGACGGCCGTCTCGCCTCGCGGACCGTCCTCTCGCTGCGCAGGTTGCCGTGGAGGACCCTCGCCTGGGATGGCGCGGCGCTCACCATCGGGAGCACGCTTCCCCTTCGAACGCTCGAGAACGACCCCGGGGTCCGGACACGCCTGCCCGGGCTGTACGCCGCGGTCCGTGCGGTCGGGAGCGTCGCGCTACGCCATCGCGCCACCCTCGGAGGGAACCTCGGCCGCTCGGCGCCGGCCTCCGACCTGATCCCGATCCTGCTCGCGCTGGACGCGGAGGTCGAGCTCGTCGGGCCGGAGGGAGCGCGCACGGTCCTGGTCGACCGGTTCGTCCAAGGCTCGCGCAAGACCGCCCTTCGACCCGACGAGTTGATCCGCGCCGTCCGGATCCCCGAGGCCCGACCCTCGGCCTACCTTCTCCAGAGGGTCCGGCCGTTTCACGACATTTCGCACATGGCGGTCGCCGTGGCGTACTCTCCGAGGAGGGAATCCTGGCGGGTCGCGCTCGCCGGATTTCCCCCCCGACCCATCCTCGTCCCGGAGGCGGGGGAGCTTCTGCGCGGGCCCCGTCCGAGCTCCGCCGAGGTCGTTCGCGCGGCGGAGACGGCCGCACAGCTCGCCCCGATCGTGGCGGACAAGCGCGCCTCCGAGGAGTACCGTCGAGCGCTCGTCAAGCCGCTGCTCGAACGGGCCGTCCGAGCCTGCGCTTCTTCGGGAGGGGCGACGTGACGTCCCCCGTCCTCCGCCTTACGGTGAACGGACGGCCGACCGCCCTCGACTCGGTACCGGTCGCCGAGCGCCTCCTCGACACCGTCCGATGGCGGCTCGGCCTCAAGGGGACGAAGGAGGGATGCCGAACGGGAGGCTGTGGTGCCTGCACGCTCCTCGTGGACGGCCGCCCGACGCTCTCCTGCCTCACGTTGACCCACGAGGTCGAGGGGAGCGGTATCACGACCGTCGAGGGAGTTTCCGAGGACCCGGTCGGGGCCCGGGTCCAAGCCGCGTTCGAAGCGGTCGGAGCGGTCCAGTGCGGATACTGCACGCCCGGGTTCGTGATGACGCTGACCGGGCTACTGAAGGAACGAGGGTCGGCCGAAGCGTTCGAGGAGCTCTTGAACGACCTCGCCGGAAATCTCTGCCGCTGCACTGGGTACGCGTCGATCGTTCGGGCCGTGGCCGCCGTTCGGGAGAAGTCTCCATGACCGCGTCGATGCGACCGGACGCCCGCGCGAAGGTGTTGGGACAGCTTGCGTTCGGCGCGGACCTCGAAGCGCCCGGGATGCTCTGGGGTGCCCTCGTCACCGCGCCGGCCGCCCACGGCCACCTTCGGTCCGTCGACCTCGCCCCCGCGCGCGCGCTTCCCGGGGTCGTCGCGGTCGCGGCGGCCGACCTCGGTCCGCTCCTTTCGGGCCGGTCGGGAGACCCCGAGCGCCCGGCGTTCCCCCGCGAGACCGTCACCTACCGGAACCAGCCGGTCGCGGCGGTCGCGGCCCCCACCCTCCCCCTCGCGCGGGAGGCCGCGGCCGCGGTCCGGGTCGTGGTCGAACCCATCCCGGCCGTCTCCGACGTCGAGGCGGTCTTTCCCGACTGGCCCGGCTCCGACCTAGGCGCTTCTCCCCACGTCGCGGCGCACGTCCTCGCCCGGCGAGGCGAGGTCGACCGTGCCTTCCGCGAGGCGGGCACCGTGGTCCGGGAGACGTACCGCACCTCGAGCGTCCACCCCGTGGCGCTCGAGCCGCACGTCTGCGTGGCGGAGGTCCACGACGACCGATGGACCGTGCGCACGTCGACCCAGAGCCCGTTCGGGGTACGCGAGGACGTCTCGTCCATCCTCGGCGTTCCCGAGGAATCGGTCGTCGTGGACGGTGCGTGGGTCGGCGGGGGGTTCGGCGGGAAGGGCGCGTCGTTCGTCGAGCCGTACGCGCTGCTGCTCTCCCGCGCCGCCGGCCGACCGGTCCGTCTCGCCCTGTCGTATCGGGAAGAGTTCCTGCTCGGCCGGACGACCTTGCCCGCGGTCGTTCGGATGGAGACCGCCGTCACCTCGGGCCGCATCGTCGCGCGGCGCGTTCGCCTCCTGCTGGATGTCGGCACCTCGCTTCCCGGCCGCGATTTCGCCACCGGCTATGCGATCGGATTCCTCCTCGGACCGTACCGCTGCCCGACCTTTGAGATCGAAGGGTACGGGGTCCGGACGAACAAGCCGCCGTTCGGTCCGCACCGCGCGCCGTTCGCGCCCCAGTGCGCCTTTGTGGTCGAGTCCCACCTCGAGCACGTCGCGCGGGAGGTCGGGGTCGACCCGCTCGCCTTCAAGGCCGACCACCTCTGGCACGACGGCGACACGACGGCGCTCGGTCAGAGGGTGGCTCACTTCGGGCTTCCGACCGCGCTCGAGGCGGCCCGTGGCGTCGCGGAAGAGTGGCGGCGAACCGCGCCCGCCGGTCACGGGGTCGGCGTCGGGCTCGGCTTCTGGTCGACCAACACCCCCGCCGGCGGGGAAGCCCGGGTTCGACTCACCCCGAAGGAGCTCGTGGTCGTCCAGGGCGAGCGCGAGATCGGGACGGGAAGCGTGCTGGTCGGTCTCGCGGCGGTCGCCGAGCGGCGGACCGGCCTACCGCGCGACCGGATCCGGATCGAGTATGCCGATACCGCTCACGCACCGTATGACGCCGGGGTCTTCGGTTCTCGGACGGTCGGCGCGCTGGGGTCGGCGGTCGACCAGGCGCTGAGAAACCTTCTCGCCACGCTCGCGGAGCGATGGGGAGGCCGGTCGCCCGTCACGCTCGGATGGGAAAACGGAGCGATCGTCGCGCGCGCGGGGACGGCCCGTCGGCCGGTCTCCGAGTTTTTCAACGCCGCGGAGTCCGAGGCCGGCGCCCTCGTGGCCGAGGGGAAACACTACGGGCAACCGGGCACGATCGACGAATCGCTCGTCGTCGCCGGTACCTTCTACCCGTACACCGACTTCACCGGGGCCGCCCACGTCGCCGAAGTGACGGTCGACCGGGAGACCGGTTCGGTTCGGGTCGTTCGGTACGCCGCGTTCCATGATGTCGGATGGGTCGTAGACCCCCTGTCCGCCCGCGCCCAGGTCGAGGGCGGGGTGGCGATGGGGCTCGGGACGGCCCTGACCGAAGAGGCGCTCTGGTCGGACGACGGTCGGCTCTTAAACCCCGGACTGGTCGACTACCGGATTCCCACGCTCGACGAGGTTCCCCCCGTCGACGTCACCTTCGTCGAGGGGTTCCTGGGCGCCGGCCCGTTCGGCGCGAAGGGCCTCGGCGAGCCTCCGATCATCCCGGTGCCGGCGGCGATCGCCTCCGCGGTCCGTGCGGCGTCGGGCGCCCACGTCACCGAGCTTCCTCTCGCTCCCGAGCGAGTGGCCCGAGCCCTTAAGTCGCGCTGACGGTCGCCGTCCCGCATGCCGATTCCCCTCGCGGAGATCCGGGCCCTCGTGGGGCAGTACCCCCGGACCCCCGTCGTCGGCGCGGTCGGCTCGCACTCCGCGATCGACATCGCGGACGGGGCCGTGACCGAAGGGCTCCCAAGCCTCGTGCTCGCCCAGGAGGGACGGGAGGCGACGTACGCGCGGTACTTCCGGACCCTCCGCTATCATGCGGGAGGTCGGCACCGCGGATGCGTCGATGACGTCTGGACGTTCCCCCGATTCGCCGACCTCGCGGCCCCCGCGGTCCAGGAACGGATGCGGAGCCACGGGGTCCTCCTCGTGCCGAACCGGGCGTTCTCCTCCTACGTCCCTCTCGAGACCATCGAGAACGAGTTCCGCGTTCCGATCGTCGGGTCGCGCGCGCTATTGCGGATCGAGGAGCGTACCGAGCGGGAGAACTACTACACGCTGCTCGCCGGCGCCCAGATCCCCACCCCGAGGGCGATCGCCTCGCCGGAGGCGATCGACCGCCTCGCGATCGTGAAGCTCCCGCACGCGACGCGGCGGCTCGAGCGGGGGTTCTTCACCGTCGCGAGCCCGCAGGAGTTCCGGAAGAGGTCCTCCCAGCTTCTCGAGAACGGAACGATCCGTTCGGACGACCTCGCTCAAGCCCGCATCGAGGAGTACGTCCTCGGCCCGGTCTTCAACTTCAACTTCTTCTTCTCGCCGCTCGTCCCCCGGGCCGAGGGGCTGGAGCTGCTCGGGGTCGACGAGCGCCGGGAGAGCGACCTCGACGGGTTGGTCCGACTCCCCGCCGCTCAGCAGCTTGAGCTGCCCGAGACCGCGCGCATCCCGAGCTACACGGTCGTCGGACACGGTACGTTAACGGTCCGCGAATCTATCCTCGAGGAGATTTTCCGGATGGGAGAGAAGTTCGTCGACGCGACCCGCGAGCGCTACCCGCCCGGCATCCTCGGCCCGTTCACCCTCCAGAGCTGTCTCGACAAGGACGGCCACCCCGTGGTCTTCGACGTCGCGGCGCGGATCGGCGGGGGGACGAACGTCCATCTCGGGGTCGGCCACCCGTACGGCAACGCGCTGTGGAGGACGCCGATGAGCACCGGACGCCGGATCGCGGTCGAGATTCGCCACGCGGTCGACACCGGACGCCTTTCGGAGGTCGTCACGTGAGCGCGCCCGCCTCGCCCCCTCCCCGGGTCCCCGAACTAAAGCGGACGGCCCTCTACGACTTCCACCGGCGGCACGGGGGCCACCTCGTGCCGTTCGCCGGCTGGGAGATGCCGCTCTACTACACGAGCATCCTCGCCGAGCACAAAGCCGTCCGGACCTCGGTCGGCCTCTTCGACGTCTCGCATATGGGGATCCTCACCGTCGAAGGAGGGCACGCGGCCGACCTTCTCTCCCGTCGCACGACCGCGAACGTTCCCGGGCTCGTTCCCGGACAGGTCCGCTACACGTTCCTGCTCGAGTCGACCGGGGGGATCGTGGACGACCTCCTCGTCAGTCGAATCGACTCCGGCGACGAGCTCGCCCGCAGCCACCTCACCGTCCCGAACGCCTCCCGGGCCGACGAGGTCGAGGAGATTCTCCGTCAGCACCGTGGACCGGACACGAAGATCGCCCGCTGGAACGGCCCGGTCTCGCTCCTCGCGGTCCAGGGGCCGGCCTCGCGCGCGCTCCTTCAGAAACTGATGGGCTGGGACCTCTCGAAGCTCGGCTTCTATCACGCGGCGTTCTTTCCCTGGTCGAGCGGGTCCGGGGCCTCGGGGAAGCTCGGCCTGCCGTTCCCCGGGGCGCTCGGGGAGTCCGTTCTCGTGAGCCGCACCGGCTACACCGGGGAGCTCGGGTACGAGCTCTTCGTTCCGAGCGACCGAGCCGACGGCTTCGCCGAGCGCCTCGTCTCGGCCGGCGCGCTTCCCTGCGGTCTCGGGGCCCGCGATTCGCTCCGGCTCGAGAAGGGGTATCTCCTCTCGGGCCAGGAGTTCCACCGGGACCACACCCCGCTCGAAGCGGCGCAGGAGCGGTTCGTCGACTTCGACCACGAGTTCGTGGGGCGGCCCGCGCTCGAAAAGCAGCGGACCGAAGGGGTCGCGATGCGCCTCGCGGGAATCTCGACCACCGCGCCGGGGGCGATCCCCCGCCACGGGACCCCGATCCGAGCGAACGGGGCCGTGGTCGCCGAGGCGACCAGCGGAGGGCTCTCTCCGAACCTGGGCCATGGGATCGCGCTCGCCTACCTGCCCCGCGCGCTCACCCCCGTCGGCACGTCCGTCGAGCTCGAAATCCGCGGCCGGGCGGTTCCCGGAGAGGTCGCTTCCCTCCCGTTCGTGAAAGCGGCTCCGGCGCGAGGGTAAATACTGGGAGCTCCCCATCTACAACGACAGACCGATGGCGGCCGACACCGGGAACGGTCGCCCGTTCGTCGGCCGGGCAGAGGCGGTCGAGGCCCTCTACCGGCGGTTCGAGGACGCACGGGCCGGCAACGGAGGCGTCACCCTGCTCGTCGGGGCGACGGGGGTCGGGAAGACGACCCTGGTCGGCGAGCTCGTCCGGAACGTCCGGGGGCAGGGCACCCCCGTCCTCGTCGGACGGGCGGCCGCGCTGGACGCCCCCCCGCCGTTCACCCTGCTCCGCTCCGCGCTCGAGAGCGTGCGGGAAGAGCCCACCCCTTCCGGGGGGCCGGTCCCGAGGTTTCCCGGGCCCGAGAGCGTCCTGATCGGGTTCGCGCCGCGGCTAGAAGACCCGGGCCGCTTCTCGCCGGTCCGGATCGAGGAGCGGCTCCTTTCGGCCCTGGGCGAGGCCGACGAGCGGGGAGAGTCGCCGCTCGAGCCGATCTGGACCGGGATCGCCGAGCAGTTCTTCGAGTTCACGCGCCGCGGGCCGACCGTCCTCATCCTCGAGGACATCCATCGGGCCGACGAACCGTCCCTCGAAGCGCTCGAATTCGTCGCCCGCCAGCTGCAGAACCGGCCGCTCTGGATCGTCGCGACCGCTCGGCCTCCCGAATCGCTCACCGAGTCCCGGCGGGCCCGGCTCGAAGCGTTCGAGTCGGCGACCCACGCTCGCCGGGTCACGCTGCGGCCGTTCACGTCGGACGAGGTCGTCCACTACCTGCGGCTCAGGGAGCCGGACCGGCAGTTCACCGCCGAGGAGGTGGCGCGCCGGTTCTCGGAGACCGGGGGGAACCCGCTCCTGCTCGAGCAGTTCGACCGAAGGCTCGCGCACCGCGCCGAGGAGGCGGCGGCCGGAGTGCCCTCAGAGGGAGGAGGGGCTCCCGGTGGGGTCCTGCCGGCCCTGACCGGGGCGGAGGATCGGACGCTCGCCCTCGCGTCGGTCCTCGGCTCGGAGTTCTCGTTCGGGGTCCTGCTCCGCTCGGGTGGGGAGGACGAGGAGCGACTCGCCGAGACCGTCGACCGGCTGGTCAACAAGGGCCTGCTCCTCGAGCGCCCGGGCGAAACGCTCGCGTTCACCGACGACCGACTGCGCGAGAACGTCTACGGCGCCCTCACGGAGAGCCGGCGACGTCTCCTCCATCGCCGGGCCGGCGAGGCGCTCGAGGCCACGGGGAGCGCGGACATCCCGACGATCTACGCCCTCGCCCGCCACTTCTACCTCGGCAAGGTCGACGAGAAGGCGCTCGAGTACAACCGGACCGCGGCGGAGGTGGCCGTGAGGTCGTTCTCCCCCGACTCGGCCCGGACCCACCTAGAGCGGGCGCTCGAGAGCCTCCGGCGCCTCCGACCGGACGACGTCGACGGGGAGGCCGAATTCGTCCTCGAGATCGCCCAGCAGGTCGACCACCTGGGAGAGCTCAAGGCGGCGGAGGAGCTCCTGCGCGGCCACCTGAACCGACGGGGGCTCGCGAAGAAGCTCTCCCCCCACGTCCAGGCCCTCCTCGAGCTCTACCTGGCCCAGGTCCTTACCGACGAGGGCGAGTGGCGGGCCGCGGCCGACGAGGCCTCCCGGGTGCTCTCGTCGGTCGACCTGACGAACCATCCGCTCGTCCGTCTCGGCCTTCATCGCCTCCGAGGCGAGGCGCTCTACTACGAGGGACGGTACGCGGAAGCGCTCGCCGAGCACACGGAGGAGCTCGCCCTCGCCCGCACGGCGGGCAACGAGCGCGCGACGGCCCTCGCCCTCGTCCGGCGCGCGTACGTCCTCGCCATGACCGGCCAGGCGGAGAGCGCGATGTCCGAGGCGAGGGACGCTGCGCGGATCCTCGAGAGCCTTGGGGACGCCCGCGAGGCCGCGCAGTCGCACCTGTTCCTCGGGGTCGTGATCGCGGGGACCCCGGCGACCCCTCCGCGGTACCCCGAGGCGATCCAGGAGTTCTCTGAGGCGATCCGCCTCGCCGAAAAGTCGCACGATACCCGCCGGGTCGGCTGGGCGCAGTTCAACTACGCCGACATCCTCCGCGAGTCGGGTAAGCTCGAGGAGGCGACCGAGCGCAGCAACCGGGCGCGGGAGATCCTCGAACGGCTCGGCGACCGGTTCGGCCTCGTTCAGTCGATGATCGTGCAGGGAAAGATCGAGCTCGACCGCGGTGAGTACGACCGGGCGGAGGCGGACCTCCTCGAGGCGTACCGGCTCGTCCGGGAGCTGAGAGCGCCGGCCGACGAGGTCGACGTCGTCCTCCGCCTCGCCCAGCTCTCCTATGCCCGGGGCGACAAGGCGACCGCCCGTCGCCGGGTCGCGGAGCTCGAACGGCGCAACCTGCCGACCCTGCGCCCGGACGTCGTCCCTGACTTCGAGCGCCTGAAGAGCGCGCTCCGTTCGAAGGAAGGCGAAGGGAATGCGTCGTAGCCCCGACGCCCGGTCTACCGCCTCTCTCGTCTCCAGGGCGCTCGTCGAGGACCGGGTGACCCGCGACCGGACGACCCGGGCGCTGTTCGACCGACCGATCCGCGCCGAGGCGTGGGTCGAGGCCGAGGCGCGGGGAGTGCTCTCGGGGATGGAGGCCGCGCGCACGGTCGCCCGCGCGCTCGGGCTTACGGTCGTCTTGGCTAGCCCGGACGGACGCGCGGTCCGCCCGGGGACGGTCGTGCTGCGCCTGCGGGGCGACGCGCGTGCGATCCTCGCCGCCGAGCGCACGGTCCTCAACCTCCTGATGCACGCGAGCGGGGTCGCGAGCGCCACGAGGCGGGCGGTCGAGACCGCACGGCGGGCGCCGCGGCGCTTGGAGGTCGAGGCGACCCGAAAAACCCTGCCGGGTCTGAGGGACCTCGAAAAGTCCGCGGTCGTCCACGGGGGCGGAAAGCCCCATCGACGGGATCTCTCCGAGGCGTTCCTGATCAAGAACAACCACCTCGCTCTGATCCCGCTCGAAGAAGCCGTACGCCGTGCCCGCGCCCACGCCTCTCCTGGCGAACGGGTGGAGGTCGAGGTCCGCTCGGTGGGGGAGGCGCTCAGCGCCGCGCGCTCCGGCGCGAACGCTCTCTTGATCGACAACGCGACCCCGGCCCGGGCTCGGTCGATCGTCCGCGCTCTCAGGCGGGCCGGCCTTCGCGACCGCCTCTGGATCGAGCTCTCCGGGGGGATCACTCCCGAAACCCTCGCGCGGTACCGGGCGGTCGGAGCGGACGCAGCGAGCCTCGGCTCACTGACCCACTCGGCCCGAGCGCTTCCGTTCCACCTCCGACTTCGCCCCGTCCGCTTAAGTCGCCGCGCGGTCTAGAACCCCTCGAGCGATGTCGCTCGAGGGAGAGGTCCTCCGGTTGAAGGACGAGCGGAGCGCTGTGCTGCTCGCCCACAACTACCAGCGGCCCGAGGTCCAGGACCTCGCGGACTACGTCGGCGACTCGCTGTTCCTCTCCCGCAAGGCGAGGGAGTCGGACCGACCGGTCATCGTCTTCGCCGGCGTCCGGTTCATGGCGGAGACCGCGAAGATCCTGAACCCCACGAGGACGGTGCTCCTTCCCGACCTGAAGGCCGGCTGTGGACTCGCCGACTCGATCACGGCCGACCAGCTGCGCGCGTGGAAGACCGACCATCCCGGCGCCGTCGTGGTCGCCTACATCAACACCTCGGCGGACGTGAAGGCCGAGGCGGACTACTGCTGCACGAGCTCGAACGCGATCAAGGTCGTCGAGCAGGTCCCCGCGGGCAAGGAGATCCTGTTCCTTCCGGACATGTTCCTCGGCGACTATGTGCGCAAGCGCACCGGCCGAGCGATGCACCTGTGGGTCGGCGACTGCCCGGTCCACGCGAAGCTACGGCCGGAGGACCTCGAGCGGGCGCGCTCCGAGCACCCCGGGGCCCCCGTGATCGCCCACCCGGAGTGCGGCTGCGCGACGCAGGCCCTCCCGCACGTCGACCGGGTGCTCTCGACCGACGGGATGGTGCGCTACGCCGAGGAGACCCGGGTGCCCGAGGTCCTGGTCGCGACCGAGGTCGGCATCCTCCACCGGATGCGCAAGCTGAACCCGGTGACCCAGTTCGACCCGATCGACGCGGGGGCGATCTGCCCGTACATGAAGGAGATCTCCCTCGAGGACGTCCGCGACTCGCTCCGCTTCAACCAGTACTCGATCGACGTGCCGGCCGACGTGGCGGACCGGGCCCGGCTCGCCCTCGAGCGGATGGTCGCGGCGTAACCGGCTCCGCTCGCTCCGCCGGCGCAGGAGCGCCCGGGCGGTCCCGCGCGCGGTCGACTACTCGGCCGATTCGCTCCTGCCCTCGTCCGGACTCGCGCCGTCCGCGTACGTCACGGCCGGCCGATCCCGGTCGAGGGAGCTTCCCGCGAGGGTAATCTGGGTCGACGCGCGACCACGGACGCTCGCCAGGACTGCGGGGACGCTCGAAGAACGGACGGCCGAGAGCCAGGCCCGGCGTGTGTCGTGCAGGTCGAGGAGAGGAGCGCCGCCCGAGGGAGCGGAAACGAGGAGGTCGCGGAGGACGATGTCGTCCACGTCGTCGCAGACGATGGCGGGTCGGCCGTCCGGGCGGTCGGTGAGGCACTCGACCTCCGTCAGGCGTACGCGGTCGGCGTGGCGGACGTAGAACGCGTACGACGGAAGCCGGCCCATCATCCGCGCCTCGGGGTAGTCGGCGGCTACCTCGGGGATGGCGCGGTGCGCCCACTCGGCCCGCCCTTCCTCCACCGTGCGGATCCGACAACGACTGACGGTGATGTCGGACGGACGGAGCCCCGGGACTCCGGTGATCGAGCTCGAGACGATCGCGCCGCTCGCCTCGACCCCCTCGATCCGGACGTTACGGAGGAACGTGCCGGTCCCTTTCCTCCGCTCGCCGAGCCTCACGAAGATCGGCGCCCGGACGTTCTCCATCCGGATGTCGTAGACCAGGACGCCGTCCAGGGTGCCTCCGTCCACCATCTCGACGCAGACCCCGGCGCTCGCGTGCGTGTTGAGCGGGGTGTCGGCGTCGTTGTAGAGGACCGAGTGGGCGAAGACGATGTTCTCGACCGCTCCGTGGGTCGCGGTCCCGATCTTGAACGCGTTGCACGAGGTCGTCAGGGCGCAGTTCGTGACCACGACGTTCTTCAGGGGACCGAGCGCACCGTAGGGATCCTCGCTCTTCAGGCAGACCGCGTCGTCGCCGGTCGCGATGTCACAGTGAGAGACGAAGACGTTGCGCGAGGAGGTGATGTCGAGGCCGTCCGTGTTCGGGCCGGTGTTCGGGTTGCGAATGCGCAACCCCTGGAGCACCACCGTCTCGCAACCGACCGGCCGGAGCGTCCAGCCGGCCGAGTTCTGGAGCGTCACGTCCCGCACCCGGACGTTGCGGCAGTGGGCGAACTCGAGCATCGGCGAAGGCCTGAGGTTGCCGTTCTTCGGCCGGTAGTACCCGGTCGACCCGTCCTTCCACGCGTCGTCCTGGGTCACCGCCGGGTGGTCGACGTTCGGCTCCCAGTAGGCCGCGCCCTGCCCGTCGATCGTGCCGAGACCCGAGACCGTCACGCTTTCGGCGTCCTGAGCGAAGAGGAGGTGGTGACCGTTCGCGTCCCCGCGGACCGGCGGCCCCGGATGGTAGGCGTAATCGTCGATCGACGCGCTACCGAGGAGAACGGACCCCGCTTCGAGATGGAGCGTCACGTGGCTTTTGAGCACGAGCCCACCGGTGAGGAACGTCCCGGGTGGCGCGTACACGACCCCGCCCCCGGCCCGGTGCGCGTCGTCGATCGCGCGTTGAATCGCCCGGGTGTTCAACGTCCGGCCATCGGGGGTCGCGCCGAACTCGAGGATAGTGCGGCTCCCAAAAGGGGCCGCGGCCGATCCTGGGGCGCCTTCGTTCACGGCCGGGCCCGAAGGACGCGTCGGATAGAAGGTCGTCCACCGGGCTCGAGAGCTCGTACCGCCTCGTGTCTTTTCGGGCGGTCTTCCCCGGTTCGGGGGGTGGCCGCCTACAGGTGTTGCAGGACGGGCCCGAACCGGGCGACGAACAGCGTGTAGGCGTCCCAGAGGAGAAGCAGCGCGCCGAGTAGGACGACGCCCGTCGCGAGCCACGACGGCTTGCGGGTTAGGTAGAAGTGCGGGCTCAGCGGGTTCAAGCGCGTCGAGAGGAACGACCCTCCGGCCACTAGGAGGACGAACCCGAAGAAGGCGGGGGCGAGGAAGGTGTACGGTCCGAGGACGAGACCGACGATCACCACAACGACCACCACGGGAATCGCCGCGTTCGACCGGCGGCGTTCCCCCTCTAGCTCGGCCGCCCGACTGGGGCGAGAGGGCGGCGGCCGCACGTACGGCCGGGGATAGGCGCGACCGTCCGACACGCGGGAGCCTCGCCGCGGGCGGTAAATGAACTCCCGGGTCCAGTCGCAAAACGGAAACTGGAACCGAGTCGTAAATAAGGATGAACTCGTGCGCTTGGCCCGGATGGAGCCGCGCCCGAACCGTTCGGAGCCGCCGGGCCTACCGCGCCCGCCGTCCCCGGTCGAGCGGCCCCGGACGCGCCTCCCGGAGCCTCCCCCGTTTCCCGAACCCTATCGCGGGGGTCGGCTCGTCTGTGCCACCTGCGCGGGACCGGTTTCCGAGAAAGGTGCCGCGCCGCTTTGCTGGGGTTGCGGCCGCCCTCTCTGCGCGGATTGCTACTGGCGTCACGGGCTCTCGCCGGCGGCGCATCGGTGCGCGAGCTGCCTCGCGCGACGCCCGGCGGACCCGTTCTCGATCTCGGGCGGCCGCGCCGGCGCGCCTCTTGTCAACGCGAAGCCGTAGGTCGGCGAGGCGCCGCTCGGGGGCCCGGAGCCCGTAGTCGTACGTCGCTCGGTCCGGCCCCGGCTCGGCGGGCAAAGCCGAGGGCGACCGCGGCCGTGGGGTCGTCGGCCGGCGCTCCGACCCCGGTGCGTAGGGCGAGAGGGACCCCGGAGTCGCGGGCGAAACGCGCCGCGGTCGAGTCGAGCCGCTCGGCTCCGGGCCCGACCTCGACCGCTGCGCCGACCGTGCGCGCCCACTCCACCCATCCGCGAGCCGCGTCGGGGGAAGGGGGTACTTTCGCCTCGAAGTGGGAGACGAGGAGGATCGGAGGACCCTCGCGGACTTTCCCCGGGGACTCCGGCGGCGAACCGGTTGCACGGACAATTCGATAATCGGCCTTGACCTCTCGGAGCGCGGGAGGGAGGGCACCGGCCTCGGCCTCGACCGCGCGTGCGACCTCGAGCCCCCGACCCACCCCCGCATCGAGAGCGGAGAGCGACGCGGTCGATAGGGAGAACGGCCTCCCGTCGTCCGAAACCCCACCGACCACGACGCCGAGGAAGGTAAGGCGCCGTCGTCGCGCGTCTTCGAGGAGACGCGTCACGTCCTCTTTTGAGGCGGTCGGAGAGAGGTGGAGATGGAGCTCGCCCGTGAGGTCCTCCCCTCGAACGAGCGTCGGGAGTTCTCCTCGGGTCGCTGCCTCGATCTCGCCGTGGTCTTCCCTGAGCTCGGGAGGGATCCAGGCGAGCCCGAGGGAACCGTAGACCTCCTCCTCCGTCCGCCCTCCGATCCTCTCTTCGCCGCGGAAGATCCCGTACTCGTTGATCTTGAGCCCGCGCTCCCGCGCGATCGACCGCAGGTGGACGTTGTGGTCCTTCGAGCCGGTGAAGTAGAGCAGGGCGGCGCCGAACGCCGCCGGCTCGACGACCCGCACGTCGACCTGGAGCCCGTTCGTGAGGAGCGCGGTCTCCTTGGTCCCGCCCCGCAGGCGCACCTCGCGCACCTCGGGCAGCGCCGAAAAAGCATCGAAGACCCGCTCCGGCTCCTCCGAGGTGACGAGGATGTCGAGGTCACCGACCGTCTCCCGTCGTCGGCGGAAGCTTCCCGCGACCTCGACCGCATCGGCCGCGGCGCGGGCGCGAAGCCCGCTGACGATCCGCTCCGCGATCGGGAACGCAGCTTCGATCGGCATACGCGCCGTTCCGCCGGACGGCGCGGCGCGGGCCTCGGCGAGGGCGGTCCGGATCTGTTCGATCTTCTTCGGCCCGAACCCCTTCATCGAGTCGAGTCGACCCTGCGCGATTGCCGCCTCGAGCTCGGCCGGTCCTTCGACCCCGAGGTCGACCCAGAACCGCCGGGCGGTTTTCGGCCCAAGCCCGGGGAGCCGCATCAGGTCGACCAAGCCGGCCGGGACCTCGTGCTTCAATCGCTCGTAGTAGGGTAGACGACCGGTCGAAAGGTACTCGCGGATCTTCTCCGCGATCGCCTCACCGACCCCGGGGATCGTCCTTAGCTCGTCCCGGGCGGCGACCTTCGAGAGGTCCTCGGTCAACGTCTCGATCGAGCGGGCTGCCCTTCGGTACGCCTCGGGTTTGAACTTCTCCCCGAGCACGTCCAGGAGGTCCGCGATGGTGCGGAACATCTCCGCCGCGTCGGCGTTCGAGGGCATGTCGGCGGAAGGGAGCGTCCGAGGCTTAGCCGTTCCGGCGGGTCACGGGGAAAGCCCGGCGCCGAGATCGATCCAGACCCGGTGGCCGACCGTACGGAAGCCGACACTCTCGTAGAGGCCCCGAGCGGCGGCCCGGTCCTCGCGCACATAGAGCGCGACCTCGGCCCCGGCCTCCTCGGCCGCGGCGACGGCGGCGCCGAGAAGGAACCGACCCCAACCCTGACCCCGGGCTCCGGGCTCGACGTAGACCCCTCCGAGAACCCAGACCCGGCTCAGCCGCACCTCGGCACGCACCACCCCGACGAGCCGCCCCGAGTCGAACGCTCCCCACACGCGTTCGACCTCGGGGTCGAGGAACGGGTACTCGAGGACGACCGGGTCGTTCTGGTGGCGGCTCCACGACGTGAGCTCGGGGAGGTCGCGGCGAAGGAGCGGCCGGACTCTAACGGCCCCGGGGGTCGGGCCGAGCGGCATCTCACGGTTTCGGGCGAGCACGAGCAGCCGGTACGGCCGGCCGGGCCCCCGGGCCGCCTCCACGATCGGTGCCACCGGGGGCGGGACGATTGCGACACAGGGCCGCGGCGGCAGGACTCCCGTGAGCGCCTCGGCCCCCGCTCGCTCTCCGAACCAGTGGACGATCGGAGCCGAGGGATGACCGAGCCAGACGAGCAGGTAGCCGATGGTCGTCCCCTCCTCGACGGCCGAGAAGAAGCGGATCCGTCCCGGATTCCGGTCGAGGTCCCACAGCGCGAAGGCGTGCGAGACGGGGTCCAGCCCGGCCGCCTCTTCGAGCCAGGCGCGATCGATCGTGGGCCGCAGCTCGACCGCGGTGGCCGACATGCGAGGCGCAGACGCCAGGGATAGTTATCGAATGCCGCCCTCCGTTTCCCGCTCTAGCGTAAATCCGCACGACGGGTCGCCCGCGCGTGCGTCCTCACCATCCCACGCCGGAGTTCCCCGCCCATCTCTCCCGGCTCTATACCAGCTTCCCGTTCGAGCGGTCGCTCGCAGACGACCCGATCTCGACCATCCGACCGCTCTCTACGGACCTGAGACGCGCCGAGGTAGCGGGGGTGTTCGGCTCGACCCTCGCCATCGGCAACACGACCGCCATCCGGGGCGCGATCGAGCGCCTCGTGGCGCTCGCGGACGGAGACGTGGCGCTGCTGGTCGACCCGGCCTGGTCGAAGGAGCGGCGGAAGGCGCTGCGTTCGTTCCGCCACCGATGGATACGGGGGGACCAGCTCGACCACCTGGCCCGAACCCTCTCCGACTACTACGCCGAGCACGATTCGCTCGAGCGGGCGTTCCTTCAAGGATGGGAGCGTGGCGGGTTCGACCAAGGGCTGGACACGCTCTCTCGGGCACTGCGAGGGCGCGGCCGGTCGCCACCGGGATATCGGGCGCTCTTTCCTAGCCCCCTCGAGCCGTCGGGCAGCCCCTGTAAGCGCCTCACGCTCTTCGTGCGCTGGATGGTCCGGCCCGGCTACCCGGACCTCGGGTACTGGAACCACGTTCCAACCGGTGCGCTCAAGGTCCCGCTCGACCAGCACGTCCACTGGATCGCCTACCACCTCGGCCTCACGGCCCGGCGCACCCGGTCCTGGGCCACGGTCGAGGAGGTCAGTGAGGCGCTCCGACGGATCGACCCGATCGACCCGGTGCGTTACGACTTCGTTCTCTGTCACACCGGGATCTCGGGGGACTGCCCGAAAGAGCGGGACCTATCGGTCTGCGGCCCGTGTTCGGTCCGACCGGACTGCCTGCTCTGGCGTGGCCGGGGAGCGGTAGCGTGACGCGGGCCACCCTCCCGGTCGACCCCGGCCTCCTCGAGCGCTTCCGGGCCGCGGGCGCCCGGATCGTCTGGCGGCCCGTGCCGCCTTCCCGATCGGCCCGGCCCGTGCGTCGCGTCCGCGTCGCCCACCTCCACGACGAAGACGCCCGGGTCGAATCGTGGGGGCGAGATCCGGGCGGAGGAGTCGAAGTCGACTCGGGACCGGTGGGAGCGCTGGTGGTTCTGCTCGAAGCCGACCGTCGCCGAAGGCTCCCGTCCCTCGCAAGCCGGGACGCGGGGGTCGACCGAGCGTTTCCCCACGGTGCGATCGTCGCGACGTGGGGCCGGCCGTCCTCCTCTACCGGCCCGACGGTGCGCGACCTCGTCGAGCTCGCCCGCTACGCCCTCGCGTAGGCCGGCGGGCCTTCGTTCGGCCCCCTAATTATTCGATGGATAAATTGTTAAATACCCCAAGTAAATCGGCGGGCCCTCCTCTATGTCGGTCGCTCTGCCTGCGCGGGAAGTCATCGAAGCCGACCTATTGGAGGCGATCCGCGACGTCTCCCAGGCGCTCATCACGAGCATGGCCCCGCGCTTCCGCGCCGAAGGGCTGATTGGTCCGACGTTCTGGCACCTCCACTACCTCGAGCGGGGCGGCGCGAAGCATCCGAGCGACCTCGCCCGGCGCCTTGGCATCACCCCCGCGACATGCACCTGGTCGGTCGACCAGCTGGTCGAACTCGGCCTGGTGGCGCGGCGCCCTTCCGAGACGGACCGCCGTCAGGTCGTGCTCTCGGTGACTCCGAAGGGCCGTCGGGTCCTCGAGGCGGTCTGGCGACGCGTCGACGCCTCGCTAGGCGAGGCGCTCGCCCCGCTCTCCCATCGGGACGTGGCCGTCACCGCCAGGACGCTACGGACCGTGGCGGAGCACCTCCGGAAGGAACCCACCAGCTCCGTTCGGGAGGCGAGTGCGTGAACGCGAACAACGGCGGGGTCGTTCGTACAGCCGCCGGGACACCGTACGACCCGCGGGCCTCGCGGGCGGTGCTGATCATCTTCGCGGTCATGGCGGGTATGGTCACCTACGTGGAGACGATGGTGATCCCCGCGTTCAAGTCGTTCGTCACGTTCTTCGACAATGCGCCGGCGACCACGGTCGTCTGGATCGTCTCCGCCTATCTCCTCGTGGGCACCGTCGCGACGCCGATCTTCGGGAAGCTCGGCGACAAGTTCGGCAAGAAACGGATGCTCCTCCTGGTGATGAGCCTCTACGCGGTCGCGGTGAGCCTCGCAGGGTTCTCCCCCAACATCGGGGCCGCGTTCG
>JASHTB010000104.1 GCA_030040775.1 Thermoplasmata archaeon | reverse complement strand
GGCATCGTCGGAAATCGCCGGTCCACCGGCGTCCGATATATCACGACTTGGGGAGACTCCGATCGTTTCTGGTCCCGGCACCGGGCCCCGACCGTGCTCGGATCCGGCCCCGCTTTCCGGGAAATCCTCGCGGTCCGGACGGAGCTCAGGGCGCTCGGGGGAGTGCCCCCACAGTCAATGATTAATCTTAACCCCGGTCGTTTCGAGGAGCATGAAGCACCGACGACAATCCGGCTCCCGGGAGCTCGCGGTCGGGAGGTATGCCCGGCTCGACCGGGACCGTCCCCGCCGCATCGGGGTGCCCGAGGTCATCCTCGGAGAAGGGAAGTCCGTCTCGCATCTCCTCGGAATCCTGAAGGCGCTCGCGGTCCGGGGCGAGGGAGCCCTGGTCTCCCGGCCGACGAGGGAGCAGCTGCGGGCGATTCGGGGTCCGAACGGACGAGGTCTCGCCGTCCGTCGCCTCGCGGGAGGACGCGTCCTCCGTCTCGCAGGGCCGCTCGGTCCGAGCCACCGACGAGGGACGGTCGCGGTCGTCTCCGCCGGAACGAGCGACGTCCCGCTCGCCGAGGAGTCCGCCGCCATCCTCTCGGAGCTGGGCGTGAGGGTCGTTCGCGCGCACGACGTCGGGGTGGCAGGACTGCACCGGCTCCTTCGGGCGGTGCGAAGACTTGAAGCCCGTCGGCCCGAGGTCTACCTCGTCTTCGCCGGACGGGAGGGGGCGCTGCCCACGGTTCTCGCCGGTCTCGTGCGGGCCCCGGTGGTAGGAGTCCCCACCTCGACCGGCTACGGGCGAGGGGGTCGAGGGGAGGCGGCGCTCTCGGCGATGCTCCAGTCGTGCGCTCCCATCGCGGTGGTCAACATCGATGCGGCCGTCCCCGCCGCGCTGTTCGCCGCCCAGCGCTTCGCCCGGCCCGAACGGCGAGCTCGCCCCCGGAGGAGCTGACGGCGCGCCTTTCCCTCGCGCAAAGGCTTTTCTGAGGCCCGCTGCCTGCGCCCGGTCGTGGCTCCCCGACCCATCCTCTCCGACGAGCAGGAGCGAGCCGAGCGGGAGGACCGAGCTCGGCTTCGCGCGATCGACGCGAAGCTCGATGCGCTGTTTCGTCGTCGGCAGGAGCTGATCGCGGAGCTGCGGCGGATCTCCACCGAGCAGAAGGCGCTCTTCGACCAGCGCCAAGCCCCCCAGGACGAGGTCGAACGTCTCTACGAACAGCACGGGGTCCTCGGCAAGAAGCTCGCGACGCTCCGTGGGGAACGGGAGGCAGCCCGGAAGAAGGTGGAGGAAGCGGTCATCCGATACCGGGAGCTCAAGCTCACGTTCGCGCCGGGCGAACGGGTGAGACCCGAGCAGCTACGGCGAGAGATTGCCGAACTCGACTTGAAGCAGCAGACCCGGGCGCTTCCGCTCGACGAGGAGAATGCGCTCATCGATCGGCTCCGACAGCGGACCCGCGAGCTCAAGGACGCGGAGGCCCGCGCCTCCGTGGTCGCGGAGCACGAACGTCTCCGCAAGGAGGCCGAGCAGTCGGTGGCGGCTGCCCGCGCGGAGGTCGAGCGCCTCGGGGAGGCGTTGACCCTCCTCAAGGCGGAGAGGGACGCCACGATGGCCGCGGTCCGCGCGAAGCTCGTGGCCGCGGGAGCGCTCCTCGCCGAGCTCCGGTCGAGGTCGCGCGCCCGGGCCGAGGTCGCGGAGAAGCTGGACGCCCTCGGTCGCGAGATGCGCGAGCTCGAGCGGGAAGGCCGCGCGGTCTTAGGTAAGAGCCGGGCCCGGCGGGACGAGGCCCGGAAGATGCTGCGGGCCTACTCCCGCCGTCGCGAACCGTCCGAGGACCTCCTTTCCTCGACCGCGGAGGCGCAACTTGAAGAGTTGCTCAAGCGCGGGAAGATCACGCTGGGGGGCTGAACCCCCCCGCTGGGGCTCGGTCGGCTAGTAGAACCGAACGACCGTCACTTCGAACTTTAGGGTCTGGCCCTGGATCTCCGCGTTGACGGTGCTGCCGCTCGACGTGGTGTAGTCGTAGAGCTCGGTGAACGTACCGTTCGCCACATTGACCCCGGTGACGATGAACCGGTGAGAGCCGCACACGGTCGTCCCCACAGCCGTCCCGAGGACCAGCCCGGCGTCCTGTGGGACCAGCTCGTTGCGGAGCGTGATGGTGGTCGCGTTCACGCTCGTCACGACGACCGGCCAGCTCGAAGTGGGGACGGACCAGCCGACGGTCGGTAGGTTTTCGACCAGCACCGCGGTCGAGTTGCTCGCGAGAACGAGGTCGGTCCAGCCGAAGTCCGGGTCAGCGAACTCGGTCCCGGGCGCGGAGCTCTTCCCCGGATACTCAGTTGCGAAACCGGCGGGCGTGAGCGCGACGAGCACGGGGACGCTGAACGTGAGGGGCTGCGCGACCGAGCAGTTCGAGATCACCGGGCCGTATCCGAGGCTGGGCGGCACGGTGATCCATGCCGTATGGTTCGCCGGCAGCCCGAGGAGCCCCTGCCAGAAGCCCGGGATGACCGTTCCGAACGTGAGGTTGCCGATCGGGTAGCTACCGGCGGGCCCCACGTAGACCGCAAGCGGGGCGTAGGCCGACTTGTTCCCTCGGAACGCGAACTCGAGGGACTTCGGGTAGGAGACGTTGTTCGTCGCGACCGAGTAGATCGAAGTGTCGAAGACCCTACCGGACTGAGGCCCGCTCGCGAAGAAGCCGATGTAGTTCACGGTGACATTGTCCCCTTGGACGACGGTAGGCACCGAACTGGCCGGTTTCGGATGATCGTACTCGTAGAGGAGGCCCACCCCGACCCCCGCCACGACGACGACCAGGACGGCGAGAATGACGGGGACGATGCGGGAGGGTCGAGGTTCGGCCATCGGCTTCGAGAGAGCTTAGGAAGTGGGGGTCAGCTCGTCGCTGTTCTCGTCACGGAGTCGGAGAGACAGGTGTTCCTCATTCCCCCGAGGTTCCGAGCCGGGCGCCGATATAAATCCTAGTCCAGGAGGACGCCCTTATGCCCGCCGCAGCTTCCCGACGATCGGTTCCTCGACGACCCCCTCCTCCTCGAGCCGGTTCAGGACCGCTTCGGCCCGGTCGGAGAGGAGTCCGTGTTCGGCGACGCGGCTGATCAGCTCCTTGAGGTCGGCGTATCCGTCCGCCGAGACCTCGGCGATCTCGTCCAGCTGGTCGAGAAAAACCGCCTCCTCCTCGCGCTCCCCGGGCGTCGGGGCGGGGAGACGGGCTTTCGCCGGGGGAGAGCGCGTTACCGTCACGCCGGGCGGGGGAGACTCCGAGGCAGCGACCGGGCCGGAATCCCCGGCGACCCGACGAACGGCCGAACGCAGCTCGCGTCGGAACGCGGGACGGTCGACGGTGGGGTATCGCCTCAGCGATTCTCGGGCAGCACGTACCCAGGGTCGCGGCGCCCCCTCGCGGACGAGCGAGTCGTCGCCGACGTTCGGCTCCTTCTCCACCCGTTCGACCAGGTCGAGTCGGTCGAGGGTCTGACGAACGATGTCGCCGAGGACCGCGCGCTCCTCGGATTCTGAAACGAACCGTACCCCTTCCGCCCGAACCGAAACGTACCCGACGCCGTCGCGCCCGCGGTAGAGGTGGACCTTGCCCACGACCAGGGCCGGGCGGGGGGCGGTGGACGAGCGCAGCTGAGCCATCGCCCGCGGCTGAAAGCTTCCCGCGGTCACGCTGACCGCTCCGGTCGGGTCGGTGAGGCGGGCCCGCCAGAACGGCTGGCTCTCGTCCCGTCCGATCGGCTCGGCCGGGGTGAGCGTCCCTGTGAGGAGCACCCGGTTCATCCGGGCACCGAAGGGCGAAAGCAGGTACGACGCCGCCCGGTCTCCCTCCCCCTTTTCCTCCTCGAGGGAGCCCTCGAGCTCTCGGGCCGTGACCCTCCAAGCCGTCTCGCGGAACGTCACGGCCGTCCCTCGCCGAGTCGCAAGGCGAGCTCCTGCGCGGTCGCGTCGAGGTCGATGTCGACCCGCTCGACCGAATCGGGGACGATGGTCACGCCAAATTCATCGCGCGTCCCCGAGCCACGGACCCGCAATCGACTGCCCAGCAGCCGCGAGAGGACCTCTTCCTCGATCAGGCTCGGGTCTGGTTGCTCTTTCAGGCGCCGCCGCGCTTCGTCGAGCGTGAGTCCGGTCAGGCGTTCGGTGTCGGCGCGTCCGGCGTTGACCGTGAGAGCACCGGTTCCGTCGTCCAGCACGATTCGCGCCCGGAGGTCCAGTTGGCCCTCGACCTGGCCGTGGACGCGGCAGAGCCCGTTCTTGACCGACCGTTGGCACGTGGGGCATCGATAGACGAGCCCGCTCGGTGGGAGAAGGCCCACCACGAGGCCCTCCACCGCGACCGCTTCCCCTCCTCCCTCGTCCTCCACTCGCGCGATGGTCCGGGGCGGGGACCGGAGGAGCTCACTCGGGTCCGGTAGGTCGGTCCCGTCGATCCGGACGACCGAGGCCCGCTCGTCTAGGACGAGCTGCGCTCGAGCCCGAAAGCTGCGGACGTAGCCCCCGGCGATCCGGACGGACTCGCCTGTGTGAAGGCCGAAATCGCTCCAGGAAGAGAATGCGATCATCCCGCTCCTGTCCGCCAGAATCCCTTCGTGGACGACTCGACGCTCCTCTCCCACGGTCACCGGCCGCGGCGCGGTCCGCACAACCCGGACCTCGAGGCGGAAGCCCTCCATCGGAGGAGAGAGCTCCCGAACCGAACGGAGCGGGAACTCGGAGCTGTCCACGCGGGGTAGTTCGGCCGAGCTCGCCGGGCCAACGCGGGTACGCCAGGTGAACGTGATCTCGGGCCGGCCGCGGAATTCGCGGACCTCCGCGCCTACGGCCCGCACTACGGTGCCTCGCTCGAGCCCCTCCCGAGGCGGGTCCCACCATGTGAACCGGACGGTGGCGGTTCCGTCGCTCAAGAGGCCCGAGACGAGCGGACGACGACTACCGTCCGACCGGCGCGTGACTTCCCGCCGCTCGAGCGTGACGATGCGCGCCACGATCTCGACCGAGGGGGCTTGAGGAGAGAGGTCTTTCAGCCGGACCTCGGCACCGGCGGTGGAGGGTTCAGGCATCGCCATGGCGGGGGAATCCGGGCACGGGGAACGGTCGAGGTCCATAAAATGGCCTCGACGCCCGCGAACGATGAACGACGGGTGGGAGCGACAGGCCTCCGGCGCGGCCAATCGAGGGAGAGAGGTGAGGAGAGGTTCAAGAACTCTCTAAGGTGGTGAACTGTGCTCTTTCAAAGGTTGACTCGGTCCGGTCAGAACGGCGAATAGATACCAAGGTTTTTCCCCCGCGGCTCCTACTTCGCGGAGATTGGCGCTAAAATTCAACGCCCGGGTCGACCGAATCCTTTCGGCCCGGAATTCGTTGGTCTGCGTGGGCCTCGACCCGGACCCCGCGCTCATGCCGAAGCCGCTGCGCCGGCTCAAGCCCGGTCCGCAGCTCGAACGATTCCTCGGCGGGATCATATCGGCGACGTACGCCCACGCGGCGGCGTACAAGATGCAGATCGGCTCCTACCTGCCTTACGGGCCCACCGGCTTCGAGCTGCTAAGCCGACTACCGAAGAGAATCGGACCGACCCGGCTCAAGATCCTTGACGCGAAGTCGAACGACATACCGAACGTGATGCGAATGTGGCGGGACGGCGCCTTCCGCCGCTTCGGGTTCGACGCGGTCACGGTCAGCCCGTGGCTCGGCTGGGAGACGCTCGAACCGTTCCTGAACGACCCCAGGCACGGCGTGTTCGTCCTCGCCCACTCGTCGAACCCGGGCTCGCTCGACTTCCAGGAGATCCCGACCCCGCGGGGTCCGCTCTGGCTCGCCATCGTGGGCGAGGTCCGTCGCCTCGCCCACTCCCACGGGAACGTCGGGGCAGTGATCGGGGCGACGTTCGCCGATGCGTTCCGAGGGGCGCGCGCGGCGCTCGGGAACGGCATCCCGATCCTCGTGCCAGGGGTCGGAGCTCAGGGAGGCTCGCTCGCGACGGCGGTGCGCGAGGGGGTCGACGCCCGCGGCCGCGCGTTGCTCGTGAACGCCTCGAGGAGCATCCTGTACGCCTCTTCGGAGGCGAATTGGAGGCGCGCCGCCGGGGCGGAAGCCGAACGCCTGAAGGTCCAGATCAACCAGTTGCGCGCAGGCTTGCGTACAGGCTGAGGAGCTGGGCGGCGACGGTCGGAAGGCCGTACCGCTCCTCTGCCCTTCGGCGTGCTGCCGCCCCCATGCGCCGCGTAAGCTCCGGGTCGTCCAGCAGCATCCGCACCTTCGCCGCGAGGTCCGAGGCGATCAGCGGCTCGGTGAGAAGACCCTCTTTCCCCGGCTCGATCACCTCACGGACTCCGGGCATGTCGGCGATAACGACCGGGAGGCCCGCGGCCATCGCCTCGGCGACCACCAGACCGAACCCCTCGAGCCGGTTCTGGGAGGGGAAGACGAACAGCTCGGCCAGCGCAAGGTATCGGGGAAGGTCGTCGTCCGATACGGAGGGACAGAAGCGGACCCGGGACTGGACCCCGAGTCGGCGCGCCTGGCCGATGAGGCTCGGAAGCCGGGGACCCGCCCCGATGACGAGCAGGACAACCTCGGGCGGCAGGAGCGGCATCGCTCGCAGGATGACATCGACTCCCTTGTGCGGAACCAGTCGTCCGGTGAAAGCGATCACCCGCTTTCCCTCGAGCTGAAGGTCTCCGCGGAGCGCGCTCGCATCGAGTCCCGGCCGGAACCGGTCGAGGTCGACCACGGAGGGGATCACAGTGAGTTCTCGTCCTCGGAGCATCGCGGAGGTGACGCCGTAGCTCTTCGTATGCACGATGATCCGGTCGACCCGGCCGAGCGTGAACGGGAGAAAGACGCGTTGGTAGACCCCGGAGAGCAGTCGGCCCGAGAGACCGGCGAGGAACAGGTCGCAGTGGTAGGTGAGGCACAGCGGCACCGACCGCCGGTTCAGGGCACGGGTCGCGAAGTAGGAGGTGAGGGGCGGCGGGTAGTGGAGATGGAAGAGGTCCGCGTCCAGCGCGCGCACCACGCGCCTCGTGCCCACGTCGATCGGAGTGTTGAACGCGACCCCGAGCGAACGGGTGCGGACGACCCGGTAGCCCTCCCGCCGCTCTTCCGGGGGGAGGTGGCGGTCGTAGCGCGATGTGACGACCGTCACCTCGTGGCCCTCCCGGGCGAACTCTCTCACGAGGCCGCGGACGTGCGACTCGACGCCACCGGCGTGGGGGTAGAAGAACGGCGTGACCTGGACGATGCGCACGGGACGGGGCTACCGGTCTCCCCCGCTTTCAGACCATCGGCCCACGGCGCGAACGGCCTGCGGGCGGTCTACGCCGTCGTCTCGTCGCGGCGACGGGCCGTCATCTCGAGCGGCTCGGCCTCGCGTACCTGCAACATCTGGTCGGCCGAGAGCGAGGCGATGTCGACCCCTCGCATCGGCTCTCCGAGGCCAGCCGAGACCCGGGCGAGGACCTCCGGCTCGTCGTAGTGGAACGATGCCTCGACGATCGCACGGGCGACCTTCATCGGATGCTCGGCCTTGAAGATCCCGCTCCCGACGAAGACCCCGTCGACCCCGAGCATCCGACAGAGGGCGGCGTCGGCGGGCGTCGCGATCCCCCCCGCGGCGAAGTTCACCACCGGAAGTCGCCCGAGCGAGCGAACCTCCAGCAGAATCGCCTCGGAGACCCTCTCCTTTTTGGCCCATGCGCCGAGGTCTTTCTTCGGAAGCCGTGACACCTCCTCGATCTCGGCATTCGTCTGGCGGATGTGTCGGACCGCCTCGACGACGTTCCCGGTGCCGGCCTCCCCCTTCGTGCGGATCATCGCCGCTCCCTCTTCGATCCGCCGCAACGCTTCTCCGAGGTTTCGGGCGCCGCAGACGAACGGCACCTTGAACGCCTTCTTGTCGACGTGACGGAACGGGTCGGCCGGCGTCAGCACCTCCGACTCGTCGATCATGTCGACCGCCAGCTCCTCGAGGATCCGCGCCTCGGCGGTGTGTCCGATCCGGCACTTCGCCATCACCGGAATCGAGACCCGTTCCTTGATATCGCGGACTTTGATCGGGTCGGCCATCCGCGCTACGCCTCCGGCCGCCCGGATGTCGGCGGGGACGCGCTCGAGCGCCATCACAGCGACCGCGCCGGCCTCCTCGGCGACCGCGGCCTGGTCGGCGGTCGTCACGTCCATGATGACCCCGCCCTGCTGCATGCGGGCGAATCCGCGTTTTACGAGCTCGGTTCCGAACCGCAGCTTCTCGATAGTGCTCGGCATCTCCTTCCGACCCCCTGCAAAGGCGGGCCCGGCGTATAAGGGCGGTGGGGGCAGTCGTCAAAGTTAATGCCCCGGGAGGGCTTTGATGGACAGCAGGGGGAGCTGGGAACCGGCTGAGAGGACGAGGGGGACCTCGTCGACCCCACGAACCTGCACGGGATAATGCCCGCGAAGGGAAAGCGATGCGGCAGCTAGCGCCTCTCTCGACCGGTTTCGGTCGAGGATGACCGGGGTCGGTACTCCGATCCGGCCGACCCGCCGACTGCGGGCGCCGGGCCGTCTCCGACGGATGTTCACGGTCGTCGCCGTCGCCCTCGTGGTCGTCCTTGCAAGCGTCGGGATGGCGGAGTACCTTTCGACAGGCTTCGGCGAGCCGACCTTGGTCGTCTACACCTATCCGAGCCTGTTCGGGGGCCCTGGGACCCCGGCCTTCTCCGAGGTCTTCGACACGTTCGCGAGCGCCCATCACGTCCACATCGACGTCGAGTTCCCCTCGGGCACGCTCGTGAGCACGCTCCTCGCCGAGGCGAACGCTCCGGTCGCGGACCTTGTCGTCGGCCTCGACGAGATCACGGCCGCTCAGGCCGAGGCCCACGGCCTAGTGATCCCGTACGCGGCCCCGGGTCTCGCGAACGTCTCGCCGGAGCTCGTCGCGGAGATCAGTCCGGACCACGGGGTCGTTCCGTACGAGTGGGGGTATCTCGCCATCGACTACAACGCCTCGTTCTACGCCGCGAGCGGGGGCGCGGTGGCCCACGCCACCTTCCCGGACTTCGTGAACAACGCAAGCTGGGCGAATCAGCTTTTGATCGAGGACCCGACGGTCGACATCACCGGCGAGGAGTTCCTCGTCTGGGAGGTCCAGTACTACGAGCAGGTTCTGCACCAGAACTGGACCGAATTCTGGACGGGCGTCCTACCCCATCTCAGCTACAAACCCGCCCCCGACTGGGGGACCGCGTTCGAGGAGTTCTCGACCCCGCCCGGAAACCCCGGAATGGTCGTGAGCTACTCGACCGACCCGGCGTATGCGGCGTACTACGGCGCCCAGGGTCAGTTCAACTCGACCGTGAGCTGGTGGAACGGGACCGCCTACGGCTGGAGGACGGTCTACGGGGTAGGGATCGTAAGCGGCTCTCGGCACCTCTCGCTCGATGAGGAGTTCGAGAACTGGCTGCTCAGCGGCACGGTCCAAGCCGAGATCCCGACGAACGAATGGGAGTACCCCGCGAACGAGACCGTGGCCCTTCCGGCCGTCTTTGCCTCCGCGCTGAACCCGTCCGGGATCGTGCCGCTGAACGCCGGCACCACCCCGAATGAGGTCGCGAGTAACCTCACCGGCTGGCTCACGACCTACCAAGAACTCGCGGATGCGCTCCTTCCACCATGACGCTCCGAGAGGAGTCGACCGTCCTCGGTCCGGCGGTCCTGTTCGTGATCCTGTTCTCCCTTCTGCCCGTGGGGTTGTTGTTCGGGTCTGCCGTGAGCCAGGCCGGAGGACTCCCGGGCGTCCTAGCGGCGTTCTCGAGCGCCACTCCGGCGGGGTCCCTCAACCGGGCTTCCGTTTGGAACTCGCTCCTCCAGGGCGGGCTCTCCGCCGGCCTCGCTGTCGTCGTCGGCTATCCCGCGGGAGTCTTCCTCGGCCGCTATCGCTGGCCCGGCCGCTCCGCCCTGCGATCGTTCCTTCTCGTACCGTTCCTCTTGCCCAGTCTCGTGGTCGTGTTCGGGGTCCTAGACCTGTTCGGTCCCGCCGGGATCCTGTCGTCGGTGATGCCGGCGCTCTCCTATCTCGGCACGGGAGTCCCCGCCATCGTCGCCGCAAACCTCGTGTTCAACGTTCCCGTGGTGATCCTGTTCACGGCGACCGGAGCGGAGGGCGCGTCGGCCGAGCTCGAGGAGACCGTGGCGACCCTCGGCGGTTCTCCGTGGCGGGCGTACCGCGACGTCTGGGCGCGCCCGACCTGGGTCGGTGCGGCGGTCGGGGGTCTGCTCACGTTCCTCTTCTCGGCGCTCTCCTTTGCTCCACCGCTCCTCCTGTGCGGCCCCCGCTGCTACACGGTCGAGGCACGGATCTGGTCGCTCGACCAGATCCTCCTCGAGCCGACCACGGCGGGAGTACTCGCCCTCGTCATGGTCGCCCTCTTCCTGATTCCGACCGTGCTCTACCTTCTATTGCTCGGTCGGTTGAGGGTGCTCTCGGGCCGGTCGGCAGCGGCCCGTCCGTTCACCCGGGGCAACCCCGTCGCGGTCGCGCTCGCGATCGAGACGGGGCTCGTCCTCCTCGGCGTCTTCGCCGTCCTTGCGGCCGTGATCTACCGAAGCGTCGCCCCGCTCGGGGGCGGTCCGGCCGGGGCGGCCTGGACGTCGCTCTTCTCCGCCTCCACGACGGCGCGGCTCGGCGTTTCGGCCTACGGGGCGATCGCCAACACGCTCCTGTTCGCTACCGGAGCGACCGTGATCGCGATCCTCTTCGGGATCGTGCTGGGCTATGCGGTGGTCGGTCGCCGCGCTCGCTCTCGCGCGCTCGGCGTGCTCCTGTTCCTTCCCCTCTTGATCTCACCGGTCGTTCTCGCTCTCGCCCTCGCCACGTTCTGGAGGCCGTTGCTGGGGGGAGCGACGAACGTCTGGTTTCTGGTCGTCGTGAGTCAGGCCGTCCTCGCCCTGCCGTTCGCGCTGCAGAGCATCGAGATCCCCCTCGCCGGGCTCTCTCCGCGAGGGAGAGAAACCGCCCAGAGCCTCGGCTCGACGCCCTGGAACGCGTTCCTGGACGTCGACCTCCCCCGCGTGCGCAGCGGGCTTGCGACCGCCGCCCTCTTTGCCTTCGCCCTCGGCCTCGGGGAGTTCACGGCGACGAACTTCCTCGTCACGGCGCCGCTCACGACGCTGCCGGTGGCACTCTACCGTCTAGACGACCTGCGCTCCTTCGCGGTCGCGGACGCGGGCGCGGGTCTCCTCCTCTTGCTGAGCCTCGCCGTCTTCGTCGTGCTCCTCGCCGGAGGTCGCCGTGTCGAGCTCTGAGCCTCTGGTCGAGGTCGAGGGACTCTCGAGTGCCTGGGACGGTGCCCCCGTCCTTCGGTCGGTCTCGTTCTCGGTCGAGCAGGGAGAGATCCTCGTGCTCCTCGGTCCGAACGGCGCGGGGAAGACGACGCTCCTTCGCTGCCTCGCCGGGCTCGAGCGCCCGACCGCGGGCCGGGTCCGCCTCGGAGGCGTCGACGTCACCGGGCGCCCGCCGCACACGCGGGGGATCGGCCTGATGTTCCAGGAGTCGGCCCTGTTTCCCCACCGCACCGTGTACGAGAACATCGCCTACGCCCCTCTCCTCCAGCGACGTCCGCGCGCGGACGTTGAGGCCGAAGTGGACCGAGTCGTGGAACTCCTCCGCCTCCAGGGCTTCGAGGACCGCCGGCCGGACCAGCTTTCGGGGGGTGAACGTCAGCGCGTGGCGCTCGCCCGGACCCTGGCCGCCCGACCGAAGCTCGTGCTCTTGGACGAGCCGTTCGCCTCGATCGACGTCGAGGTAAAGGCCGACCTGCACGCCGAGTTCCGCCGCGCGTTGACCGCCTCGGGGGCCACGGCGATCCATGTGACGCACGACCGGGGGGAGGGGCTGTTCCTCGGCGACCGCGTGGGTCTTCTGTTCGACGGGAAGCTAGAGTCGATCGGGTCTCCCCGTGCGGTCTACGAAAACCCCCGAACCGTTCGCGC
>JASHTB010000008.1 GCA_030040775.1 Thermoplasmata archaeon | reverse complement strand
GCGAGCAGCGTGTGGGCGTCCGTGAGCGTCCCTTGCTCGAGGGAGGCGGCCGCCCGGACCGCCCTCGTCAGCATCTCCTCGAGCCTCGGGCCCCAGAAGCTCGAGTCCGCGTACCGGCCCGCCCGCACTCGTCGAAGCGCATGGACGAGGTCGTTCAGCCGCCGCTCGGAGCGAATAGGGTCAGCCCCGGGCGGACCAATCCCTTCGAGCGCGTTCACCCGAAGCGGATGGTCGACCGGGTCGATTCGAATCGCCGACCTTAACGCCTCCGAGTCGAGCTCCCGTCCGAGCGCCGCCGCCGTCTCCCCCAGCGGGTCAAGGAGGATGAGGCCGTAGCCACGGCTCGCCCGACGGGCCAGCGCCACGAGCATCGAGCTCTTTCCCATGCCGGTCTCCCCCAGGACGGCCAGATGCCGTCCCTGGTCCGGCTCGATCTCGGGGCCTACGGCCTCGCCCGAGCTCGTCCGGCCGAGAGCGAACCACGGCACGGATGCGTTCGTCCACGCTTCTCCTGGTGCCGGGCAATCCGGTCCGGGGAAAACGAGGAGCATCTCCTCCTCGGACGTCGCGAATCCGAGCGATCCGCGGAACCGACCCCGAACTCTGCCGACGACGGAGAGACCGTTGCCGAGTCCCGAGCGGGTGGCCCGCTCCACGGCACGACTCGCCGATCGGAACCGGTCCTTGTCGAGGCCTTGGGGGTCGCTGAGCCCGATGCTCGTTCCTAGGCTCCAGAAGAGGGGGCGCTCCGGAGGAGCCGGGGCGGGCCGGTGGCCGCGCTCCGCCTCACGTGACCCCCTCGGAGGAACGCCTCGGTTCACCGGAGCTCGCTCCCATGGTACGGAGTCCGGTTCCCACCAGCCGGGGAGCGGAGCGGGAAGGGGGCGAGCCTCGAGCGTCACCGTGACCCCCCGAGGAAGGGTTCCGGCGGTCTTCGCCAGATGGTCCACGAGGGGAGGCCCATCGGCCGCCGTCCTGAGGGGTATCGGCCATGGCTGTATTCGGCGCGCTACGAATGCGAAGCTTTCAGAAACAGAGGGCCGGACGCGCTCGCGAGTCCATTGATGGGGTGGGAACGAAGGGACAAAGGCACGGGCCGCCCACCGCTCCGAGGCAAGGTCATCGAGGATGAGACGCAGGGATGGCGCGGGTCCGGAGTCGAGTCGAAGGGCAAACGCGGCGCCGACCCCGTGTCCGGCCCGAAGGGCGGAGAGGAGCTGCGCTCTCCTTTCCTCGCCTTCGTCTCGGGCCGTCCCGACCCAACCTCTCGGATGGAATCGCCATACGGACCGGCGCACGTCCGGGAGGACGCGGCCGAAGGCGGAAACCTCCGACATCCGTTTCCCTCGATCTCCCCCGGTCCCACTTGGTTTCCACCGTCCGCGAACGGTGGAAGCTGGCCCCTCGGGTCAGACTCAAGTACAGCGTAGTTCCCCCGGCCTCCGCTGAGCGGTCCTTCCATGCCCTCCATCGAGGAACAGATCACGGCCCTCGAGGAGGAGATCCGCAGGACACCGTACAACAAGGCGACCCAGCTCCACATCGGTCGGCTCCGCGCGAAGATCGCGGTCCTCCGCCTAGAGCGAGAGGCTCGCGCGAGGGGGAAAGGGCCCGGGGTCGGCTACTCGATTCGTAAGAGCGGTCACGCGACCGTCGGTCTCGTGGGCTACCCCTCCGTCGGGAAGTCGACGCTCCTGAACCGCCTCACGGCCGCGGAAAGTGCGACCGGGGCCTACGACTTCACGACGCTCTCGATCATCCCCGGGATGCTGCGCTGGGGCGGCGCCTCGATCCAGATCCTCGACATGCCCGGGCTCGTTCCCGGGGCGTCCAAGGGCCGAGGTCGAGGACGTGAGGTCCTCTCGGTCGTGCGTTCGGCCGACCTCGTGCTGTTCCTCATCGACCCGGACCACCCGAACCTTCGCGCCCTCGCGAACGAGCTCGAGGGGGCCGGAGTGCGGATCAACCAGCGTCCGCCCCGCATCGTGGTTCAGCGGACCGACCGCGGCGGTCTGACCGTGTCGAGCACGGTCCGGCTCACCCATCTGGCCGGGGGGGCGGCGGCCTCGATCGCCCGGGAGTTCGGCCTGCACAACGGGTCGATCGTCTTTCGGGAGGACGCGACGGTCGACCAGCTCATCGACGTGCTGGCGGGAAACCGAGTTTACCTCCCCGCGCTCTTCGTGGTCAACAAGTCCGATACGTTGTCTGCCGAGGAGCGCGCTCGCCTCGCCGCGGACCTCAAGGGGTTCGACCCTCTGTTCGTCTCGGCCCGCGACCAATCCGGCCTCGACCTGCTCGTCGACCGGATCGGACGGGCGCTGCGGTTCATCCGGGTCTACGTGAAGCCGCCCGGTCGACCGCCCGACCTCGAGGAGCCCGTCATCTTGCGCCAGGGAGACTCGGTCGCCGGACTCCTTCGCCGTCTGCCCACCGACCTCGACCGCGCGTTCCGCGCCGCTCAGGTCTGGGGCAAGAGCGCTCGCTTTCCGGGCCAGACGGTCGGCCGGGACCATGTCCTCGCGGACGAAGACATCGTGACGGTCGTCATCGCCCGGGGGAGCGCGCGGCCCGCGGCGTAGCCGGGCGACCCGGACCTCCCCCGAAGACCTCGGGACGGACCCGGCCCCCGAGGAGGTAATGTCCGCGATGGAACGGTTCGAGCGTGACGACCCTAGCGAGGTGCACGAAGGCCCGCAGCTCCTCTTCGCTCCGAGCTCGATGACCGGCGGCCGTACGGTCTCGTCCCATGCTCGGCGTCTTCAGCGCTACCAGCACGCGCGCGCCCGGGCCTTTTAAGAAGAGCTCGGCGTTGCTCCGCACGATCGGGATCTGGTCGGGCTGCGCGACGTCGCAGTACAGGCCGTCGACGGGTGGCACGAGCCCCGAGTACTCCCGAGGCCTGCGCGCATCACCGAGGATCGGAAGGAGGTTCGGCCATCGCGCGGAGAGCGCGAGCAGGCGCGAGAACGGTCGAAGGCTCCTCTCGAGCGCGTAGACCCGACCCTCGGGGCCAACGAGGTCCGCGACGTACGACGCCGTCGTCCCGGTCGCCGCTCCGAGGTAGAGCCAACGGTCCCGTGGGCAGGGCAATCCGCCGGTCCAACCGTTCGAGAGCGCGGCCGCGAGCTTCGAGCGGGTCGGCTCGAACGAACGGTAGGTTCGGCCCGAGCGCTCGACCCAGCGCTCCCCTGACACCGAAGGCGGCGATCCGACGGTCTCCGTCCAGAACTCGACCCGGCGCCCGGTTCGAACGAGCGCGAGACGAGGGTTCGAGGGTTCCGCTTCGAAACTTCGGGCGACTCTCATCGGGTCCTCTTTCGGAGGTCTTCCAATCGGCGGTCCCTGCGCGCGACGAGCCGAGCCGAGACGTCGGCCCGGGTGAGCGCGTCGGCCCTCGCGGCGATCGCGGCGAGGGCCGCGAGGCTCCGCGCATAGGCTCCGCGGCGACCGGGAGGGACCTCTTCCATTCGGTCGGCCCGGTAGAGGAGGCCGTAGCGGGGCCCACGGTCGGCCGATGGCCGCCGACGCGAGCCGAGGAGCTGAAGGCGGGGCGCTCGGAGCCGGGCGAGGGGGCCGAGCCCTCCGGCGGCCGCGAGCAGTCGAGCGGCGACCCGAGGCCCGACGACCGCGGAGAGGTTGGGCAGTACCGTGCGGGCCTGCCTCTCCAGCGATGCCCGGAGCGTCCCGTGGTGCCGAGCGAGGGCGGCCCGCGTGCCGGCCCACTCCCGCAGGTACTGCTCGACGGTCGGATCCGGGATAGGAACGAACGACTCTGCGGCCCGTTCCTCCCGACCCAGGGCTCGTTCGAGCCGCTCCTCCTCCCGGGCGAGGGTGATGAGAACCTCGTCCGGAGCACGAAGCGCTTGCTCGAGCCGAGCCCGAGCCACCGACAGGAGATACTCCCGTTCGGCGTTCGGCTCCGGTAGCGGGACGAGGGTCCGCGCGGCTCGCAGCTCCTCCCGGGTCGGCTCGACCAGCGCTCGCCCGATGGCTCTTACGAGTTCCTCGGCGACCGAGGGTTCCCCGGCGAAGAGCCGGCGCTCCGGACCGAGCCGGCGCACGGCCTCGAGGAGAGCGGGGGAAACCCCTTCCTCGAGCGAACGGCGAGGGAACGGTCGGACCTTCTTTTCGTCCAGAGAAACGAGGTAGAAGGTCGGCCCGCTCCCGACGACCCCCCACGTGGGCGCGGAGGACACCGTCTAGAACTCCGCGAGCGACTTCTGGAACCGGTGCCGCTCCTCGGGGACCTCGACCGGATACTTGCCCGTGAGGCAGCCAAGGCAGAGGTCTTCCCCGCGCAGCCCGATGGAGTCGATGAGACCGGTCATCGACAGATAATGGACAGTGTCCGCTCCGACGACCGCCGCGATCTCTTCCTCGGTCCGGTTATGGGCGACGAGCTCGCGCCGCTCCTTCATGTCGATCCCGAAGTAGCACGGGGCCCGGATCGGGGGACAGCCGATCCGCACGTCGACCCGCGTCGCCCCCGCGCCCCGAACCATCTGGACGATCTCACGCAGCGTGGTCCCTCGGACGATCGAGTCGTCGAGGAGGACCACGCGTTTTCCTTTGAGGAGGCCCGGCACCGGGTGCAGTTTCACCCGGACCTCGAACTCGCGTCGTTTCTGGTCGGGGAGGATGAACGTCCGCTCGACGAACCGGTTCTTGATCAGCGCCTCCGCGTACGGGATCCCCGACCCCTCGGAGAAGCCGAGGGCCTGGGGGCGCGCCGAGTCGGGGACCGGCACGACCAGGTCGGCCTCGGCCGGGGACTCCTTTGCGAGCTGAACGCCGATCCGGTGGCGAACGTCGTAGACGGGTCGACCCTCCGAGATCGAGTCGGGCCGGGAGAAGTAGACCCACTCGAACATGCAATGCGCCCGTTCTCCCCCGTTCGGAATCCGCGAAGTCCGGACGAGCTGACCCTTCTCGAGGACGGCCACCTCGCCGGGCGCGAGGTCCCTCACGGCCTTGCCGCCCATCATCTCGAGCGCGACGGATTCGCTCGCCACCGCCACCCCCCCGTCGACGGTGCCGAAGACGAGGGGCCGAATCCCGAGCGGGTCGCGGAAGGCATAGACCCTGGGGCCGACCAAGAAGACCACCGCGTAGCCGCCGATGATCTCGCTGCACGCTCTGCGGATCGCGGCGTCCAGGTCGCGCGTCCGGCCGTACTCGAGCGCGATCATCTGGGCCATCGACTCGGTGTCGGCGTTCCCGAGCAGGTCGATCCCCTGCGCCTCGAGCCGGTGGCGGATCCGACCGAAGTTCACGATGTCGCCGTTGTGGGCGATCGCGGCGTCCTCGCCCTTCACCTTCACGACGATCGGCTGCGCGTTCTCGAGGTCGCTCGACCCCGTGGTCGAGTAGCGCACGTGGCCGATGCCCACCGAGCCGCGCAGGCTGTCGAGCATCTCCTGGGTGAAGATCTCGTGAACGAGGCCCATCCCCTTCCGCTGGTAGAGGACACCGTGACTGGTCGTCGCGATGCCGGCGGACTCCTGGCCCCGATGCTGGAGTGCGCGCAGTCCGCGGAAGAGGTACGGCGGCGCGCCCTTTCCCTGCAGCGACACCCCGACGACGCCACAGGACTCCCGAGGGGGCATCGTACCACCAGTGGCCGGAGGGGGCGCCTCCGGTCAAAGTGACGAAACTTCGGGACTTAAGCGAAGCGCCTGGGATTACGCTCGCTTCAGCCGAAGAGGGCGGAGAGACCCTCGGCTGCCTCCTCTTCGGAGACGCCTTTCTCTTCCTTCTTTTCCTCTTCCTTCTTCTCGCCCTTGCCTTCCTTCTTCTCGGCCGGAGCTGCGGCCGGGGCGGGGGCGGCGAACGTCTCCGCCTTCGCGAGGACCTCGGCGAGGTTGACCCCCTCGAGCGAGGCGAGGAGCGCCTTCACTCGCGCCGCGTCCGGGGAGACCCCCGCGGCGGTAAGGACCCCCGAAAGGGCCTTCTCGTCGATCGGCTTTCCGGCAGCGTTGAGCAGTAGCGCACCATACACGTACTCCATCGTTCTTCCTCCTTCGAATTCGGCGGACCTTACGGACCCATCAGTCTTTGGACGGCGGCGGCCTCCCGCATCGCCTTTGCGAACAGCGGCTCGACCGTCTCCCTCGTGAGGTAGCCCGCGGCGAGCGCGAGCCCGAGGGCGCGGCGGTGGGCCTTCGTGAGGAGGAGCGGGAGGGTCTCGGCGGTGAGGTAGCCGAGCTCGACTGCGATCGAGAGGGCGGAGCGGGCCGCGCGAGCGACGTCGGCCCTTCGGGCGTCCAGGTCCACGGAGAGGACCTCGGGAGGGTAGTAGGTCTCCCCGTCGACCAGGGCGCGGAGGGAAAGCCCGGCCTCGAGAGGGAAGATCTCGAGGCGAGTGAGCATCGTCGCCACTTCACGGGAGATCGTCTGACCTGCCTTCACGATCGTCGTGTCCCGTTTGAGAACGACCTTGCCCTTCTCGATCGCCGCCGGGAAACCGGCGTGCTGGAGCTCCCCGACGATCGGTCCGGGCCGGAAACTGGTCGTGCCCGCCGGAACGAAGATGTCGCGGGGGGCGACCTCGCCGCCCCGTGCGGGGGTCGGAAAGCGCGTCCGGCGGAACTCCTGGTAGAGCGAGAACGGATTCCCCTCGGCGGCGAGGAGCGCGCTCTGGTCCTCGACCTGATCGAGCAAGGGTTTGAGCGCCGGCCTCTCGGACACCGCCTTCTCGAGCGCATGGCGGAGGGCGCTGTTCGGCGCGACCGTGATGGGGTGGTGGCGCGAGCGAAGCTCGCGGCGCATCGACTGGAGCGCCGCCGCCGGGACGCCGCGGAAGCCGACGACCCCGGTCACGGAATGGGCGAGGACCTCTTTCGCCAACGCGTCGACGCGGGCGACTCGTTCGGGAGGCACCGACCCGCGGCCCGGCATGCTGAATCCCTACCAGACCCGCACGGCGGGGCCCATGGTCGTCTTGACGTAGACCGACTCGATGTTCGTGCGACCGCGCTCGAGCTTCCCGACGATCCGCTCGAGGACCGCGTCGACGTTCTGGGCGATCTGCTCGGGTTTCATCGCCCGCGTCCCCACCGGCGCGTGGAACGTCCGATTTCCCTTCGACCGGATGCGGATCGACCGCTTGAGCGCGTTCACTAGGTTGGTCGGGTCGCTCCCCGGCGGCAGCGGTCGCGGCATCTTGCCGCGCGGTCCAAGCACCACCCCGAGGCGCCGGCCGATCGTCGGCATGAGCGGTGCCTCGGCGAGGAAGAAATCGACGCGATTGACCAACTTCTTCGCGGCCTTCTTGTCTTTCGCGATCTCGTCGAGCTCGTTCGCGGCGACGACGAGGTCCGCGACGCCCTTGACCTTCTGGAGGAGCTCCGGGGAGCCGAAGACGGCGACCCGTACGGGCTTTCCGCGTCCGTTCGGAAGCGGGATCTCATCCTCGAGGCGGTTCTTCGGGACCGAGAGGTCGAGGTCCTTCAGGTTGACCGACAGTTCGACGCTCTCGGCGAACTTGCGCTCGTCCGCCTTGCCGAGCGCTTCCGTCACGGCCTCGAGCGAAGAGCGGTCCGCCATCGGTATCGACCCTCCGAGAGGGCGGTCGCGCCGAGCAGGCTTCGATACTTAAGAGTTAGTGGAGGTCTCGTCAGGAAGCGGCCTCTCCGACCGCCGGGGAACGCGCTCTCGCGGGTCCAGTCCGAGCGCCAGGGACCGTGGGGACTCCCCACAAGTGTTTCCAGCCCCTCGAAAGGGACGTGCCTCTCCCCAAGCTCCTGCCCGACGGAGAAGGAACGTGCCGAAAGCCGGTGGCTCGGCCGCCCTCGGCGGCGGTTCCGTTGCGCACGCCCGTACCCCTATATACGAGAAGGGGCTCGGCGCCCGCCGATGCACTACCCCAAGGTCGTCTCGACGTATTGTCCCAGGTGCAAGACGCACACCGAGCACGACGTCGAGAAGGGAAAGAAGCGTACTGCCTCCGAGCTCAAATGGGGGCAACGACGGTTCCGGCGCGCCACGCGCGGGTACGGAGGTTTTCCCCGTCCGAAGCCCGAAGGACGTGCGAAGGCGGTCCGCCGGGTCTATCTCAAGTTCCGTTGTAAGAAGTGCCACTATACGGTCCAGCCGGCCAGCTGGCGGGCGAGCCAGCTCGAACTGGTGGAGCAACACTAGGAGAGCGATGCGCGGACCGTCGCCGTTCTGGGTCGTGAAGTGTCCGGACTGCTCGACCGAGCAGACCGTCTTCAGCCGCCCCTCCTCCGTCGTCAACTGCTCAGTCTGCGGAGCGACGCTCGCAACGCCCACCGGCGGTCTCGCGAAACTGCGGGGCGAGCTCGTGCGACCCGTCTCCGCCTAGCCGGGGGCCCGACCGTCGGATGCCCCTGCGTGCGGAGTTCCCGGAAGAAGGCGAGCTCGTCATCGGGACCGTCACCTCGATCCGCAACTTCGGGGCGTTCGTCACCCTGGACGAGTACGCGAAGCGGGAGGCGTTCATCCACCTCTCCGAGGTCGCCACCGGGTGGGTCAAGTACATCCGGGACCACATCCGCGAGGGACAGAAGATCGTCGCCCGCGTGCTTCGGGTCGACTCGGCGAAAGGCCAGATCGACCTTTCCCTCAAGCGGATCAACGATCACCAACGCCGCGAGAAGGTCCAGTCGTGGAAGAACGAGCAGCGGGCGATGCGACTGGTCGGGGAGGTCGCCCAGTCGCTGAAGGTCTCGGCCGACGAGGCTGTCAACCTGTTCGGCCCGGTGCTGGTGGAGCGGTACGGCTCACTGTTCCAGGCGTTCGAAGTCGCCTCGGCGGACCCGAAGCGGTTCCAGAAGGAGAACGAGAGGGCCCCCTGGGCGACGGCCTTCCTGCGGGTCGCGCGCGAGAGCATCGTCCCACCGCACGTGACGATCCTCGGCACGCTCGAGGTCTCCGACCCCGGCCCCTCCGGGGTCGACCATGTGAAGGCCGCGCTCGAGGCCGCGGAGAAGGTCGACCCCGAGTCGGTGGAGGTACAGTACGTCGGCGCGCCCCGGTATCGAATCCGGGTGCGTGCCTCGCAGTACAAGCAGGCGGAGGAGACGCTGCGCAAGGCGACCGACGCAGCCCTCAAGACGATCAAGAGCGCGGGCGGCGAGGGGACGTTCACCCGCGCATGACCGAGTCCGTCCTCCGCGTCTGTCGCGGGTGCGGGCGCTACACGTTCCGGGAAAAGTGCCCGGAATGCGGCGGAGCGACCCGCACGCCGCATCCCGCCCGATTCGACCCGGGGGACCGGTACGGGAAGTACCGGAGGATGCTCACCGCGGCGGCCCGTGCGGAGTCGGGCACCGACTAAGGAGGGTCGATGGTCGCCGGCATCCACCGAATCAAGGTCGTCAACGACGTGAGCGACCTCGTCCCGATCCTTCGGGCGGTCGATTCCCCGATCAAACTCAAGCTCGTCCAGCGCCTCGGCGAGAGCTGGCTCACGCTGGACGACGTGGTCGCCGAGTTCGGGAAGGAAGGGGAGAAGGCGCTCGCCTTCTTCGAGAAGCTCCGTCTCATCGACACGCGCTGGGTCGCGCGGGAGGGTCGAAAGCAGCCCGAGAAGAGCTACCACTTCTACTACTCGACCATCAACATCAGCACGACCTCCCCGCTCCCCGAGATCTCCGAGGTCCTCGCGATCGCCACCATGCCGAGCAAAGAGTACGCCAAGGTCGAGGAGAAGATCTACGACGCCGTGGGGCCCGACGGGAGGTTCTTCTCGGACGTCGCGGAGGAGCTCGGGATGTCGCCGACGCGGCTAAAAGGGATTGTCAAACGCTCCGAAAAGCTGGAGTACCGTGGCCACCGGATCGAGCGGTTCCAGGCGGAGGGGCCGGGGTAGGCGAACGCCCGAGGTCTCGGTCCTGCGGGTCGGCCACCGTCCGGGACGTGACCCCAGGCTCACGACGCATCTCGCGCTCACCGCGCGGGCGTTCGGCGCTCGCCGGATGTTCCTCCACCCGCCGGACCCGGGCCTCGCGGAGCGCCTCCGCTCGGCCGTGCGTCGGTGGGGCGGCGACTTCGAGGTCGTTCCGACCGACGACTGGCGAAGCGTCGTGCGCGCCTTCGACGGTCCGGTCGTCCACCTGACGATGTACGGGCTTCCCCTCGCCCGCGTCGAGCCGCGATTCGCCGGTGCGGAACGGTTGCTCCTGGTCGTGGGCGGCGCGAAGGTACCGGGCGAACTCTATCGGGAAGCGACGTACAACGTCGCGGTCGGCCACCAACCGCACAGCGAGGTCGCTGCCGTCGCCGTGGTCCTCGAGCACCTGCTCGGTCTTCCCGGCCCTCGGGCATGGCGAGGAGCGCGCCAGGCCGTCGCGCCGAGAGCTCGCGGGAAGCGTCTCGCCGTCCTGGGAGGGAAGGCGTGAGCGAGACCCTCTCCGCGATCCCGTCCCGCGGACTCCCCCTTTCGGCCCGGGCTCCGGGTAAGTGCATCCTCTTCGGAGAGCACGCGGTCGTGCACGGCGCGCCCGAGCTCGTCTTCGCGATCGACCTCCACACGCAGGTGTTCGTCCGAGCGAGCGACGCGTTCCGGCTGAACAACGACCCGGAGGCCCGGCAACGTAACGGCTACTTCCGTTCCGCCGTCGAGCAGGCCTGGGCGAAAGGCCCGCCGGTCGACGTGCGGGCGGTCTCGAGGATCCCCCGCGCCGCCGGGCTCGGCTCCTCGGCGGCGTTCACGGCCGCCCTCGCCGCGACGTTCGCGGCCGCGGAGGGAGGGATCGAACGGCCAGCCCTCGCTCAGCGGAGCTTCGAGATCGAGCGCGGAACCCAGGGGGTCGGGAGCCCCGGGGACACGTCCACGGTGGTGGCCGGAGGATACCTCGCCATCAACGGCGGGTCCGGAGACCCGCTCTGGAGCGTCCGGGCCGAGGACCACCGCTGGGAGGTTCGCCGGGTACCGGACCCGAACTGGGTCTGGGTGGTGGCCCACAGCGGCATACCCCGGTCTACTGGTGACGCGGTCCGAGCGGTCGGACGTCGCCTCGCCCGGGAGGACGGCCCTGAGCTTCTGGCGGAGTTCGCTAGCGTGGCGCGGGAAGGCATCGATGCGGTGGCCCAAGGGGACCGGGGTCGGGTCTCGGAACTTCTCCGGCGCAACCAGGAACTCCTCCGCGAGGTCGGGGTCTCCCACCCTCGACTCGAGGCGCTGATCGAGGCGGCCGCTCCCGCGGCAGAGGCGGCGAAGCTCACCGGCGCGGGAGCCGGCGGTTCGATCGTCGCGCTCCCGGTGCCGGGAAAGGAGGCCGAACTCGTCCGCCGGCTGGCGCGCGCGGGCGGCCTCCCGTTCGTGGTGCGCGCCGCCCCCGAAGGCGTCGCGCTTGTCGAGTAGGACGGGACGGGCTCGAGGCGGCCGACCCCGCTCGGCTACCTTCGCGCCACGATGCGCACGACGGAGTTCGGCCCGAGCGGGTGGTCGGCCCCGAGCGCGCGATGGGTCCGTCCGTCGATCGCCCGGATGAAGTTCTCTCCCAGGTCTGTGTGGACCCGGTAGGCGACCGCCCGGGTCGGAGTGTTCGCCGGAACGAGAAAGGCGTCCGGCAGCACGCGCCCCTGGCTGTCGGTCCAGTGCGTCTCGTCCTCGACCGGGTAGACGACGATCATCCCGAGTCGTTCGAAGACCATCCGTTCTAGGGTCCCCTGCACTCCCGTGGACCCCCAGCGACCGAGGATCGACCGGATCTCCTCGAGGGCCCTCGTCTGTTGGGGGGAGAGACGACCCGGGTCGTTCACGCCGAACGAGGGGTCTCCGGGCCGGTACGACACGAGACCGGCACGCGCCGCGCGGCGCAGCGTCAGCTCCGCGTCGGAGGCCGTCGGAGAGACCGGGGTCGGGCGGACGGCGTCCGCGAGCGCTGCCGCGCGCTCCTTCGTGCTCCGGTCGCACTTGTTGGCCGCGACGAGCCGAGGCTTCGAGGACCGGAGGACCTCGCGCGCGATCCGCTTGCGGTCTTCCTCGGACCAGTGCGCCGGATGGGTCGAGTCGACCGAGGCGGCGCGGAGCGAGGCGGTGATGGCGGCGGGGGCGATGGAAAGACCGGTCAGGCGTTGCGCGAGGAACTCCTCGACCTTCTTTCCCTCGAGCTCCACCCCCCGGGCCTGCCGGACGAAGTCGCGGCCGAGGATCTCGGCGACCCAGTCGATGAGCTCCTCCTCGAGCCAGCTGACCTCCTCCGCGGGGTCGTGAGAGCCCGGCGCGTCGATCCGTCCCTCCGCGTCCGTGGCCCCCGAGAGGTCGACGACCTGGACGAACCCGTCCGAGGCTCTCAAGTCGTCCAGGAACTTATGGCCGAGGCCCTTGCCGAGATGGGCCCCGGGCACGAGCCCCGGTACGTCGACCAGGCTCACGGGAACCCAGCGGGTGCCGTCCACGCACTTCGCGTTGCCCGGCGTGCACGGGACGCCTTTCTCGACGTGCGGGCACGGGGCCCGGACGGCAGCGACCCCGCGGTTCGGCGATACGGTCGTGAACGGATACGGGGCCATGGGGACATCGAGGAGCGTGAGCGCGTTGAAGAACGTCGACTTACCGACGTTGGGCTTGCCGACGACCCCGACCTCCACCGTACGCCTCGAACCGGCAGCGGGTCAGGTCGAGTAGTCCGGGGATACCTCGCGCTGACCGAGCCGATGGTTGGCGGCCAGGGCAAGCGCGAACAATAGGTCGCTCAGGCGGTTGGCCCACTGGAGGAGGGGCTCTCGTTGGGGCTCGCTCTTGTGCAGGGCCCATAGCTCCCGCTCGGCCCGCCGCGAAACCGCGCGAGCGACGTGGAGGAGGGCCGCCGGGCGGGACCCTCCCGAGAGGACGAACGAATGGACGGGCGGATGGTCCTGGTCGAAGTGGTCGATGTCGGATTCGAGGCGGCGAACGTGCCGCTCCTCGATGCGATGCGTCGGGGTTCGACTCTCGAGGGGGTGGGCGAGCTCCGCCTGGGCCACGAAGAGCTCGTGCTCGAGCCGGCCGACGACGGCTCGGACGTCCGAGAGAGGCTCGGGGAGCTCGCTGGTTACGAGGCCGAGAAGCGACCCGAGCTCGTCGTACGTCCCGTAAGCCCGGATCCTAGGGGAATCCTTCTCTACGCGGGAGCCACCGGCAAGACCGGTCGTGCCTCGGTCGCCCGTCCGGGTATAGAGACGCGGGATACTCTCGCCTCCGGCCTCCACGGCAGCTGGTCGAGAGGAGAGCTGAGCCCGTGGACCGGACAGTATGAGATGTGCAGCACCTCATTATGCTTGGCGTCCTGTCGGCACAGTCGGCAGATGAATCCGCTCCGCTCGCTCCAGGCGATCCCCATCGGTTCCATGTTGCAACCCTACCCCACCATCGAAGGCTAACGTCGGAGGAGCCCCCGGCCCTCCCGGTCCGCTCGAGTGCGCCCCGACTTCCGCTCGCGCGCCGACCGCGCGTGGTCGCGCAGGGTCGGCACGTGCTCGGCGTGGGTCGCTGCCAGCTCCCGGAGGCCCAGGGTCAGCACGAGCACCATCGCGCCGGCCACGTCGTGGGCGTACCCGTCCTCGACCAGCTCCTCGAGCTCGTTCCGCAGGGTGGCGGGGAGCCCGCTTTCGAGAGGGCGCGGCGTCACCGCACCGCGCACGAGCGCGCGGACCGCTTCGGAGCGGTTCGCGAGCTTCCGGTCCGTTCGGAACTGTTCGAGGAGCGACTCCTCCTCGGCGGTGAGACGAACGCCGAGAAAGTACGTCGCCGGAGCGTCGGCTCGAGC
>JASHTB010000007.1 GCA_030040775.1 Thermoplasmata archaeon | reverse complement strand
CAGCACCACGCCCTGGGCGCGGGGGTCGTTCGTGTCTTCCGAGAGCTCGAGCTCGAGGCGGCACCCCTCGGCAGGCGTGCCGACGACCGCGAGGTCCCATCGAGTTCGCAGGGAGCCCTCGGAAAAGTGGGAGAGGGCCCCGACCCAAAGCTCGACCCGCGTCACCTTGAGGAATCCGTTCTCTCGAGCGACCTCGGTGACCTTGCCCACGAGGTCCCGCAGGATCGCCTCCTCGTGCATGGGCGAACCTCCCAGCGGTCACCGTCGGTTGGCCGCACGAGCGGCGGGAGCTCGACCGATCTCGGCGAGGACGGCTTCGGTCACCGCCGCGACCGCCCCCGCCACCGGCCCGCTCAAGCCCCGCTGCATCCCGACCGAGCCCGCCTCGATGCCGTAGAACGTGAGGGAGGCGGGGATCCGCCCGAGGGTGCGCGCAAGGGCGAGCGCGTCCGCGAACGTGAGGCCGTGGGTCGAGGTCGCCCGCCACGGGCCCGGAAGCTCCTGGTGGGCGAGGTCGAGCCGATGCACGGTCCCGGGGGCGTGCCCCGAGCGCACGGCGTCGACCACGATGACCCGCTCCGAGCCGGCCCACAGGGCGAGGAGCTCCGTGACGTCCTCGGGCCCCTCCACCAGCCGCTCGTCCTCCCCGAGCCGCTCGCGCAGCGCCCGGACCACGGCGAGGCCGCAGCCGTCGTCCCCTCGGTTCTCGTTGCCGAGCCCGATGACGAGCGGAGTTCGCCGGGCGGCCCCGGGGGAGGTCGGACCGGACACGCCTACGTCCGCTCGAGGTCGAGGGAGAGAAAGTGCGTCGCGCACGAGATGCACGGGTCGTGGTTGCGGATCGCGCGCTCGCAGAAGTCGGTGAGCGTAGAGTCGTCCTGGTCGAGCGAGCGCTCGACCAGGTGGCGGAGGTCGTCCTCGATCCGCTTCTGGTTCTGGCTGGTCGGGGCGACGATCTTCGCTTCCTCGATGAGACCGTCGGAGCTCAGACGGTACCAGTGGTAGAGCATCCCCCGAGGGGCCTCCGTGATCGCCGCCCCCGCGGTCGCATGGAACGAAACGGGGGGTTCCACGTACGGCCTCTCCGGGGGCTGATACCCGTCGATGATCCGCAGCGCCTCCTCGCAGGCGAAGACGACCTCGACCGCCCTCACGACGATGCTCCGGTACGGATTTCGAACGGTCTCGGAGAGACCGGCCTCGTTCGCGGCCGAACGGGCCCGGGGACCGAGTCGGTCGTGGTTGAGGGCGTACCGAGCCAGAGGTCCGACCAGGTACGAGCCCCCGCCTCGGCGGATCGACTGGAGCGCGTTCGAGTGGGCGGCCTGGACCTCCTCGAACGCCTCCTCGTACCGGCTCGCGGGGACCCTGAGACCGCGATTCGAGACGACCTCCCCTTCGTTCATCGGGTACTCGTGTTCCGAACGGAGAGAGACGAACTCGTACTCCTCCTCGACCTCCGGGAACGTGAGCCCGCTGGCAAAGCGCACGGTCTCTTCCGCGAGGGTGAGCGCACGTTCGAGCCCAGGGCGGAGTGCGAGAAGCTCCGCTCGGCTCGGAGTGCGATAGAATCCCCCGACCCGCACGTTCACCGGATGGATCTCCCTTCCCCCGAGCACCTGCATCAGGTGGTTCCCCGCCTTCTTGAGCTCGAGACCGCGCTTCACGGCCTCGGGATGGTCTTTCGCGAGCCGGACGGCATCGGGATACCCGAGGAAGTCGGGCGCGTGGAGCAGATAGATGTGGAGGGCGTGGCTCTCGATCCACTCCCCGCAGTAGAGGAGTCGGCGGAGGTCGCGCAGCGGACCCTCGACCGTCATTCCGAGGGCGCGTTCCATCGCGTGGCAGGCGCTCATCTGGTAGGCGACCGGGCAGATTCCGCAGATCCGGGCCGTGATGTCCGGAGCCTCGAGATAGGACCGTCCGCGGAGGAACGCCTCGAAGAAGCGGGGCGGTTCGAAGATCTTGAGCTCGACCTGGTCGACCCGTCGGTTGCGAATCCGTACTCGAAGCGCACCCTCCCCCTCTACGCGAGCCAGGTAGTCGACCGCGATCGTCCGCTCGGGCATCTACTTCCCCCCTTTCTCGCCGACCGCCTCGGAGGCGGCCCGGAACGCTGGGGCGAACGCGTTGAACGTACGGAACACCCGCTGGACCTCGGGATGGGGCATCCCAAGATAGTCGAGGTGACGCAGCATCGACGGGATGTTCGGGCTCCCCTGGGGGCCGAAGCATCCGTAGCATCCGCGCTGGTACGCCGGGCAGATCGCTCCGCAGCCGGTCTGCGTCACCGGCCCGAGGCACGGTGTCCCGCGCGCTACGACGACGCAGACGTTCCCGCGGCGCTTGCACTCGAGGCAGACGCTCTCGTTCGGGAGGTTGGGGACGCGACCGCCCAGGTAGGCGGAGACGAGCTCGAGGAGCTGCGCCTTGGAGATCGGGCAGCCCCGAAGCTCGAAGTCGACGCTGACGTGGTCGGCGATCGGCGTCGACGTGGCGAGCGTGCGGATGTACTCGGGGTGGGCATACACCGCACGCGTGAACTCCTCCACGTCGGCGAAGTTCCTGAGCGCCTGGACCCCACCGGCGGTCGCGCAAGCGCCGATCGTGACGAGGACGCGCGACTCGGCCCGGACCTCCTTGATGCGGCGCACGTCCTCCACGGTCGTGACCGACCCCTCGACCAGCGAGAGGTCGTACGGCCCCTCCACGACCGCGCTGGACGCCTCGCGGAAGTTCGCGATCTCGATCCGGCCGGCGATCGCGAGGAGGTCGTCCTCGAGGTCGAGGACCGAGAGCTGGCAGCCGTCGCAGGAAGCGAACTTCCACACCGCGAGCCGGGGACGGCGGGGGATCGACACGCCCGTCACACCTCCCGGACGGCCAGGAGCGGGGCGAGGTCGCGGTAGCAGAAGACCGGTCCGTCCCGGCAGACGAACGAGGGACCGAACTGGCAGTGCCCGCAGAGGCCGATGGCGCACTTCATGTTCCGCTCCATCGAGATCCAGGTCGATTCCGGCTTGACCCCGCGCTCGACGAGCGCCTGCGCGGTGAGCTTCATCATGATCTCGGGCCCGCAGACGAACGCGGTCGTCTTGGGTGGGTCGAAGCGGCAGTCGGGGATCCGGGTCGTCACGACCCCGACATCCCCGTACCACTCCCGACCCGCGGCATCGACCGTCACCTGCAGGCGCACGTCGTCGCGGCGGCGCCAGGACTGTATCTCGTTGTAGTAGACGAGGTCCTTGGGCGTGCGAGCGCCGTAGACGATCTCGACCCGACCGAACGAATCGCGGTGCCGGAAGAGCTCGTAGACCACCTCGCGGAGCGGAGGCATACCAAGCCCGCCCGCGACGACGACGACGTCCCCGCCCCGGGCGTTCGCGACCGGCCAGCCGTGCCCGTACGGTCCCCGGATCCCGACCGTGTCGCCGGGCGTGAGGTGGGTGAGCGCCTGGGTCACCTTTCCCGCAGAGCGGACCGTGTGGATCAGCTGGCCCTCGGCATTCCCTCCTGCGACGCCGATCGGAACCTCCCCGACCCCGAACGCGTAGAGCATCACGAACTGGCCGGGTCGGCTCGAAGGGATGCGTTGGTCCCCGTGGGGCTCGACGACCAGCGTCGTCGTGTCCGGAGTCTCGAGGACGACCGAGCGCACGGTGTAGGGGATAGGGGCGAACGGGTGGCCCATCGTCTCGGCGTGCGCGGGCGCCCGGGGTTGGTCAGCGAGCATGGATGTCCAGGAGCTGGACGCGCGTGTTCTCCAGCCGCTCGGCGAGCACCGGCATGAAGCGGACCATGAACTCGTATCCCCACTTCGGATGCGTGCGGAGCGTGCGACGCAGGACGTCGCCGTTGAGGGCGATCGCGTGCGACGGCTTGACCGCGCGCGCGTCGAACCGCCAGCGATGAGGGGGGACGAGCCACGACCAGCCGAGCACCTCCCCCGGTCCTACCGTCTGGACGGTGAGGTGCGGACGGTCGGCGGAACCGATCTCGAGGGCGATCTTTCCCTCGATCACGGCATAGAGGAGGCCGGCCTCCGTCCCCTCCCTCGCGAGGTACTCGTCGACGTCGAACCGTTGGTCCGACGCCTTCGCACTGATCGCCCGGACGAACGCGGTGTCGAAGCCGGCGAAGAACGGGTGGTTTCGGAGCGCTTCGGCGAGAGCACTCGCTCGGGGCTCGGTCATCGGCTGCCTCCCTTGGTCGTGATCGTGCCCGGGCTCGCCCGGATCGCCGCCACCTCCTCGGTGAGGTCGATGCCGACCGGGCACCAGGTGATGCACCGCCCGCACCCGACGCACCCGCTGGTCCCGAACTGGTCGTGCCAGGTGCCGAGCTTGTGCGTCATCCACTGGCGGTACCGCGAGAGGCCGCTCTTTCGCACGCTCGTCCCGTGGAGCTCGGTGAACGCGAGGTTGTAGCAGGAGTCCCACCGCCGCCATCGCTCGACCGCCTGGGCGTCGAGACTCGGGACCTCCTCCTGCGAGGAGCAGAAGCACGTGGGACAGACCATCGTGCAGTTCGTGCAGGAAAGGCAACGGGCCGCGACGATCTCCCAGCGGGGATGCTCTAGGTTCGTCCGCAGTAGGTCCCGGATCCCGCCGGTGTCCATCCGCCGACCCATCGAGCCGGCGGTGCGCTCGACGATTCCCCGCGCGAGCCCCTCCTCGTCCTTCGCCGCGGAGGAGAGCGGGGGCGCAAGGCGAGCGACGACCTCGGCCCCGAGGGGAGTCCCGACCTCGAGGAGGAATCGATGGGGTCCGGGGGAGAGAATCTCCGTCAGGACGAGGTCAGCCCCCGAGCGCACGCCGGGTCCCGTGCCCATCGAGACGCAGAAACAAGTCCCGCCGGCCTGGCCGCACTGGACGGCGACCTTGAGGATCCGTGCTCGCCGCGCCCGGTACCCGGGGTCCGCGACCGGCCCTCCCTGGAACACCTTGTCCGTCATGTCGAGCGCCGCGAGCTCGCACGCCCGCACGCCGAGGAACGCGAGGCGGGGCCCGCCGGTCGGTTCCGGACGCACGACGAACGAACCCTCGACCTTCTCTGCGGTCCAGAGGCGCTCGCGCGGGGGAAAGAGGAACCTCTTCCAGGAGAACGGTCCGACGTTGTAGCCGAAGAGCGCCTCGTCCGACCGCCGCTCGAGGCGATACTTCCCGCCGTCCTGCCGGTCGGTCCAACCGACGGGAAGGTCGTCGAGCTTCTCGATCCGGTCGTAGACGATCGCCGAGTCTCGGACCGTCGGGCCGACCACGTCGTACCCACACGCCGAGAGCGCGGAGAGGAACTCCGGGAACCGCGCTCGGTCGAGCACATACTGACCGCCTACCCGGACCTCTCCCATGACCGCCTCCGACCGTCCGTTCGCGCCGCGGACGCGAGCGGATGGCTCACGCGAGGTATCTCCTTGTCGGGTGTCGGACGGAAAACCGTGGCCGAACAAAGTCTCTGAAAGCAAGCTTCTTATAGTATAGCAAACTTACTGTTCTCGTCAGACCCGAGGTGGTCCCCATGGCGAAGGAGATCCAGAAGAGAGAGAGCCCGAGCGACCTGTGGAGCGAGTTCGACCGAGCGTTCGACGAGATGCGAGAGCGCTTCCAGGACTTCTGGGGGATTCAGCCGTTCGGGAGCCCGTTCCTACCGGTGGAGACCGGGTCGGCCGGCATCTTCCGGCCCGCCCGCATCGACGTGAGCGACACCGGGAAGGGCTACCGAATCGTCGCCGAGATCCCCGGCATCCCGAAGGAGAAGCTCGACATCCGCGTCCGCGGTACGAACGTCGAGATCCGCGGGGAGAGCGCGCACGAGAAGGAAGAGAAGGGCAAGGAGTTCGTCCACCGCGAACGCTCCTACGCGGGCTACTACCGCAGCCTTGACCTACCCGAGCCGGTCGTCGCGACCGAAGCGAAGGCAAAGGTCGACAACGGCCTACTCGAGCTCGAGCTCCCGAAGCAGCACCCGACCCCCACCCCGGCCGAGGTCAAGATCGCCGTCGAGTAGACGGCGACCGCTCCTCCGGGGCCCCCCTGGGGAACGAACCCCGGGGAGCGAACCCTTTCCGTCCGTACGCCGCGCCTTCTCAACGAGCGGCGGCCTCAGCCGAAGCCGGGCAGCGCCTTCGAATCGACCTTAGCCCCCGGCCTGAGCGGGGGTTTCCTCAGCTCTTTCGGGCACTCCACCAGCCGCACGAGCGGGGCCGACTGCACGATGTAGGCCGGGAGCCCGGTGTTCGGGTCGTTCCCCGCCCGCAGGATGTTCATGATCTCGAGCCGGATCTCGACGACCGACCCGTCCTTGAGCTTCAGGCGGACGCGGCCGTCGCCCTCGACGACCTGGTAGTCGACGATCTCCGCGTTCGAAAGGTCGGGCGGCGGGGCGCCCGGCGACCCGATCATCGCGCGCCCCGGGCCGCGACGCGGCTTTTGAGCACGGAACGCGGGTCCTCTCCCCCGACCGAGAGCCCAAGGGAGACGCAGGTGCCGAGAACCTGGTTCATCTTCTCCTCGAGCGACCGGCCAAAGAGGTCGTTCCCCTTCGCCTCGGCGATCCGTTTCACCGCGTCGAGCGAGACGTCGCCCACCACCTCGCCCTTCGGCTTGCCCGAGCCTTTCTCCTTCCCGGCCTCCTTGAGGAGGAGCGCGGCGACCGGGGGTCGACCGATGACGAGCGTGAACGTCTTCGAGTTCGGGTCGACCCGGATGACGACCGGGACGCGCATCCCGCTGAACTGCCGGGTCTCCTCGTTGATCTTCTGCACGACCTGACCCACGTTGACCCCGAGGGGGCCGAGCGCCGAACCGAGCGTCGCGCCGGCGGCCGCCTTCCCGCCCTCGACCAGGAGGCTCACTTCAACCGCCACTCTTGCCCCCTCCCTTCTCGAGCATGCGGACGTGGTCGCCGCGAACGGTGACCGGAATCGGGACGACCGCCTCGATGAGCTCGACCGTGATCTCCTCCTTCGCCTGGTCGATCTTCTTCACGCGGGCCTTCTCGCCCTTGAACGGCCCGCTGATCAGCTCGACGATCGCCCCTTCGACGAACCCTTCGACCGTGATCTTCGGGACGAGCAGCGGTTCGACCTCCTTGAGGGTCGTCTCGCCCTCGACGAGGCCCCGGGCCTTGCGGATCCCTTTCAGCATCTCGCGGACCCCCTCGAAGCTCATCCCTTCAGCGAAGACGTACCCCCGCAGGGACGACGGGACGAGGAGGGCGAAGACGACGTCCGCTTTCTCCTCGGCCCGGGCGAGGAGCGTGTCGGCGACCTCGCGCTCGTACCCGCGCGAGGTCTTGATCGCGAGCACCGCCTGGCGCGCGACGCAGGCGAGCGTCAGGCGGACCGGCGTCCCTCCGTTCGGGCCGGAGGCGGAGAGCCGGACCTCGACGCGGTCACCGTAGCGGACGCCCACCGGAGCGGTAATCTGGAACGAGAGCGGGACCCCGGTGTTCGGGGCGAGGGAAAGCGACTGGGTCTCCTTGCGGGGGAACAGCTCGACCGAGGCGCGCTTTCCCGGAGGGGTCCAGGTGACCGGCCACTCGGCTCCTTCGCCGGGATAGGTCGACGTGTATCCGACCTCGATGGTGAGGGTCGCGGTCGCCGGCTCGGCGGCCCGGCTCAGGAGGACGGCGGAGAGCGTGGTGACGGTCCCCGCGGTGACCTCCCGCGAGGTGTCGTCGGCCGCCTTGAGCGAAAGGAGACCGGTGAGGTCGACCTTCGGAGGCGCCGGGGCCACCAGCGCGGGGGCGGGCGGTGCCGGCGCGGCCTGCGGCTTCTTCTCCGCGACCGCGGGCGCGCCCGAAAGGAGACCGATCCCTTCGTCGTGGGTGCCGTCCGTCATACGCCTTCCCTCGCGGGCCCGGTCCTATAGGCCCGACAACCAGTGCGCCCAGAGCCACGGGCCGGCCTGCGTGAAGAAGATGTAGATCGCAAAGCCGGTGAGCCCGATCAGGACCGCGCCGAGCCAGGTGACCTGGAGGACCTTCACGTACTCGTCCGAGGTCGGCCGCCGCGCCATCCGGAGGATCCGGCCGTACTTGCCGTGGCCGACGGAACGCAGCCGGCCGTCGAACTGGTCCTGCACTCGCCGTGCGCGGTCGAGGAACGCCATGTCGGTCCTAGCGGACGACGTCGATCTCGGGCCCGGCCTTTCGAGCCGGTCCCGGACCGGTCACCGCCCCACCGAAAATCTGGGGGGATTTAACTCCGGTTACCACCAGCATGACCCGGATCGTGCTCTGCATGGTCGGGTCGACGGCGGCCCCCCAGATGATGCGGGCGGTGGGGCTCACCGACTTCTGGACGACCTCGGCCGCCTTCTGCGCCTCGCTCACCGTCATGTCAGGTCCCCCGGTGACGTTGATGAGCGCTCCGGTTGCGCCCGCGATGTCGACGTGAAGGAGCGGGGAGTTGACCGCCTCGAGGACCGCGTCCTCGGCCCGGTTGTCGCTCTCCGATTCGCCGATCCCGATGAGCGCCACACCCCCGCCCTTCATGATCGTCCTGAGGTCGTTGAAGTCGAGGTTGACGAGGCCCGGACGGGTGATGATCTCCGTGATCCCGCGGATGGCGCGCGCCAGGACCGAGTCGGCGACCTTGAACGCCGTCTGGATCGGAAGCCGCGGGACGAGCTCGAGCAATCGGTCGTTGGGGATCGTGATGACCGTGTCGATGGTCGAGCGCAGTCGCTCGAGCCCCCACATCGCGTTCTCCTGGCGGACGAGCCCTTCGGAGGCGAACGGGAGCGTGCAGACAGCGATGGTCAGCGGGTTCCCGCCGTTCGCGTCCTTCGCCATCTGCGCGACGACGGGGGCCGACCCGGTGCCCGTCCCGCCACCGAGCCCGAGCGTGATGAAGACCATGTCCGAGTTCGTGAGCGCCTTCTTGAGCTCCTCCTCCGCCTCGCGGGCCGCCTGCTCGCCGACCTGAGGGAGCGCGCCGGCTCCGAGACCCCGCGTGAGCCTCCGGCCGAGGAGGATCTTCCTCGGAGCGTGGATAGTGAGCAGGTGTTGCGCGTCGGTGTTGGCGGCGATCATCTCGGCTCCCGTGAGCCCTTCCTCGTTGAGCCGGTTGATCGTGTTACACCCGCCGCCTCCACACCCGATGACCTTGATGTTCGTCTTGAGGGAGGCGAGAACGGCCTCGAGTTCGGCGTCGTCGCTGGTCGCCGGGGGCGCTTCGGGGGTTCGTCGCGACTCCCCGGGTAGGTGCGCCAGGATCTCTTGCGCGAGGGGTCTCATCACGGAGGTGCTCCGCTCCGGCGAAGCATGGACCGCCCTATTAAAGCGAGCGGCCGATTTCGTCCTAACGCCGTGAAGTACAGCGTCTGGGCGCCGCGCTACGAGCGGATCCGCGAAGAGTTCGGCTTTCCGTTCGAGCGGGAACAGGAGGCGGCCGCGGTCCTGGAGTCGCTCCTCTCTCGGGAGGCGGACGAGGACCCGCTCGGCCGCGTTCGCGCTCGCCTCAGGGGACGCGAGGCGATCGTCGCGGGACGGGCGCCGTCGGCCGGCCCTCCGCCGCTCTGGCGACGTCCAGGGGGGTCTCCCTCCCCTGCGGTTGTGGCTGCCGACGGCGCGATGACCGCCTGCCTCACCGCGGGGATCGTTCCGGACGTGATCGTCACCGACCTCGATGGCCCGGTCGCCTCCGAGGTGACGGCGAACCGCCGGGGGAGCCTCGTCGTCGTCCACGCCCACGGCGACAACGTCGCCGCCCTTCGGGAGTGGGTCCCGCAGTTCCCGGGCGAGGTCGTCGGCTCCTGGGCAGGCCCGCCGCGGGGCCCCTTGCTCGACGTCGGCGGGTTCACCGACGGTGACCGAGCCGCCTACCTCGCGGCCGAGGCCGGAGCGAGTCGCGTCGTGCTCTGGGGGTTCGACTTCGAGCACGTCGTGGAACGGGACCCCGCCGCGAGGGCCCGCAAGCTCGCGAAGCTCGCGTGGGCCCGACGGCTGCTCGAGGAGCTGGCCGAGGCGGGTCCGGTCCCGGTCGTCCTCTGGAACGCGGACGGCTCGCTCGTCCCTTACGGCCCGCTCAGGAACGATGCGTCGACGAGGTACACGACGTTCTCCCCGTTCTCGTAGACCGGGACGAACGGCAACCCTTCGAACCAGGCGATCGCCGCGGTACTCAGCGGGTGGGCGAGTTCCGACGGGTCGAGGGCGACGCCCGCGTACATGACCGAGTCGATCGCGACCAGGTCGATCGGGTGCACGAGGCTCGAGGTCGGCACCCAGGCCTCTCGAAGCTCGGCGACCACGGTGGGCCAAGCCGAGGCGTTCCCGTTGAACAGGGTGGGCGTGGTGACCCACGTCGCTGGATTCCCGTCGAACCCGAAGATCATCGAGCTCAGCCGGTGGTCGGAGGCGACGGCCCAGGAAGGCGGAGCCGCGATCCCGACCCAGAGCCAGAGCGCCGCGTCGTCGTGGGTGAGACCCTCCTCGAAGCCGCCGAAGTCCGACTGCGGAGGGTAGACGATCGCCGCGTTCGCCGCGAGCAGGACGACGACGCCGAGCGAGGCGGCGAGGAAGGCCCGTCGCCCCCCTCGGTCCCGAGCGAACGAGACGAGCCGGGCGGCGGTGACGGCGACCAGGAGCCCGATCGGGATCAGCAGGTACTCGACGTGGCGGGAGGGGGAGAGCGTCGCGGCGAGGCTGGTCGCGTCGGTCGCATGGAAGGCCGAACCGACGGCCGAGAGTCCGATCATCGCCGCAGCCGAGACGCCGAGCGCCCCCGTCCAGGTCAGCGCGAACGGACCGAGGCGGGATGGGGTGAGCACGCGCCGGCTCCCCGCGCAGAGGATGCCGAGGCCAAGGATCGGGGAGAACCAGAGAATCTCGAGCGGGGTGGTGACCTGTCCGGTGCCGGGGACCGGCACCACCAGGACGACCGAGATCGCGCCGAAGACCAGCACGGCCAGCACGGCCATGTCCCGGACGAGGCTGCGTTCGGTCGGAAGGCGGACCCAGGTTCGGGACGGCCGCGGCCGGCCCCGTCGCCAGCGGATGAGAAGCGCCGTCAGACCGACGGCGAGGAGACCCAGGGATTCGAACCCGGCGAATCCGACGAGCGTGCCCGAGCCCAGGCTCGGGAGGAGGACCTTCGAGACGAACGACGTCGTTCCGTAGAACCAGAAGGCGAACGTCGCGGTGAGGAACCCCAGGAGAAAGACGAGCTCCCGGGTCGGGAAACGCCGGCTCCAGAGCCCGGGCCGCCATAGCTCCAGGAACAGGATCCCTCCGAGCGCGCTGACCGCGAAGAAGTAGGAGGAGAAGTGGTGCGTCACGATCAGGGCCCCCCCGGTCAGCGAGAGCGGGAGGTACCAGCGCGCATCCCGGCGGCCCTCGACCAGGAGCCAGAGCGAGGCCACGCACAAAAAATCCCCGAGGGCGAGGGGGGCTGGGTGCGCGATCGAGAACAGGCGAGGCATCACCAGGGAAGCGAACGACGCGCCGAGCAGGGCGACCGTGTCGTTCGGGTAGAGCCGCCGGAAGAGGAGGAAGAGAGGGAGGACGGAGAGAACGGCGACGACCGGAACGATCACGGTGAGCGCCGAGAAGGCGCTAATGCCGAGCGCGCCGGCTCCTGCGCCCGCGAGAAGGTAGATCCCCGGGAAGTCGGGGTACGCGGTCCCCCATCCGGTGTACGCGGCTCCGTGCGGCAGCGTCCCGGTCGAAACGAGGTCGACGGTGAGGCGGTAATACTCCCCGGTATCGGAGCCGAACAACGCGTAGGAAAGGAACGGCTCGAGGGCGAGGAAGACCAGGAGGAGTGCGAGACCCCCCAAGAGGAGGGCAGTCTCGGGTCGCATCGGCCCGGGTTCCCCCGGGGAGATCGCTCCGCCCGGGTCGTTCTCCCCTTCCATCGGCCGCCGGCAAGAGGGCTCAGTTCCTATAGTCGTGTCCTCGCAACGGTCGAGTCGCGCGCCGCCACGTTTCCGGGAGTGAATGCATAAATAGGAGGGGCTGGTGCGGCCGTCCCGAGGCCGGCTCGAATGCCCTCCGCCCGCCGTCAGCAAAAGGCCGCCCGACCTTCCTCCAAGGCACGAACCTTCGAGCGTCGGCCTACGGCCCGGCCTCCGGCCAAATCGACCGCGCCCAAGCCCGTGGCGAAACCGTCCCGGCCCCCTACTGGCCAGCGGCCGGTCAAGGCCGAGGCGGTTCCCCCGACCCCCTCCCTCGAGGTCCCCCTTCCGGGAGGCCGTCACCACATGCTGTCGCTGTCGTTCGTACGGGACGGGGACGAGTTCATGGCCCGTCTCGAGACCGACTCGGGCCACATCACCGAGCTCAAGAACCGCTCGCTCGACCAACTCCTGACGCTGGTCGCGGGCGAGCTCGAAGACCTGCTCGAGTGAACTCGGCGGACCGGCTACAGCCTAGGTTCGGCGGGCGAGAACAATCCCTGCTCTACGAGGTACGTCCGGGCCCGGCGTCCCGTCGCCTGCACCTCGACCGATTCCACCGGGTCCCGGCTAAGTCCGCCGGCAAGGTGCCGGCGGACGACGCGCACGGAGAGCTCGGTTGGGGAGGGCCACTCGACCCGCCGACCCCAGCGCCCGACCACCACGACCCGCTCCTTAGAGACCTCGACCCGTCGGGGAGCCGGCGTGAGGGAGAGGACCGCCCCGACCAGACCCAGGAAGACCGCCACGAACCCGAAGACGAGGAGTTCCCACTCCGTCCCCGGCGTTCGACCGTAAGGGGTCGACCGGGCATAGACGACGAAGGCGAGATAGAGCAACCCAAGGGCCAATAGGTAGACGAGCGTCAAGCGGACGGCGCGCTGAGTGCCGGCCGTGTTCGCCCGTCGGTCGACCGTTGATTCGGCCCTCGTCCGGACGGACGGTAGGCTCGGCTCGGCCAGCGGAGAGGAGACAGTCCGGGGTATCCTGACCGCCCGCGGGGTCGCCACCGGTTCCCTCACCCTCGAGAACGGTCGGGCCGTCAGCTTAAAACTACCCTCCAGGTCCGGTCGAGCGATGACGAGCCGGACCGAGTACCTGGTGATGAAGACGGCCCGGGCCCGAGAGTTCGTCAACATCACGGACCGCGTTCGAGAGATCGTCCGCGGGAGCGGCGTCAAGGACGGCCTCGCGCTGGTCTCGTCCATGCACATCACGGCCGCGGTCTACGTGAACGACAACGAATCGGGGCTTCTCCGCGACATCGCCGCGTGGGCCGACCGGCTGGCGCCCCCGGGCGACTACGAGCACCATCGAACGGGAGAGACGAACGGCGACGCGCATCTCAAGAATCTCCTCTTGGGCCACCAGGTGGTCCTTCCCGTCACGAAAGGGGACCTCGACCTCGGGCCGTGGGAACAGGTGTTCTACGCGGAGTTCGACGGCCAGCGCCCGAAGCGGGTCATCGTCAAGGTCGTCGGGGATTCCTAGCCCGCGGGCGCGGAACGCAGAGCTTCGGGGCCCCGCGTCGTCCCCCGGCGCGGCCAGGGCCTGCGCCAGGTCACGTCCCGACCTCGATTGCTCCGCGGGTAGGCCCTCCTTTGGGCCAGAGAAAGCGACGACGACCACGCGAGACCTCGCCGAATGCGCTCGACCAGTTGATGTCGTCCGAAGCGAGGACGCCTCCCGCGGGAAGGTGCTCGAGGGCGACCCGGTACTCCCAGATCTGGTGGGCGTACGAGTGGTCCGAGTCGTGGAAGAAGAAGTCGTACCCCGAGAGCTTCGGGAGCTCGGCTTTGGCGTCCCCGACGATCAGCGTCCAGCGGTCGCGCAGGAACTCGGGCACCTCGCAGCCGGTCAGACCCACCGGGACCGAGGAGACGTCCCACTTCCCGTCGGCGTTCCGGCGCCCTCCCTCGACGTGGAACGGAAGGTCGATCGAAGTCAGGTGCCCCTCGCCGTTGTGGCGGAGCGCCCGCAGGATCATCGCGGTGGAGTGGCCGCGATTGACCCCGGTTTCCACGACCGAGCGCGGACGCTTACCGCGAACGAGCAGGTAGAGCTCGAGGTTCTGGGTCGAGTCGCGGACGGTCTCCCGCCGAAGGGACCCGACCCAATCCCACACCGTGTCCCGGTCGACCCGAAGGAACTGGGCGACGGCCCGGATCCGCCGGTCGATGAGGAAATCGCCGAGCCGCGTTTGCAGTTTCCAGCTATCCATGGAGTGCGAGTTCCGCCGGGTCAAGCCCCTCCCTTCGCGCTCGCCCGACCCCTCGGCCGTCGGGCCTGGGTTGTGAAGCGATTCCGTAGGAGCCGAGTGCGTCTCGTCATCGACGAGCAGCCTAGCTCTCGAGGTGGGGATCGAGCGCATGGGCCAGGGTCGCCGGCCGGGGCAGGGGGGCGTGGGGGTCGACCCGTGGGACGTTGCGCGCGATCTCTCGCGCCATCGCCGAGCACGACGACGGCGTCACGGGCCGCAACGTGTAGCCCGGCAGGGCGAGGTCGTAGGTGACGACCTTCTTCTCGGCGATCGTCTCCCAGACCGCGTGGAAGATCCGGTCGGCCGCCTCGTTCTCGCCGAGGTGGCGCAGGAGGAGCTCGACGCAAAGGATCTCCGCCACGGGGTCCGCCTTGTCCTGCCCCGCGTACTTCGGCGCGGAGCCATGCACCGGTTCGAAGACCGCGATCTGGTCGCCATAGAGCGCGCCCGGAGCGACCCCGAGCCCCCCCGCGAGCCCGGCGCAGAGGTCGGAGAGGATGTCCCCGAAGAGGTTCGTCGTGACGATCACGTCGTACTCCTCGGGCTTCTTCGCGAGCTGCATGCACATGTTGTCGATCAGCCGCTCGTCCGCCTGGATTTCGGGGTACTTGGGGGCCATCTCCTCGAACGCAATCTGGAACAGCGCCCCGGTCGTCTTCATGATGTTCGCCTTGTGCACCGCGGTCACGCGCTTGCGATGCTCCCTCCGGGCGAGCTCGAAGGCGAACCGGACGATCCGGTCGGACGCCTTGCGCGTGATGACGGCGACGGTCTCGGCAGCCGTGTGGTCCCGGTCGACCCAGTGCTCGACGCCCGAGTAGAGTCCTTCGGTCGCCTCCCTCACGACCACGAGGTCGGTCTCGGGAAACCGCGTTCCCTCCCCGGCGATCGCTCGCGCCGGCCGAACCGAGGCGTAGAGGTCGAGCTGCTGCCGAAGGGCGACGTTGACCGAGCGGAAGCCGCTCCCGATCGGGGTCGTGATCGGCCCCTTGAGCGCGAGGCGGTTGCGTCGAACCGATTCGAGCACCTCGTCCGGGAGCGGCGTTCCCTGGTTTCGGATCGCTTTCTCGCCCGCTTCGGCGACCTCCCAGTCGATCGCGACCCCGGTCGCCTCGGCGACCAGTCGCGCGGCCGCAGTAACCTCGGGGCCGATTCCGTCCCCCGGGATGAGCGTGACGCGATAGGACATTCCGAGCTCCCGACCCGGCGGAGCGTCGGGCGAACTTAAGGCATGAGCGGTCGCGACGCGCTCACGCGGAGCGGGCGACCCCGGAGACCTTGCCCAGCACCAAGCGGAGGACCGAGTCCCGGACGCTGGTCTCGTCCGGCGCGGTGGTCCAGACGACGACCACGCCGTCCCACGTGGCTGCCGAAAGGTCCGCGACCTCGAGGCGGGGCAACGGCGTGAGAGGGCTTGTCCGCGGGAGCGTCGCGTCGATCTCGGGAAGCGCCGCTTCGACCGCGGGGACTCCGACCGAGAGAGGGAACGTCATCCGAACGCGCACCGACCGGGCGACCCCGGGAATCCGGGCCAGCACCATCGAACCCAGTACGACGGAGTTCGGGACCTCGGCGGTCCCCCCGGTATCGAGGTGGAGGACCGTATAGATGAGCCCGACGTCGGCGACCGTACCCGAGTAGCTCGGGTAGAGCATCTCGTGAGGGTAGCTCGGAGCGAGCGCGCCGTACGTTCCCGAGACGATGGCGATCCGGTCTCCCGGCCGGAACGGGTCGGCGACGACGAGTAGGAGCCCGGCGAAGACGTTCGCCAGCACGGTCTGGGCGGCGAGGCCAAGGACGATGCCCGCGAGGGCGCTTCCGAGAAAGATCGACTCGATCGAGACCCCCGCGAGCCGGAATAGCGCGAGGACGGCCCCCACCGCGATGAGCAGGTTCAGGAACAGACGCACCGCGTGCACGCGCGAACCGGCGCCGCGCCGAGCGAGGACGGCGTTCGTCGCGAGGGTGACCGCACGGCTGACGAGGTAGGCGACCAGAACGACTCCGCCGGCCTCGAGGAGCAGGATCTCGGGCTGGTTGAACCCGGTGAGAAAGTACTGGTGGAAGACCGTGAACACCGCGAAGAGGAAGACCGCGAGGGCAAGCGCGCCGACCAGGTTCCCGATGAGAACGTAGAGGGGACGGGACGGAGCGGGCGCCGCCATCGACGGCCCGAGGGGCCTGTGGGGATAGCAGTTTTCATTCGGGAGTCGGAGGGTAAACAGTATTCTTATAGCCGATAGTTATCCAGTGCCTTATGCTCTCGCTCGCCCATCCCGAAGTGCTCGCCGACGGTTGGCTCCCTCCCGTCGCCCTCCACCGTCGCTCCGCGGTCGACGAGGTCGTCCGGCGGCTCGACCCTCCGCTGCCGCGGGCTTCCCCCCCGTGGATCGTCGGTGTCGCCGGCTCGAGCGGGTCCGGTACGTCGGTCGTCGCCCGCCGAGCCGCCCGGGAGGTCTCGGACCGGATCCGTTCGTGCGTGAGCGGCTCCTCCCCGCGGATCCTGTGGATGCGGCTCCCTACCGTGCGCGGGACACACGGAGTCGCGACCGGCCTTCTCCGACGCTTGGACGAAGGGTTCGACGGCCGCGGGTTTCCCGTCCCCGAGGTCCTCGCCGGCTTCCTTCGCCGACTCCGGCGGGAAGGTCGTCCGACCGTGCTCGTGCTGGACGACGTCGGGGTCTCGGCGGCCGACCTCGTCCCGGTGGTCCTCGCTCTCGGAAGGCCCGACCGGTTCCTCCCGGAAGGAGAGAGCGGTCTCCCACCCCTCTACACGATCGTCGCCGGACGGCCGAACGCGCTGGACCGCCTCGCGGCCGGCGTCCCGGAGTCGTTCTCGTTCACCCCGTTCGTTTCGCTCGAGCCGTACTCGGAGACGGCTCTGACGGAGATCGTCCGCGACCGGGCCGAACGGGCCCTCGGCCGGCCGATGCCGGCGGAGAAGGTCGCTTCGATCGTCGCGCGGTCGGTCGAGGAGGGGGGTGGAGCGCGCCAGGCTTTCCACCTATTGCGACGCGCCCTCCTGGGAAGTTCGCTCGGGCCGTTTCCCTCTCTCTCCTTCCCGGTGCCCTCGTTCGCGGTGGCGATCGAGCCGAGGGTTGTTCGTGCGATCGGAGCGGCCACGGGGGGTGTTGCGGGTCCGGTCGCAGACGTCCGGCGGCTCGAGGCAGAGCTCGCGCGCTCCCAGGGCCTCCGCCCTCTACCCACGACGACCCTATGGCGACGCATCGTCCGATTGGAGGCGGCCGGGTACGTTCGCCGAGAGATTCGCACCGGGGGCGACGGAGGGACCCGTTCGGTCGTCCGAGTGCTGACTCCGATCGACGAATGGGTTACGGATTCCCGTCGGCCGGGTACTCCTCGAGGGTTCGCACGGTCGGGGCTTTTCGGCTTCGCGCGGGAGGAACCGGCGGGACGACCTCGTCCCGACCCGGAGCTTCCGGGGCTCGGCGGCGTAGCTGACTAGCTACCATCTCCGCGAGACGGCGGGAGCGAAGCGCCTGCTCGATGCGGTCGAGCGGCGCCTGGCGCAGCGACTCTCGGTCGGGATAGCCGGCCCGGTAGAGCATACGGCTCCGTACGCGTCCGATCCCTCGAAGGCGTACGAGGTCGATCAGTTCGTCCCGGACACCGTATCGGACTCGGAGCGAGAGGTCGTCTATCGAACGAGCGACCCGGGGCTGAAACAGGCTCGCGAGTCGCTCCAGACCGAAGAGGAGCCATTCCGCGTCCTCCACCTTCGTTCGGACGTCGCCCGCACCAATCCCGAACCGCTCGGTCATCTCGACGAGCGGGACCTCGTCGATCCATGCCTCGAGGACGGTCGCGGTCTTCAGGGTCGCCAGGAACACCTCTAGGTCTAGGTCGAGCGGTGGCTCTTCGGGGCGAACGAGCAGTTCCTCTGCATCGTCCGTGTAGCGCGAGAGGAGGTCCGATTCCTCTCCTCGCCTCAGGAAGAGGGGCGGAAGGTCGGGTGTCGCCGCAACCGCCGAGAGCAGAGGGAAGGCCCCGACGCCGATCGGGGTCCGTTCCAGTACCTGCCGGAACACGATCGCGCTCAGCGGGTCAAGGTAGAGCTCGCTCGTGAGGCGGCCGAAACGGGTCGCGCGGAGGGCGCCGCCCCGCTCGAGCAGCTCGTGCTCTTCGAGGAAGTCCCGAACGGACCGGACCTTCTCCGCTAGCTCGGAGAGCGGGAGGGTGTGCCCGTAGAACGTTGCCGCGAAGAAACCTTCGAGGTCGGCGTCCGTCTTCGTGGCGCCGCTCGCGACGAGCGCGAGGACGTGCATCCGCAGCGCAGGCTCGGCCGCGAGGCGGCTCTCGATTGCTTCCGGAGGGGCCGACAGATACTCGTCCAGGAGCCGGTCCTCGTCGTCCGGGCTTCTTGCAAGGAGGAGCGCCTCACCGACCGTGTCGTACCGGGGGCGACCGGCCCGGCCGAGCATCTGCTGGACCTCCCCCGCCGGAATCGGCGCCTGCAGACCGAGACGATCGTCGTACCGGTTCGTGTCCCGGACGATGACCCTGCGGGCGGGGAGGTTGATCCCGGCGGCGAGGGTCGGGGTCGCCACGAGCGCCTTCAGCGCCCGGTCGCGGAACGCCCGCTCGACGACCCGCCGCTCGGGGTTGGTAAGCGAGGCGTTGTGAAAGGCGACCCCGTGGGGGAGGAGCCCCGTAAGTCGACGGATCCCTTCGGTCTCCTCGTCGGAGACGCTCGCGAGCTCCTCGGTCGCGGCCCGGGCCCGGGCACGCTCCTCGGCGGTCAGGAGGGCGCCGACGGTCCCGACGAGCGACTGGGCGACCTGTTCGCTCGCCCGCCGGCTGTTGACGAAGACGAGCGCCTGGCCCCCCTCGGTGACGACGGTCCGGACGAGACGGGGCACCGGCTCGCCGGGCGCGGGGACCGGACGGATCGAGAGGTCGGTGAATGTGATCCGTCCGTCGAAATAGACCCCGAGCTTCAGCGGGACCGGCCGAAACGTGCTCGCGATGTGCCGGGCCCCGAGCCAGGCGGCCACCTCCTCGGAGTTGCGAACGGTCGCGGAGAGGGCGACGAGCTGCAGGTGCGGGTAGGCTCGTCGGAGACGCGTCAGGCTCACTTCGAGCGTCGGGCCCCGCTCGGGGTCCCGGAGGAGATGCACCTCGTCCGCGACCACCACCCCGAGGCGGTCGAGCCACGGACTCCCGCGTCGAAGCAGCCCGTCGGCCTTCTCGCTCGTCGCCACGAGCACGTCGAGCTTCTCGAGCTTCTCCGCCGGAAGGTCGAAGTCGCCGATCGAGAGGCCGACCTTGAGTCCGAGCTCTTCGAACTTGGCGAGCTCCTCGGCCTTCTCGTACGCGAGCGCTCGAAGAGGGACGAGATAAAGGCCGGTGCGGCCGGCGCGCGCGGCGCGCATCAGCGCAAGGTAGGCGACCAGAGACTTCCCGCTCGCCGTTGGACACGCAAGGACGAGGCTCTCCCCGGCGAGGACCGGGCCGAGGGCCGTTGCCTGGGGTGGATAGAGGCTCTGGATCCCGTCCTTCTCGAGGACGGTTCGCCAGGTCGGCTCGAGCTCGGTCTCCTCGAGGGGGACCGGAGTCTCCGACTCGGCCGGCGGCTTTGTCCGAGGGCCCTTCCCTCGTACGGAAGGCGGCACAGCCGACCGAGCCGAGCGGACCCTAAAGGGTTGGCCCGGCCTCCGAGCCGAGGAGGCTGCGGGCGAGG
>JASHTB010000103.1 GCA_030040775.1 Thermoplasmata archaeon | reverse complement strand
GTGAGCCTCGGAGGGGTCGCACCCACGCCGATCCGGTCGGCCCGGGCGGAGAAGGCGCTGGAGGGAAAGAAGCCGGATGCTGCGCGGATCGCGGAGGCGACCCGCGGGGCCGCGGAGGACGCAAAACCGGTCGACGATCTTCGCGGAACGGCCGAGTACAAGCGGGCGATGGTCGCCGTCTACGCCGGGCTGGCCCTCGCGCGTTCGCTGGAGCGTGCGGGCGGGAGGAAGGGCTGATGCCGAAGATCGGGGGGGCCATGCCTCGGAGCCAGGTTCGGGTCCGTGTGACGGTGAACTCGAAGCCGTACGACCGGACCGTCCCTGCGCGGCTTCTCTTGGCCGATTTCCTCCGCGACGACCTCGGCCTCACCGGAACCCACATCGGCTGCGACACGACGCACTGCGGCAGCTGTACGGTGTTGCTGGACGGAGTGGCCGTGAAGTCTTGCACGATGTTCGCGGCCCAGGCCGACGGGGCCCGTTTGACGACCATCGAGGGGCTCGCTTCGGATGGCCGGCTCTCCGCGTTGCAGGAGTCGTTCCGCCGGTCCCACGGACTTCAGTGCGGGTTCTGCACTCCGGGAATCGTACTCGCGGCGCACGAGCTCCTTCAGAATCATCCGAACCCTTCCGAGGCCGAGATCCGGGCCGGTATCTCGGGGAATCTCTGCCGCTGCACCGGCTACCAGAACATTGTGAAGGCGGTCCAACAGGCCGCCCGATCCGGAGGGAAGAAGTAGGCCATGCCCGCCTCCGCGGCCGAAACGAAGTCGGCGTCGGTGTTCGGGCAGTCGATCGCCCGGAGAGAAGACCAGCGTCTTCTCACCGGCCACGGCCACTTCGTGGCGGACCTCAACCCGCCCGGGGTCCTCCATGCGAAGTTCCTTCGCAGCACCTACGCCCATGCCCGGATCAAGCGGCTTGACGTCAAGGTGGCCCGTAAGTTGCCTGGCGTGGTGGCGGTCATCACAGCGGCCGACCTCAAAGGCAAGGTCGGCTCGATTCCGACGGCGTGGCTTATCCCCAACTGCGAACTCAAGACACCCCCGTACGCGCCGCTCGCCTCCGACGTGGTCCGCTATGCGGGAGAAGCCGTGGCGGTCGTCCTCGCGGAGGACCCGTACGTCGCGGAAGACGCCCGCGAGCTCATCGAGGTCGATTATGAGCCGCTCCCGGTCGTGGTCGACCAGGAGAAGGCGATGGCCAAGGGAGCCCCGCAGCTCCACGCGGAAGCTCCCGGCAACGTTGCGTTTCACTGGAAGCTCGCCGGGGGAGACGTGGAGACGGCGTTTCGGGAGGCGGAGGTCGTCGTTTCGAACCGGTTCGTCAACCAACGGCTGATCCCGTCCGCCCTGGAGCCGAGGGCCGCGGTCGCCCAGTACGACTACGGCTCGGAAGAACTGACCCTCCAGGTCACCTCCCAGAACCCCCATATCCACCGCCTTCTGCTCGCGCTGGTCCTGGGGATCCCGGAGCATCGCATCCGGGTCGTCGCGCCCGACGTGGGCGGCGGGTTCGGCTCGAAGATCCCCGTCTATCCGTGGGAGGTCGTGGTCGCCCATCTCGCGAAAGAGCTCGGCCGGCCGGTGAAGTGGGTCGAGGACCGCACGGAGAACTTCGTCGCGTCGATCCACGGCCGGGACCACGTTCAGTACGTCGACCTCGCCGCGAAGAAGGACGGGACGATCCTCGGGATCAAAGTGCGCGTGATCGCGAACATGGGCGCCTACCTCTCGACGGCGGGCCCCGGGATCCCTACGATCCTCTTCGGCTTCATGGTGGGCGGGGCCTACGCGATCAAGGCCGGGTCGGTCGACGTCACGGGCGTCTTCACCAACACGGTCCCGACGGACGCCTACCGTGGCGCAGGACGACCGGAAGCGCTCTACCTTCTGGAGCGGATGGTCGACATTCTCGCGCACAAGCTCGGGGTCGACCCGGCGGAGCTCCGGCGCAAGAACTTCATCCCCAAGGAGAAGTTCCCGTACGCCACCGCGCTAGGGCTCACCTACGACAGCGGGGACTACCAAGGGGCCCTCGACAAGGCGCTCGAGCTCGTGAAATACAAGGAGCTGCGAGCGGAGCAAGCCAAGAGCCGTTCGAGTGACCATCTGACCGGCATCGGCCTATCGACCTACGTCGAGCTCTGCGGTCTCGGACCGTCGTCGGTCTGCGGAGCCACCGGATTCCAGGGAGGGTTGTGGGGGTCGTCGACCGTCCGCATCTCTCCGACGGGCAAGGTCACGGTCTACACCGGAGCCCATCCGCACGGGCAGGGAGAGGAGACCACGTTCGCCCAGATTGTTTCCGAGGAGCTCGGCATCCCGTTCCAGGATATCGACGTCATCCACGGCGACACGAGCTCGACCCCGATGGGGATGGGGACGTACGGGAGCCGTACGACCCCCGTCGAGGGCGCGTCGATCGCGCTCTCGGCTCGAAAGGTCCGGGAAAAGGCCCGCAAGATCGCCGCCCACCTTCTCGAGGTCGGCGTGGACGACCTAGAGTTCAAAGAAGGCAAGTTCTCCGTGAAAGGCGTTCCCTCGAAGGGGAAGTCGATCCAGGAGGTCGCCTTCGCGGCGTACACCGCCTGGAACATGCCGAAGGACGTGGAACCGATCCTGGAAGCGACGACGTTCTACGACCCTCCGAACTTCGTCTTTCCGTTCGGAACGCACGTCTGCGTCGTCGACATCGACAAGGCGACCGGCCAGACCGCGATCCGGCGGTACGTGGCGGTCGATGACTGCGGCCGTCAGATCAACCCGATGATCGTCGAGGGCCAGGTCCACGGGGGGGTCCTCCAGGGCCTCGCCCAGGCGATGCTCGAGCGCGCAGTGTACGACGAGAGCGGAAACCTTCTCTCCGCGAACTTCCTGGAGTACCTGGTCCCGAGCTCGCTCGAGGCTCCGAGGATCGAGACCGCCTCGACCGTCACTCCCTCGCCGCACAATCCGATCGGAACGAAGGGAGTCGGCGAGACCGGCACCATCGCCTCCACGGAGGCGTACATGAACGCGGTCCTGGACGCCCTCGCGCCCTACGGAGTGACCGACCTAGACATGCCGGCCTCCCCCGAGAAGGTCTGGCGGGCGATCCACTCCAACGAGCCGAAGTCCACGGGCAAACGCTGAGGCCGCCCCCGTTCGGCGCCCGTCGGCCACGGGAGAAAAGCCCGAGGGGGCGCGAGCAGCAAAGGTCGAAGGTGCCCAAGGCCGGCGGGTCGTGCGGTCAGGCGGGCGGAGGGGCCGTCGATCTCGCGAACTCCTCTCGCAACGTGAGCTTCGAGGTCTTCCCGGTCGACGTCTTGGGTAGGCTCGCGACGAACCGGAACTCGTCGGGGATCCACCACTTCGGATAGCGCCGTTCGAGCAGCCCTTTGAGTTCGTCCGGCGGTGCGGTCATCCCCTCCCGGAGCACGACATAGGCGAGCGGGCGTTCGCCCCACTTCGCGTTCGGAACGGCGATCACGGCCGCCTCGCGGACCGCCGGGTGGCCCATGAGAACGTTCTCGAGTGCCACGGAGCTGATCCACTCTCCCCCGGACTTCACGAGGTCCTTCATCCGGTCGACGATCTCGATGTACCCCTCGGTATCGATCGTCGCGACATCTCCCGTACGGAGCCATCCGTCCTCGGTCCACTTCCCGGTCGACTCTCCCTCGCCGTAGTACTGTCGGGTGATCCAGGGACCGCGGAGCTGGAGCTCGCCCGAGCTCTTCCCGTCCCACGGAAGGTCCTCCTTGTCCAGTCGAATCCGGACCTCCACGAACGGTAGCGGCAGGCCCTGTCGGGCCTGCACCGGGTACCGGCGCTCAGGCTCCCAAGCCTGCATTTCCGCCTTGGGCACACTGAGCGATACGACCGGAGTGGTCTCGGTCATGCCGTATCCCTGGGTCACGCGGATCCCGAGGGCGTCAAACCGCCGGACCATCGATTCCGGTACCGCCGAGCCGCCGATGATCATCCGTAACCCGGGCACAAGCTTCCAGCGGCCGGGTTCTTTCTCGAGTGCTTCGAGGATGCCGAACCAGATCGACGGGACCCCCGCGGCACAGGTCACTTTCTCCGTCTCCATGAGGTCGACCAGGCTCGCCGGGTCAAGATGCAAGCCGGGGAAGACCTGGCGAGCGCCGAGCAGCGTCAGGAAGTACGGGAACCCCCACGCGTTGACGTGGAACATGGGGACGACCATCATCACCGTGTCCCCTTGCGCGACGCCCAGGGTCGAAGCTACCACGAGCGAATGCAAGACGACCGCCCGATGCGAATAGAGCACCCCCTTGGGATTGCCGGTCGTGCCCGAAGTGTAGCAGAGGCCCAGGGCGTCCCGCTCGCCGCGGGCAGGAAGGGTTTCCGCGGGGGGGTAACGGGCGAGGAGTGTCTCGTAGTCCTCAAAGCCTTCGGGAACCCTCGAGCCCGAAAACGGGACGACGAGGATACGCTCCGGCTGAATCCGGTCGCGAACCATCGCGAGCAGGGGCAAGAGGACGTCGTCCACCAGGATCCACCGGTCTCGGGCGTGGTTGATGACGTAGGTCAGGTGCTCGGTCGGCAGTCGCAGATTCAAGGTATGGAGGACGGCTCCCGCGGCCGGCACACCGAGGTACGCTTCGAGGTGGGTCGAGTGATTCCACATCAGGGTACCGATCCGGTCGCCGGGCGCAATCCCTTCCCCGAGAAGGGCCGCCGCGAGCGAGCGGGCACGCCGAACCACATGGAAGTAGTCGGTAGCACGAATCGATCGATCGGGAGCTCGGGTCGCGACGCGGACCGCGGGGAAGAGGCGTTCGGCCCGTTCGAGCAAAGGCAGGGTCGTCAACGGATAGTCGTCCATCATCAGTCCCTCCATCCTTCCTCCCCCCGCCGGACCCACCGGGCCGTTCGTCACGCCGGCAGCGTCCCCCGAGCCATAATCGTTCGCTCGGCGCGTTGCTTCCGCGGCGGCTTCGGCTCTGAAAGAGAGAGGACCAATCGCTCAGGACCGAGGGGTGAAGACGAGCGAGATCGAGTTCACGCAGTGACGCGTGTCGCGAGGCGTGAACCCCTCGCCTTCGAAGACGTGTCCCAGGTGGGCACCGCATCGGGCGCACTCGATCTCGGTCCGTTGACCGTCCGGGTCGGGGAGTCGCTTCACCGCGCCCGGTATCTCCTGGTCGAAACTGGGCCACCCGCAGCCGGCGTCGAACTTGTCGTCCGACCGATAGAGGGGGGTTCCGCACCGCTTGCAGGAGTAGGTCCCCGGGCGGAAGAAGTTCTCATACTCCCCCGAGAACGGCGGTTCCGTCCCCTTGCCGGCGATGACCCTTTCCTCCGCTCGACTGAGTTTTCGCCACGCGGGAGGAGTTTCGCCGGCCACGACCTACCTACTCTGTGAGTCCCTTTACTGCTTCCTCCTTATCTCTGGGGCGAACTCCCGGGCCGACCCACGCCGCGCGTGCGATGCCCTCGCACTCGAACGTGCGGGACGCGATTTTAAGAGGTCGGGCGAATTGGTTTCATTGCCTCTGGAGCGTCCAGAGGGCCTCTCATGACCGACGCGGAGTCCCGGTATCTCAGGATCGAGGTCCCGGAGGAGCATCCCGAGGAGCGGATCGTCGACTTTCGCGAGGTTCTGCACTCTTACTCTCGAGAAGAGGCGATGCTCGAGGCCCAGCGCTGCCTGCAGTGCGCCCTCCCGTTCTGCGTCGAGGCGTGCCCGATCACTCAGGACTGCCGCGGGTACATCGGCCTGGTCGCGAACGGGGACTTCGACGCGGCCGCGCGGTTGACGCTGCGGGAGAACCCGCTCGCGACCACGCTGTGCAAGGTCTGCTACCACTACTGCGAAGACGCCTGCATCATGAAGGGCCGCGGGGTTCCCATCGCCATCCGCCACCTGAAGCGGGCGGCGCTCGAGTTCGGAAACTCCGACCTCGAGTACGTTCCCAGCGCGCCCCGTCACGAGCGGATCGCCATCATCGGCGCAGGGCCGGCCGGACTGCAAGCGGCTTGGGAGCTGTGCATCCGTGGCTACTCGGTGACGATCTTCGAAAAGCAGCGGGCCATCGGAGGCCAGGCGGGGGCGATTCCGCACTACCGGATGCCGAACCACGAGCTCCTCATCGACCTCCAGCGTTTCCGTCAGTTCGACCTCACGTTCATCGAAGGGAAGGCCGGCGGGGTCGACGTCACGCCGGAGTCGCTCCTCGCGCAAGGATACCGGGCCGTCTTCGTTTCGATCGGGGCGTCGAAGGCCGGGTATCCGGGTATACCGGGCGAGCACCTCCCCGGGGTCATCCCGGCCCTCGACTACCTCTATGACGTCAACCAAGGGCGCCCGGTCCTTCTGGGGAAGGAGATCGTCGTCATCGGCGGCGGGGACGTGGCCGTCGATGCCGTCCGAACGTCGCGTCGGCTCTCCCCGGGCGCGAAGGTCTACATGGCGTACCGGCGCACGCGGGGGGAATCTCCCGCCGGGGAAGAGGAGATCCGGGAGACCGAACCCGAGGGGATCGAGTTCCACTGGCTGGTCTCTCCGCTCGAGATCCAGGGAAAGGACCACGTGGAGGGCGTCGTCTTCCAGAAGATGAAGCTGAGCGCGCCCGACGCCTCGGGTCGTCGGTCCGTCGTTCCCATCGAAGGAGAGACCGAAACGATCGAGTGCGACACGGCGATCATGGCGATCGGGGAGAAAGCCGACCTCACCGGGTTCTCACCCGAGCTCGGCCTCAAGATCGGCAACAAAGGCTGGCCCGAAGGGGCCCATCCCGACTACAGCACGAACGTCGAGGGCGTCTTCGCGGCCGGGGGCCGGTCGGTCGTCCATGCCATGGCGGCCGGGACGAAGGGCGCCGAGGCGATCGACGCGTACCTCTGCCGGAAGGAAGGTCGGCCGGTCCGCGAGCGGCCCGACCCGTTCGGAACCGGCGAGGTCATTCCGAAGGTGCCGGAAGGGTACTCGTCGCCGGCGTGGAAGCCGTAGTCGCGCGTCCTCGACCGGACGGCCTCCCGAAGGCTCCCTCGGCTCGTTCGAGAAATGCTCCCACGCTTCGGACGCTCAACCCATGAAGGGCCGCTTCCAATCGTCCGGGAGGACGGCGGTCTCCTTGATGTTGCGAGGCGAGAGCCATCGCATCACGTTGAGGATCGAGCCGGCCTTGTCGTTCGTTCCCGAGTGCCTCGCGCCGCCGAACGGTTGGCGACCAACAATCGCGCCGGTCGGTTTGTCGTTGATGTAGAAGTTCCCGGCGCTCCAGCGCAGGAGCTCCTCGGCCCGGCGGACCTCGTAGCGGTCTTGGCCAAACACCGAGCCGGTGAGCGCGTACGGGGACGTGGCGTCGCAGAGCGCGAGAGTCTCGTCGTACTTCGCGTCCGGGTAGACGTAGACCGTGAGGACGGGGCCGAAGATCTCTTCGGAGATCAATTTCCCTCGCGGGTCGGTCGTCCGAATCACGGTGGGGCGCACGAACCAGCCCTTCGTGCGGTCGGTCTCACCGCCTACCACGAACGAATAGTCTCGGGGGTTCGTCCGCGCGAAGTCGAGATACCGAGCGATGTTCTCGAACGAGGCCTCGTCGATCACCGCTCCCATGAGGTTCCCGAGGTCGTCCACTCGACCCATGGTGACCTTCGGAACCTCGGCCTTCAGCATCCGCTCGACCTCGGGCCACCGGCTCTCGGGAACGTACGCTCGGGAGCACGCGGAGCATTTCTGACCCTGGTACTCGAACGCGCCCCGGATCAGGTTCACCACGGTACCGCGGACATCGGCCGAGGGGTGCATGAACACGAAATCCTTGCCTCCGGTCTCCCCGACGATCCGAGGGAAGTTGCGGTACGACTCAATGTGCTCCCCGACCCGCTTCCAGATCTGAACGAGGGAAGCGTAGCTCCCGGTGAAGTGAACCCCCGCTAGGGCCGGATGGTCGAGTAGGACCGGGGCGTCCGCGCTCGAGAACGGCACGAAGTTGATGACGCCGGGCGGAAGGCCGGCCTCCACGAGGACCTTGTAGATCTCGTAGTTCGACCAGATCACCGCGCGGGCGGGCTTCCAGATCGACACGTTCCCGACGATCGCGGGAGCGGTGGGCAGGTTTCCTCCGATCGAGTAGAAGTTGAACGGAGGGATCGCGACGACGAACCCTTCGAGCGGACGCCAGTCGAACCGGTTGGTCTCTCCCGGGTACTGGCTCGGTTGGATTTCGTAGACCTGGCGAGCGAAGTAGGTATTGAAGTTCCAGAAATCGACTAGCTCGGCGAGGTCGATCTCGGCCTCGTACGGGTTCTTCGAGTGGTTCAGCATGATCGCCGCGATGTTCCGAATTCGGCGGGGGCCGGCGAGCAGCGTGGCGGCCCGCTGGAACACCGCCACGCGGTCGGCCCAATCGGCCCGGGTCCACCTTTCCCGCGCGGCCAGCGCACCCTCGACCGCCCGCTCGAGCTCCTCCTTGCCCGCAAGATGCGCGCGGGCGAGGACGACGCTCCGGTCGTCGGGACACCTCACTTCGGCGACGTTCCCGGTGCGGAGTTCGCGGCCGCCGATGACGAGAGGTACCTCGTCGGTCGCGGCCCGAAGGCGAGAGAGCTCCTCCTCGAGCGGGCGCCGGTCCGGAGACCCGGGGGCGTACGAACGGATCGTGTTGACGTCGTTGACGGGCCTATCGGCGCTTCCGAACATATCGTCCCTGAACGGACGATGCCGCGTAACCGTTTCGTTAAATCTCGTTGATGCCGAGTTAATGATGCCTTCTTCGCCTTGTTTAGAGGCGAGGTGGCTATGGCACTCAACCGGGTCGAACGACATCCGGTTCTCGAGATACCGCCCTCGCCCGACCTCGTAGAGTTCACGTTCGACGGAACGACTCTCTCCGCCCGGCGGTCGGAGGTGATCTCCTCCGCCCTCCTCGCGAACGGAGTCCGCGTGTTGAGCCGTCACCCGAAGGACGACGCTCCTCAGGGCATCTTCTGCGCCAACGGCCAGTGCGGTCAATG
>JASHTB010000102.1 GCA_030040775.1 Thermoplasmata archaeon | reverse complement strand
CGACCGAGGCTCCGAGCGAGCCGGCGGGAGAGCCTGCGGCGGGCGACCCGGCCGTCGAGGGCGTGACGCCGAGCTTCGCCTCGAGGAATCGGCGGATCTCCTCGGGCCGGCCCGAGGCGAGGCCGAAGTACTCGGCGAAGCGGCGGGTCGTCGTGAGCTCGAGGGTCGAACCTTTCGGTTCGGTCCGTACGAGGCCGAGGCCGCGCAGGTGCTGGACCTCCTCGTAGGCGACCTCCCCGATCATCCGCACGAGGACGCTCTGCAGCACCGGCTGATGGTACGCGATGAGCGTGAGGGCCCGCAGGGTGCGGGGCGCCATCTCGACCGGGGTCACCTCGTGCACGACCGGGACGTAGCGCTCCTGGAGCTGGAGCGCGTAACGGTCCCCGACGCGGCGCACCTCGAGCGCGGACTGGCGGTGCCCGTACGTCTGCTCGAGGGTGCGGACCGCCTTCTGCACGGGGCGGTAGTCCTCGAGCCCGAGCGCCGAGGTGATCTCCTTGACGCTCAGGGGCTTTCCGGCGGCGAACAGGACGGCCTCGACCTGGAAGACCAGGTCGTCGATGCGGGACGGCATACGGTTCAGTGGACCTCCTCGACGATCGGCTGGCGCTCTTCCGCCGTGCGGACGACGAGGACGGGGGACGCTCCGATCGCGTCCTGCCGGAGCTCGATCGACCGCTCCCGGGCGAGGAAGAGCGTGGCGAGGAAGAGCGCGACGAGCCGCTCGCGGCCCGACTGGGGGTTCCACAGCTCGAGGAACGGGAACGGCTCGCCGACGGGGTGCTCGCGCGCGGCGGCCCAGGCGTCCGCGAGGTCGAGCTCGGGGATGTCGCCGTGGACGAGCACCTCGGGGGGCGCCCGTTGCTGCTCCCGCAGGCGTTCGCGCAGCTCCTGGGTGTGGATCGCGCGGCGGGCGTCCTCCTCCGCCTCCCCGAACGCCTTCACGAGCTCGAGGAGGGAGACCGGCCGCGACTCCGGATGGCGGACCATCTCGAGCAGCGGGGGCGCGTCGGCGGAACCGAGAACGGAGCTCGTCACGTCGACCGCCTCGGGGGTCCCGAGGAGCGGAAGATAGCCGTCGTCGACCGCGCCGGCCGACGGGTCGCCTTCGCCGAGCGCCGGGTCGGGGAGCGCCCGGGCCTTGAGGAGCTCCTCCGACTGCAGGTAGAGGATGCTCCAGGCCATGTACACGAGCCGTCCGGCGATCGCGAAGTTGACGGCGCCGTCCTCCTGGACGCGCTCGAGGTACGACTGGGTGAACTTGACGAGGTCGATCTCCCACGGGTCGAACTCCTCCTCCATCACGAGCTCGAAGAGGAGGGCGACCGCCTTGTCAAACGGGTCCGGGATGACGATGTGGACCCCTTCTTTCAGGTTCCGGACCAGCGCGAGATAGCGCTCGAGCATCGCCGAGGAGTCCTCCTCCTCGCCGAGCAGGGAGCGGTGGAAGACGAGGTAGCCAAGGACCTTCTCCGCCGCCTCGCGCGCTACGGCGTTCGGCCGGCCGAGCTCGGCGGCCTCGCTCTCGGAGATCGTCATTGAGCCTCCAGTGTTTGGGCCGCCTCCGGCCCCCGGGCGTTCTCTCGCGCTTCGACGTCGTGGATATCGTCCAGCGTGAGGCTGACGACGCGCGAGACTCCGTCGCCGCGCATCGAGACCCCGAAGAGACGGTGGGCGAACTTGAGCGTCACCTTGCGCAGGGAGATGACGATGAATTGCGCTCGTTCCGCGTTGCGTCGGAGCATCCGCCCGACGTACTCCGCGTTGAGGCCGTCCAGGGACATGTCGACCTCATCGAAGACGTAGAGCGGGCTCGGGTCGTACCGCTGCATCGAGAAGATGAACGCGAGACTGGCGAGCGACTTCTCGCCTCCCGACAGCTGCTCCAGGCGGGCGACGGTCTTGCCGACCGGCCTCGCCTTGATGAGAAGACCGCCGGCCAGCGGGTCTTCCGGGTTCTCGAGCTCGATCTCTCCCTCGCCCCCGGCGGAGAGTTCGCCGTAGATCGTGCGGAAGTTCGTGTTGACCTGGGCGACGACGTCGGTGATCTTCTCCCGCTTCTTCTTCTCGATCTCGTCGACCAGCGTGACGAGCTCGGTCTTCTCGCTCGTCAGGCGAGCGACCTCGCTCTGGAACTCGTCGAGCCGCCCCTTCTCCGCGTCGTACTCCTCGAGGGCGCGTTGGTTCACGTCGCCGAGCGCGACGATCTCCTGGTCGAGGCCGGCGATCCTCTTCTTCAGCTCGTCCACGGACGCCGGCTTCTCGTCCGGCTCGGGCTCGGGGAATTGTCGGAGGGCCTCCTCGAGCTCGGCGAATCGGGCTTCGGCCTGCGCGAGCCGGGTCTCCTCCTGGGTGAGCATCGAACGACGGGTCTCGAGGTTCGCCGCGACCTGTCCGAGCGTACCGGTGACGGTGAGCCGCTCCTCCTCGATCGCCCGCTTCTTCTCGGCCTGGCCCCTGGCGGCCTCGCTCTGCTTCGACTCGACCGCCTTCAGGGCGTCCAGGCTCTCCCGGGCCTCTCGGACCTGCCGCTCCGTCTGAGCGATCTCCTTCTTCTTCGCCGCGA
>JASHTB010000101.1 GCA_030040775.1 Thermoplasmata archaeon | reverse complement strand
CCTGATCTCGATCCGGGACCTATCCCGCGAGGAGATCGAATCGGTCCTCGTCGCCGCGCGGAAGATGATCCCGTACGCCGAAGGGTCGAAGGTCACGCATCCCCTCGAGGACAAGATCGTCGCGATGGCGTTCTTCGAGCCCTCCACGCGGACCCGGCTTTCGTTCGAGGCGGCGGTCCAGCGGCTCGGGGGAAGCTGCATCACGATCGCGGACGCGTCCGTGACCTCGATGCGCAAGGGCGAAAGCCTCCACGACACGATTCGCATGCTCAGTTCGTACGCCGACGCGATCGTCATCCGGCACCCGAACGAAGGAGCGGCCCGACTGGCCGCCCGCGCCTCCGACCGCCCGGTCCTGAACGCCGGCGACGGGGCCGGGCAGCACCCGACGCAGACGCTGCTCGACCTCGCGACGATGCAGGAGGCGTTCGGGACCTTGAGCGGCCTCAAGGTCGTCCTCCTCGGCGACCTGAAGTACGGGCGGACGGTCCACTCCCTCGCGCACGCGCTCGCTCTGTTCGGCTGCGAGCTCGTGCTCTCCTCCCCCCCGACGCTCGCCCTCTCCGACCAGGCCCGACGACGGCTCGAGCACATGGGGGCGAAGGTCACGGAAGAGTCCGACGTCCGCAAAGCCGTCCACGACGCGGACGTCCTCTACGTTACGAGGATCCAGAAGGAGCGGTTCGGGGATGACGCCGAGTATCGAAAGGTCGCCGGCTCGTACCGGATCGACGCCTCCGTTCTCTCCGAGGCGAAACCCCGCCTCGCGGTGATGCATCCGCTCCCTCGCGCGGGCGAGATCGACCCAGAGGTCGACCACACTCCGCACGCGGTCTACTTCCGTCAGGCGTTCCTCGCGGTGCCGGTCCGGATGGCGCTCTTGGACGCGATCCTCGGCCCCCCGCCGAAGGGAGGGTAGACCGATGGCCGCCCGAGAGCTCAAGCTGACGCCCATCAAGAACGGCACGGTCATCGACCACATCACGAACGGTCTCGCCCTCGAGGTCCTTCGGATCATCGGCGCCCACACGCTCGACAAGGACTCGACCGTCTCCGTCGCACTCCACGTCCGGTCGAACAAGCTCGGATGGAAGGACATCGTCAAGGTCGAGAACATGGAGCTCTCGCCGAGGAAGGTCAACGCGATCGCGCTCCTCGCGCCCACCGCCACGATCTCGATCATCCGGGACTTCAAGGTGCGCGAGAAGCGCTCGGTCGACCTTCCCGAACGGATCGTGGGAGTCATCCGTTGCCCGAACCCGAACTGCATCACCAACCAGCCGGAGCCGATCGAGAGCGAGTTCGACGTGACGCAGCGCCGCCCGGTCGTGCTCACGTGCGTTTACTGCGACCGAGAGGTCGACGAGTTCCTCCCGCATCTGGCATAGCCCGGGGACCCCGGTGGTCGACCTCGGGAGCGCGACCGGCTTCGCGGTCGTGTTCTTGGTCATCGCCGGGCTGGAAGTGTTCGACCGGACCAGCTTTGCGACCATCGCGCTCTCCTCCCGAGCCCACGGCCGCGCGACCTGGGCGGGGGCCTCGAGCGCGTTCGTGCTCACGAGCGCCGTGGCCGTGACGATCGGCGTGGCGCTGGTCGACTCCCTCGGACCCGGGCGCCTCGGCTGGCTGCGCGTGGGGGGCGGCGCGTTCCTCCTCGGGTACGCCGCCTGGGTCTACCTCCATCCCGAGGAGGAGGAGTCGCCCCACCTTCGCGAAGACGTCCGGTCCGCCTTCCTCACCGCGTTCGCCACGATCGCGCTGCTCGAGCTCGGCGACTCGACCATGATCTTCGAGATCGTCTTCGTTCCCGAGTGGGGTTGGCTCATCGTCCTCACCGCGGGGGCCCTCGCGCTCGTCCTGGTCGCCGCCTGGAACGTTCTCCTGGGTCAGCAGCTCGGGGTTCGGTTGAAGCCGCGCACGCTGAACCGGGTGGTCGTGGTCGCCCTAACCGTGGTCGGTGTGGTCACGATCCTGTACGGGCTCGCGCCGGGGGCGTTCCCGTCGCTCTGACGACCGCCGCCGTTCGGTGGGCGGAGGCGGCGGGAGGATACTGCCGCCGTTGTCGCTCGCCGACGCGAGACGCGCGACCTCTCCGATCCAGGGTTTCCAGGAGGGAGGAACGCCCCGAGCGATCTCAGGGTCCGCAAGCTTCGCCTCGTATTCCGCCCCCCGCTCGGCGATGCGGGGATACTCCAAGAGCGCGAGGCGGACGACCGCCTCCGCCCGGATCCTCGGGATCGGGACCGACCCCGGAGCGTCCGCGATCGCTTCCCACCGGTCCCGCGCCTCCTCGGCCCGGTCGTTGAGAGCATGGTACCGGCCCTCGAGGAGCCACAGTCGGAGGAGCGACGGGGAGGGAGGGAGGAGGTGCAGGGTTTCGGCGATCGCGTGCGCGCGCTCGATCGGGCTCTCGGCCCCGCGTCGGTTCTCCCGGTTCAGGTAGTACTCGGCGATACCGAGCTGGGCGTTGAGCTCGAGCGAGAGGAGATGCATCCGCTGAAGGGCCGGCACCGTTCGCTCCCGGATGTCCCGCCCCTGCTGGGCCTCTCCACGCACGTCGAGAAGCCTCGCTTCGAGGTCTTCCGCGAGAGCGTCCAGCTCCCACCGGCGGCCCCGCCCGAGCACGGTGCGAGCCGCGCGCAGGAAACGTTCGGCGAGCGCCTGCTCCTCGGGCGTCCCCTCGAGCCGAGATAGCCCCACCGCGAGGAGCCCGAGGGCCTGGGGGTGTCCTTCGGGCAGTTTGCGCGCGAGCAAGGCCGCCCGCGTCGACTCGGCCCGCGCCTTGTCGGGCGACCCTCGTTCGTAGTAGAACTCGGCCACGAGCGCCTCGAACAGCACCTCGACCTCCGCCATCTGGGCGTCGTGGCACCGCTCGATCAGTTCGAGGAGGGACGTCTGGAGCGAAGAACGCGGCCCGACCGACCGCATCGTGAGCAGGAGCGGTTCGAGCCACTCGGTCAGGCTCTCGGACGGGACCTTGGCGCGCAGAGCGTCGTCGATCCCTTCCCGCACCTCGGCCTCTCCCTCGGTCGGTCGCCCGGCCGAGAACAGGGCCCGGGCGTGCAAGAGCCTCAGCTCCGGCTCCAGAGGGTCCCGCTCCGACGGGGGGAGACTAGCCAGGCAGCTGATCGCGTCCGCAAGCAGCTCCTCGGAGGAATCGAAGGCGAGGAGCTCGAGAGAGATCTCGGCGGCCTCGAGGAGGTTGCGCAGCGCCATCGGGCCCGGGAACCAGGCGAGGTAGTGTCGTGCCACCTCCGTCCGCCGGGCGAGGCTCGGCTCAGGCGAGAGGGCGGCGAGCGCGTTCGCGATCTCGAAGTGCATCTCGCGCCGCTGCTTCTCCGGGATCTGGTCGACCGTGAGCGGGATCCAGGCCTGATGCGGGATCGTCACCTTCCCTTCGGTGACCTTGATGAGCCCCACCCCGGTCGCCGGGAGGAGCGCCTCCGCGAGCTGGGCGAACGTGAGTCGCGCGACGCGGGAGAGGACGACCTCGCCGACCCCTCCCCCGAGGAGGGCGACGTAGCCGGCCACGCGCTGGGAGACGGAGGGGAGGTCGTCGTAGACGGCTTTAAGACGGTGGGCCTCGCGCGGGTCGGGCAGGCTCTCGGAGAACCGGACCCAGTCCACGTCCCCGCGGCCGAGGAAGGCGTCCTCCCAGGCCGCGAAACCCGCGACCGACGTGTCGAGCGCGGCCACGATCAGGAGCGGCCGGAGCCGTGCCTTCCTCGAGAGCGCGACCACGAACTCCCGGCTCTCGCTGTCGAACAGCGCGCCGTCCTCGATCAGGATCGCCACCGGGTGGGCTTGCGCGCCGCGGAGCTCGGGGAGGATCTCGTGCCAGTAAGCGTCCGGGTCACCCTCGTTCGCCGACCGTCCGCGAATCGGCTGCCCGAGGAACGTCGTCCGCGGCCGTTCGGCCCGACTCCGACGCGTGCGGGGAAGCCGTTCGACCAGGTAGGGTAAGGAAGGGAGGTCGGCGACCGGAACCTCGTCGGGGTTCACGTCGTCCGCCCCCTCCGCCGGTTCACCCGACGGCAGGGGGCCGAACGACTCCGAACGAAGGCCGTCGAGGGCGCCGTAGGGGATGGAACGGCCGCGGTAGCTGCCCTTGAGCTCGACGATTCGGGCGCCGCGGGAACGAAGCAGCCCTTTGACCTCCTCGAGCAGCTTGGACTTGCCGCTGTTCGGGGGGCCGGCGATGGCCACAGTGCGCCCCGAACCCTCCGCAACGCCTTCCAGCGCCCGGAGGACCGGAGAGGGAAGGGCGGGCACCCGGTACCTCTCCGATTCAACCCCTCTGCTGGGATTTAACGCTCACGTCGGGACCTATCGATGGACCGGAGTCAGCGGCGCGAGCGTTTATCCGTCCGACCGCGCTCGACTCGCGCGTGCCGCGTTCGATGCGCGAGCGCCGTCGGGAGCTTTTGAAGAAGTCCGTCCGACCGGTCGACGTGACCGAAGTCCACGGCCTCGGGAACCTCCTCGAGCAGTTCCAGGGGACTTCCATCCAGGCGAGGAACCTCGGCCGATGTCTCGAGGTCTGGGAGAACGCCCTCACCGACCGAAGACGACCGACGATCTTCCTCGGTCTCTCAGGTCCGCTCATCGCCGCGGGGCTTCGCAAGGTCCTTCGGGACGTCGTCGACTGGGGCTTGGTGGACGTCCTGGTCTCGACGGGCGCCATCCTCTACCAGGACCTTTACCAATCGATCGGGGGTCGGCACTGGGTCGGCTCGCCGACGGCCGACGACGTGAAGCTACGCGACCTCTACCTCGACCGGATATACGACACGTACGTCGACGAGCTCAAGTTCGAAGACACCGACCGGGTCATCGGAAAGATCACGAACGAGTTCCCGGCCCGACCGGCCTCCTCTCGCGAGTACCTCGCGTTCCTCGGCTCCAAGTTCCCGGACCCCGAGTCGATCCTCGCGACCGCCGCTCGACGCGGAGTGCCCGTCTTCTCGCCGGCCCTGATCGACAGCTCGATCGGGATCGGTCTCACGTTACACTACCAGGCGAACCGAAAGCGAAGGGAGCGGTTCATCTTGGACGCGGTGCGCGACAACTACGAGCTCGTTCAGATCCTGGCCCACTCGCCGCGGACCGCGGTGATCTACATCGGGGGCGGAACGCCGAAGAACTGGATCAACGACGGGATCGTCATGGCTAACTACGCCTTCGCTCGCGAAGGAGAAGGTCACTACTACGCCCTCCAGATCACGACCGACGTTCCCCACTGGGGCGGCCTCTCGGGCAGCACGCTCGACGAGGCCCAGTCGTGGGGGAAGATCTCACGGACCGCCACTCGAGGAACGGCCCACGTCGAGGCGTCGATCGGGCTCCCGCTCCTGGTCGGAGCGCTCTACGACCATCGAGCGCGCTGGCGCCACCGCCCCCGGCTTGCCTTCGACTGGTCCGGCGACCAAGTGACGATCCGGAAGAAGCGCGGCTGAGCGCTGGAAAGGGGCTATCCACCTTCTCGTCCTCGCGGGCGCGAAATGGCCACGCGCCCCTCCCTCCCACCGGGCCAGGTGCGAACGAACTCCTGGCCGGTCCTCCATGCCGGAAGCGTCCCTGAGGGTCTTACGCCAGAGAGTTGGACGCTCTCCCTTCACGGGGAGGTCGAGCGGCCGCAGACCCTGAGTTACGCGGAACTCCTTTCGCTTCCTTCGCGCGAGATCACATGCGACATCCACTGCGTGACCTCCTGGTCGAAGCTCGGAATGCGCTGGAAGGGCGTGCCGTTCACGACGGTGGCGGACCGAGCGGGACCCCAGGACGGGGTGCGTTTCGTCGTCATGGAGTGCGCCCAGGGATTCACGACGTCGCTGCCATACGACGCGCTCCGGGACGACGACGTCCTGCTCGCACACACCGTAGAAGGCGCCCCTCTCCCTCCGGAGCACGGCGGACCGGTTCGCATGCTGGTCCCGAAGCGATACTTTTACAAGTCTGCGAAGTGGTTAGGGGGATTGAAGTTCGTCCGGGTAGACGAGCCGGGCTACTGGGAGGTACGGGGCTACTCCAACGTGGCGGATCCGTGGGCCGAAATGCGGTACTCGGTGGACGACGTAAAGGCGATCCACCGCATGCGTAAAGCGGCCCTTTTCCGCCCGCTCACGCCGAGAAACGAGCCACCTCCCTGAGGGTCTATCACTCAACAGAAAACTCATTCCGATGCGCATCTGCCCGCATATATGCGCGTGGTATATCCCAGGGCAATTCTCTGACGTGAAAACGCCTCCATTAAATAGCGGCGAAACCGGGCCCCACTTGGAGGTGGGTCCTCAATGTTTTTCCCGGCGGTTCCGCCGCTACCTCGAGAACAACTGTAGGTCCTGACACACGGGACAATCGGATTCCACCCTCTTAGGCGGAAGAAGAACCGGGCACCGCTTGGGTGGCGGATGCCGGCTTGCCGAAGGGCTCGCTGACATACACCTTGGGTCGGAGCTCGGAATAGAGCTGGTCCTTCAGCCACGCGAGCTGAAGGTCGTCCGCGAGCTTTACCGCTCGCTCGTAGTTGGACTTGGCTTTCTGAACCTCCTCACGATACGCGTATACCTCCGTCAGGTACGCGTAGGCGAACACCAGAGAGTCCGAGGGAGGAAGGCGATTCAGAACTTCGACGCTTCGCTCCCCGTGCTGAATCGCTTCTTGGATCAACCCTTTGTCGCCGCCAAGGTAGGCCTGGCGAAACTCGGTCGTGCACAGTAAGGCGAGGGTGTGGCCCAAGACTTGGTCGTTGCCCAAGCGCTCGGCCAGGGTACTCGCCTGTTTGGCATAGCCTAGCGCGTCGCGCCACCGTCTTCCCTCAATCGCTACCGCCGCCAATCCGCTCAACGTGTAGGTAAGCTGATTCAGGTAGCCTAGCGACTCCGCTTCAGAGCGAATCGATTTGATCTCCGCCTCGGCAAGGTCCTCGCGCCCCGTGTCCGCGTACGCCCTTGCCCGAATCAGCATCAAGTTGAAGGCTACGTCGAGCCGGCCCGTCTGTCGCGCTTCAGGCAGCGCCTCTTCGATGATGCGCAAGGCAACGTCCGGGCCGCTGCCCGGTTCAGCCAGGCTGGTCCAGGCAGCGATGCTCTCCAGGGCGAGGTCCGAGGCGCGGAACCTCCTCGCGAGCTCGAACGACTCCTGGTAGAGCCCTTGCGCCTTCTGACGGTCGCCGCGCGCGGCCGCAAGGCGCGCTTCCGTCAGGGCGAAGTAGGCCTGCAATCGACGGCTGCCCGCTCCCAGCTTGCGGGCGTTCGC
>JASHTB010000100.1 GCA_030040775.1 Thermoplasmata archaeon | reverse complement strand
GGTCGGGGGCGGGGGCCGTAGCCCGCCGGCGTGGGTTGGTAGTAGGGTGCCGGGCCACTCACGGTGCTCCCGGGAGAAACGCGGCCTTCCGGGATAAGAAGGAGTGTCCTGCACACGCCTCGGAACGATCCGAAAGCGCCGTCCGTCGTCGTGATGACCCCGGGCCCCGATCCCGCCCGTCCCGTGATCCCCGCGCGATCATTCTATTAATTGGCATCGCCTAATAATTAGGATATGCCTTATATCTCAGCGCGCACTAGTCCGGACGATGGAGACCTTACAGAAGCTCACGCGACGGCAGCTGGACGCGCTCCGCACCATCGGCGCGCAGGAGACCCCCGACCGGGGAGTCTCTCTCAAGCTCCTCGCCTCGTCGCTGGGCATGACACCCCCCTCCGCGCTCGGCCATATCACGCCGCTCGAGGACCTCGGGCTTGTGGAGCGCCACCGGGGTAAGAGCCGCCTCACGCAGAAGGGGCGTACAACCCTCCTCGAGTACCAGCGGCACCACCGGGTGGCCGAGACGCTCTTCGGGAGCCTGGGCCTGGCCCCGGAGGAAACCTGCGCAGCCGCCCGGGAAATCGACCTCGCAATCTCCCATCGCACGGTCGAAGAGGTCTGCCGGGCCGAGAAACACCCGGCTTCCTGCCCCCATGGTGAGCCCATCGCCCCGTGCGGTTCCGCGCCCGCTCACCGCGGAGGCTAGGGGGTCGGCTTCGGAAGAGGTGACAATCGTTGAAGAGGTGGACCAAGACCGCTATCGCCGTCGTCGCGATCGTCGCTATCGCCGGCGCGGGAACGTACGAGGTGCTGACGTCGACCGCCCCGAGCCCCTGCGCAGGAGAGACGATCCCCGCGTCTTCTACGAACAATACGATCCCCGAAGTCACGCCCGGGATCGACCCCGGGGTCTCGACCACCCCGTCCGGTCTGTCGGCTGGGAGCACCGGCAGTGCCCACGTGGCCAACGGGAGCACGATCCAGGTCGTTGCCGGCGAGAACTTCTGGGGGAGCCTCGTTTCCCAGCTCGGGGGCAACCGCTCGTCGGTCATCAGCATCGTGGACGACCCCAACACGGACCCCCACGAGTACGAGGCGAACGTGACCGATGCGGAGGAGATCTCTTCCGCGCAGTTCGTGATCGTCAATGGCGTCGGGTACGACGACTGGGCCCTCCAGCTCATCGCCGCGGCCGGTAGCTCGAACCAGGTCGTCCTGAACGTCGGGACCCTGAACGGGGTGAACGTCAACGGGGGGATCGTCACCGGCAATCCCCACCAGTGGTACAACCCGTACTACGTGATACGGACCGTGGCCGCGATGTACATGGACCTGGTCGCCATCCAGCCATCCTCGACGAGCTACTTCCAGGCAAACTACGCGGCGCTCAACGCCTCGCTCGACCACCTCTACGCCCAAGCTAACTGGATTCGGGGCAACCGGGCGGGCACCGTGGTCTCGTCGACCGAGAGCATCTTCGTCTACCTCGCGAACTACACGAACCTCGACCTCGTGTCCCCGCCCGCGTTCATGGAAGCGATCGCCGAGGGGAACGACCCGTCGACGCAGAGCATCGTCTCCTTCGAGTGCCAGCTCGAGAGCGGGAAAGTCGCGATCCTCATCTACAACGAGCAGACCCTGAGCCCAATCACCTCGAACATGAGGTCGATCGCGGCCCAGCACAATGTGACGGTCGTCGGCGTCACCGAAACGATCCAACCCTCGGACGACCCCTTCCAGGAATGGATGGGGGACGAGTACAACTATCTCGCCAACGCGCTGAACGCGACCACTCTCGGTCAGTAGGGGACGGTCGGATCTCGTGCAGACCGGCGCTCCGGACCTCGGCGACCCAGATTTCGCCATCCGGGCCTCACGCGTCGAGGTCGCGTACGGGAAGCAGACCGTTTGGAGCGACGCGACGTTCGATGTCCGGCGTGGAGAGTTCGTCGCGGTGATCGGGCCCAACGGGGCGGGCAAGACGACGCTGTTCCGCCTGCTCCTGGGGCTGCAGCGCCCGCTGACCGGCTCGCTGACGGTCTTCGGCGCGACGCCCCGGCGCGGGAACGATCGGATCGGCTACGTGCCTCAGCGGCACACGATCGACAACGACACGTTCGTCGCCGCCCAGGCGCTGGTCCATCTGGGGATCGACGGGACGAAATGGGGACCGGGTTTCTCGGGGCGCGCGCACCGGGAGGCGTCTCTCGAGGCGCTAGGGGCGGTCGGCGCGACCGCGCTCGGACACAAATCGCTCGGGCAGATGTCCGGCGGGGAGCTGCAGCGGGTCTTCCTCGCCGAAGCGCTCGTCGGAAAGCCGGACATGCTCCTGCTGGACGAGCCGCTCTCCAACCTCGATATCCGTCGGGCGCGGGAGCTCGTCGAGGTCGTCCATGGGCTCGTCGCCTCCCGCGGAGTGACGACCCTCCTCGTCGCCCACGACATCAACCCCCTCATCGAGTGCCTTGACAAGGTCATCTACATCGCGAACGGGCGGGTCGCTTCCGGGCTGCCGGAGACGGTCCTGACCTCCTCGTCGCTCACGGAGCTCTACGGGGTGCCGGTCGAGGTCCTCCGCGACTCCCGCGGCAATATCGTGATCGTCGGAGGGGAGAACCCTCACGAGAAGGTGGTCGCGTGAGCTTCAGCTGGAACATCGTCACGGACCTGCGCGCGATGTGGCAGTGGGCGTTCATGCGGAACGCCTTCGAAGCGGGGGGGATCGCGTCGATCATGGCCGGGATCGTCGGGTACCTCGTCGTGCTCCGGCGCTCCGCGTTCGCGACCCACGCCCTCGGGCATGGGGGGTTCTCCGGCGCGGCCGGGGCGGTGCTCTTCGGCGTGAATCCCCTCTACGGGCTCTTGCTCGCCACCTCCGCGGGGGGCGTCGGCATGGCGCTCGCCGGACAGCGGGCCACGACCCGGGACGTGGAAATCGGGACGATCCTCGCGTTCATGCTCGCCGTCGGGCTCATCTTCCTGAGCCTTTACCAGGGGTACGCGAGCGAGGCGTACACCATCCTCTTCGGCGAGATCCTGGGGGTCAGCGCCTCCGAGGTCCTCCTAATGCTCGAGGTGAGCGTCGGGGTGTTGGTGGCCTTGGCGTTCCTCTACCGGCCCCTCCTGTTCTCCTCGCTCGACCCGGACGTTGCCGAGGCGAAAGGGCTTCCGATGACGGCCCTCGGCGTGGCTTTCATGCTCCTCGTGGCGGTCGCGATCTCGTTCTCCGTGACGGTGGTGGGCGTGCTGTTGATTTTCGCGCTGATGGTGACCCCCGCGGCGGCCGCCGTACGGCTGACCCAGCGACCGGTCTATGCCGTGACGGCCTCGGTCCTCCTCGCCCTGGCCTCGACCTGGCTCGGGCTGACGCTCGCCTGGTTCGCTTCGTCGTACTGGCCGTACCCGGAGAACCACTTCCCGGCGAGCTTCTTCATCGTGACGATTGCGTTCTGCGTCTACGTCGCGGTACGCCTCGGCCTGTGGGTCGCCCGCGAGTGGGTGCACCCGAGCGTTCCGGTGGTTTCGTCCGAGGTGCCGGCCGTTTCGGAGACGGGCTAGATCGGTCGCTCCCGCCGCGCGAGGGGTTCGCTTACCGGCCCATCCCGAGGTCCCGGATTCAGAACCGCGCGTCCTGAACGTCTGGCGACGGCCTAGGGTGCGCGCGGTTTCGTTCGAACCGGCGAAAGGTCCGGAATCGGTCTAGGAGCGCGAATGAGAAGGGGATGGCGTTACCCGCACCCTTTGGAGCGGGGGCGGAGCCGGACGAGCCCGGTTCAAGGACGGCGCGCAGCAGGATGGCGATCACGGCCGGGCAAGTGACGGCCGCAGCCTGTCGCCCGGTCATCGACCGGCCGCGAATCGGCCCCGCCGTCGAGGAGGAGGACGAGGCACGCCTCGCCCGATCGACCGGGTCCAGCGTCGAGAGCAGGTCAGGCCGGGAACCGGTGCTCAACAAGGCCACTCAAAGTCGATAGCCCTAGCTTCGTGAGGGGTTGGCGATGCGGGGCGGACGTCCGCCCGCAGCGAGTCGCGAGAGTAGAATGGAGGGGAAATGGTTTGCCGGGCCCCATCCCGACTCCCGTCGGGAGACCGGTCCGATGCGACGCGCGCCCGGTAGATCACGCCGAGGTCATGATCGAGGTCGCTGTCTTCTTCGCGGGCTCGAGCAGATAGAGGACTCCCGCCAAGACGACGAACAGCGAGCCTACGAGCGCGAGAAGGTTCGCGCCCACTCCGACCACCAGTCCGAGGATCGCGAGCACGACCAAGAGGATCCCGCTCGCGAGCGGACGAGCGCTCCAGTCACGGTGGCCCAGCCACGCGAAGAAGACCGCGAGGCCGCCTACCACGAACAGGACGACCGCTTGACTCACCGCGCCCACCGCTCCGTACGGCCGACCGAAGGCGACATCGGCCACACCGAAGGCGAGGCTGACGATGCCCCCGAGGGCGATCAGGAATCCGCCGAGCAGGCCAAAGCCGTAGCCCACACGTTGTTCGGTTAGTTCTGTCATTGTTGCTTGTCACCCCCTGTTCAGTAGCTCCGCACCGGACAAAGCCGGAAATCCTCCGGGGGCCGGCGCAGACGGGTCAATCGTGGGACCTGGCCATCGTATTTGAACCCTTGTCCAACGTCGTTTTCTCTCGAGAAATCGGCGTTTCTCCGCCTCCGGATTTTGACTGTTTCTACCGGCCTCTTTCGTCGTATTTTAGGACGGCCGCCGCCTTATACCCAGGACTTCTGCCCCGGACCTTCCCACCAATCCCTGTAGGAACGACCTCGAAATGGCGCATGTCGCGGACCGCCTGGTCGACACGCTGGTCGGCCTCGGAGTGCGCAACGTCTACGGGGTCGCCGGCGATTCCCTGAACGCCATCACCAACTCGATACGACCTCGCTCGGAGATCCGCTGGGTCCCCGTCCGCCACGAGGAGGCCGGGGCCTTCGCCGCCGGGGCGGAGGCCCAGCTCACCGCTCGCCTCGCGGTCTGCGCCGGCAGCTGCGGGCCAGGTAACCTCCACCTGATTAACGGCCTTTACGACGCGCACCGAAGTCACGCCCCGGTGCTCGCCATCGCGGCTCAGATCCCGAGTCCTGAGATCGGGCGGAATTACTTCCAGGAGACCCACCCCGAGCTGACCTTTCGCGAGTGCAGTTACTACCAAGCGGTCGTCTCTCGACCCGAGGAGCTGACCCCCGCGCTCGAGAAGGCGGTCGAGACCTCGCTCTCGCGCCGGGGGGTCAGCGTTCTGGTCCTCCCGGGCGACATCGCCCTCTCACGGGCGGTCGGCCCTCCCCCTCGACCGCGCTCCGGGTCGGCGGCCGTGCCGCCACGACCCTCGCCGGCGGAGATCGCCGAACTCGCCCGGTTCGTCCGCGGGGCGAAGAAGGTGACGATTCTCGCGGGAAGCGGATGCGCTCAGGCACGAGAGCCGCTCCTCGCCCTCGCCGAGAAGCTTCGCGCGCCGATCGTGCATACCCTCCGCGCGAAGGAAGCCCTGGAGCACGACAACCCGTTCGACGTCGGGATGACTGGATTGATCGGATTCTCCTCGGGCTATCACGCGATGATGGACGCCGACCTTCTGCTCATGCTCGGCACGGACTTTCCCTATCGCCAGTTCTATCCGGAGAAGGCGAAGAAGGTCCAGGTCGACTGGGACGCGACCCAGATCGGTCGTAGGGCAGCGGTCGACCTCGGGGTGGTCGGGGAGGTGGGTACGACCCTGACGGCGCTGATCTCGGCGGCTGCTCCCAAGACCGACGACGGCCATCTGAAGGCATCGCTCGCTCACTACGGGCGTTCGCGCTCGGCGCTCGACGACCTCGCGACGGGTATCCCGGGGAAGGTCCCGATCCATCCCCAGTACGTGGCGAAGGTCGTGGACGAGCTCGCGGCGGACGACGCGGTCTTCACCTGCGACGTCGGACTTCCGACCGTTTGGGCCGCTCGCTACCTGAGGATGAACGGTCGCCGTCGCCTCTTAGGTTCGTTCTGGCACGGGTCGATGGCGAACGCCCTTCCGCAGGCGATCGGAGCCCAGAATGCGGACCGCACTCGCCAGGTCGTAAGTTTCTCGGGCGATGGCGGCATCGCCATGCTCTTCGGGGAGCTCCTCACGCTTCGCCAGCTCGAGCTTCCGGTCAAGGTCATCGTGTTCGACAATTCGACCCTTGGGTTCGTCGAGCTCGAGCAGATCTCAGCGGGGTTTCCGAAGGCCGACGTTGACCTCGTGAATCCTGACTTCGCCGCCGTGGCCAACGAGGTGGGGGTTCGGGGGTTCCGCGCGGAGGCTCCCGAGCACGTCCGTCCTATGGTGAGCGAGATGTTGGCCCACCCGGGACCGGCGCTCCTCGATGTGGTCGTGGCCCGTCAGGAGGTCGCCATGCCACCGACCCTCGACCGCTCGGTCGTGAAGGGATTCGGCCTCTGGCTGATCAAAGCGGTCCTGAGCGGGAAGGGTGACGAAATCGTCGACCTCGCCAAGGTCAACCTCTTCCGCTAGTGGAGTGGTGGGGAGAGGACGCTCCCGCACGCCCGGCAGGCTTTCTTCGAGCGGAACGGATGGGGGCGGATTCATCGGGCCGTTTGGGGAGCCTAGCGTAGGCCATACTGCGAGCCGCGAAGGGCGGTTCGGGAACGAGACCGGCCTTCGCAGTCCGGCTACGGCCCTTAATCCGAGACGCGCGGGATCGGCGCCGAACGATGGGCCGACGGGCCCAAGCGGATCTACTTGTAGCGGCTGAGGTTCGCTCGATCCTCTACGTACACCGCGTTCAGGAATCCGAGCGCGGTCTCGCGCGTCCTCGCATCGTCCATTCCCTGGAAGTGGAACTCCCCCTCGACGTCCACGCGCGTCTTGTTCCCTCTCGACGTGTAGCGATGAGAGTACCTTGTTCCCTTGGAGGCGCCGGAGAGAGACTCCATGTCGAATCCGTGCGGAGGGTTGAACGTCATGCGCCAGGTCTCCTTGCGCGTCGTCTTCCCGTCCGGATTGACGAACTCCATCTCCACCGTGTTGGAGTTCCCCTTTTGCTCGATCGTCTTCATCCCCCGAATCACCTTGTGCTCATGCACGCCGGGCGTCTGGTCCTGCAGGTACCTCCACAGTTTGTCGAGTGGCACGTCGAACTCTCCGTCGTCCGTGATGTGGGTCATGCGAGCTCCCCTCGAATCGCGAGAGGCGAGCGCGCATATAATTCTGGCAAGGGGGTGATCGTCGAGGAACGGTGTTCCTTCGGCGCAGGTGGAACTACCGGAGCAATCGTTCCCGACCCGGACGGGTCAAGGTGACGAACGAACCCGGAGGCACGGCGACCGGATTCTGGCCGAGTCACTGTCCCTAGCGCGGCCGACGGTGGGAGTAGCCGACCCGCCTCGCTCCCAGAGCTTATGCCACGACCGCGGGCTAGGGCCGTACCATGCCCGAGATGAACCGGTTCCAGCGATTTTTCGTCAATTGGTCAGCGGCTCGCCGGGCGGCTCGACGCTATCGGTGGATCCGGGACTCCGTGGAAGTCCCCGACGGCGCGGTCTGCCTCGAGGTCGGGTGCGGGAACGGAGAGTTCGCCGCTCGGTTCGTCGACGGCCAGCACCCCGCCTCGTATGTCGCGATCGACGTCGACCCCCTCCAGCTGGACGAGGCCGAGCGGACCCTTCGAACGAGGTACCCCAACGGCACGCCTTCTTCTCTTGAACTCAAGCGCGCCGACATGCTCAACCTGCCGTTCCCAGATGCGGCGTTTGACGTCGTCCTGACGTTCGTCGCGCTCCACCACGCGTCTCCCACGCACCACGATTCCAGCCGTGTCCCGGACGCTCTCTCAGAGATCGACCGCGTCCTGCGGCACGGAGGGTTACTCGTCTACTCGGAGATCTTCCACAAGGAGCAGATCCGGCGGTGGCTGACGGACCGTGGTTACTCGACCGACGGCTTCCAGCGTCGATTCCGCCTCGAGTCGGTGATCTCCCGCAAGCCGTCCCCGACTTCGTGAAGGGGCAGGGTCGAGGCGGGGCGGAGTTCCCGACCTTCGGTACCCTCGGCGAGCCATCGGTCCTCCGATCGGCCGGGCTTCGAGACCTGTGAGCCGGGCCCTGGGAACCCAGTCATTATGCCCGGGGTCGAGGCTGGTTGCGACGTGAACGCCGGTCGCTCTGCCCACGATCCGCGGCCCCGCCCGAAAGGGTACGAGCTCGCGTTCCTTGACAGCAGGATGGAAACCCCCACCTCCATGACGTTTCGATTCTCCACCGAAGGCACGGATTTTCGGTATCTCTCCAACCAGGCGGTCCGCGTCGTCCTCCCCTGGGTCCGGGACCCGTGGGGACCCGGGCGCATGTTCTCGCTCTCTTCCAGCCCGACGGAGGAGGGGCAGATCGCAGTGACGGTCAAGATGACCGGCTCGGCGTTCAAGGAGGGTCTCCGGGATCTGCGTCCCGGCGAGCGCGCCCGGGTCTTCGGACCGCTCGGAGATCTCCTCTACGACCCGCGTCGTCCCGCGGTCTTCATTGCGGGGGGAATCGGAATCACTCCGTTCCGCGGCATGATGCGATACGCGGCGGACATGGGGGGGGATCAGCCGATCGTCACCCTCTACTCTGCGAGGGTGCCTGAGGAGTTCGCCTTCCAGACCGAGCTGGACCGGATCTCCCGGAAGCACCCGCAGATCGACGTCCGTTACACCGTGACCCGGCCGAGCGAGTCGAAGGTCCGGTGGAACGGCCGCACGGGTCGGGTCGAAGAAGAGTGGGTGCGCGAAGCGTTGGAAGGATTGACGCGACCGAAGGTATACGTCGCGGGGCTTCCCGAGATGGCGCAGGAGACCCTCTCCATGCTTCGGGAGCGCCTCGGCTTCGTCGAGGACGACCTCGAGTATGAGTACTTCATGGGCTACTGAGAGGCAGCCATGACCCGACGGAGGTCGAGCCGAACAGGAAGCTCCGCCGAACACCGCGCCGCCTGGAGGCTCACGTACGAGCAGACGCCCTACCACAGCCTACCCTGGTTCAATCCCGACCCGAGCCCTCAGGTCGTTCGCGCGGTAGAGGACGGTTTCCTCCGACCCAAGACGGCCGTCCTCGACATCGGCTGCGGCGCCGGCTCGAACGTGCTCTACTTGGCTCGCCAGGGTTTCGAGAGCCACGGGATTGACCTCTCTCCGGGCGCCGTCGCCTCGGCGAATGGGCGGGCCCACGAGGCCGGGCTTTCCGTGAACGTCCGCGTCGGCGACGCGTTGGCGCTCGAGTTCCCCCGCGCGCGATTCGGGGGAGTGATCGATAACGGCTGCTTCCATACGCTGCCGGTCGGACGACGACCAGACTACGCGAGGGAGGTAGCGCGGGTCCTCCGGCCCGGCAGCGCCTTCGTACTCTCCTGGGTCGCTCGGGAGCACACCGCCGAGAGGGGACCCCGGCACAGGCCTTCGCTCGAAGAGGTGACGAAGACGTTCGAAGAGCATTTCCTGTTCGTGCGGACGGAGTTCCACGCGGGCGGTGAGGGCGAAGGTCCGTCCGTCTACGAAGCGCGGATGACGCGACGCACGGTGCCCCAGCCGCCGCCTCGCTAGTCTGCCGTCGGGGCGGTTCGCGCGATCGTGGCCGTGAGCAGAGACGCTTTGGACCGAATCTGGGGGTTGAAGGCGTACTTAGGCCTCAGCCGGCAGGCCCTCTCCCGGATCTGGGCTCTAAGGGCCTCTCTGGCCCGGTTCTTTTGAGCGCGGGTGGGACCGAGGCGACGGGAGAGTCGAGGGCGGCGGTTTCCCCGTCGGGCAGCCGGGCCCAAACCCAGGTGATCGCCCCGCCTAACGAGGGGACGAGTTCGACCAGGTCAAATCCCGCACGGCGGAGCTCGGGTTCGATCCGGGTCTCCCATCCCGAGGTCGACGTGATGAGTCCGAGGAACTCCATCAAGGCGGCCCAACCCTCATCGCCTCGACCCCAATGTCGGGCGACCTGCGGCAAGACGTCGTGTAGGAACCGGTCGTAGGTCCTTCCCGCGACCGTCTCGCGTAGCGGGGCGGAGAAATCGTATCCGCCGCATCGGCCGCCAGGACGCAGCACGCGTCGTAGCTCCCTCGCAAGTTGGTCGAGCGGCACGTACTTGAACAGATAGCCCGCGGTCACGAGGTCGAAGGTCGCCGGCCGGAACGGCAGTCTGACCGCATCGGCTCGGACGAACTGGCGAACCGTACCCGCCCGACGTGCGCTCGCGAGCATCCTTCGGTTGACGTCGAGCCCCACGACGGCACGAGGACCAAGCCGCCGGGCGAGACGGTCGTAGAGGAGACCTGTGCCGCAGGCGAGGTCGAGGGCTCGCTCGCCGGCCCGGGGATTCAGTTTTCGGAGAAGCACGGACTTCCAGCGAAGGTCCTGGGCCAGGGAGAACGTTAGGAGCGCCGCATCGTAATTCGGCGCGAGCCAATCGAAGAGAGAGCGAACGTGATCCCGCCCCGGCATCGCGGGGCCTGACGGCTCACTTGAGACGGTCATCGATCCGGACTACCAGATCGAAACGAGCACACGGCCCGCGAAGAGGCCGCCGGCCACGAGGACGGTGGCCGAGGAGAGGAGTCGGAGCGCACGGTCGTACGTTCGGTACGAGCGTCCCGTCGGCTTCGGCGCGGAGGCTGACCTCTCGCGTGCGGACCGCGCCTCAGCCCGCAGTCTTCGAGAGGCACGGGAAAGCCGGATCTCGAGCACGGCGACTCCTGCGAGGAGCGAAGCGACCAGCAACGAGACGAGGTCCACGCTCCGCGTCTGGGCGTAGTAGCTCGACAGAAACGGGAGACTTCCCCAAGAGAGGGCGAACACGCTGTCCCGGTGCAGCAGGCCTCCGAACCACCGGGCCAACGGGTAGCCGACGGCGCACAACGCCTGCACTGCGACCAGGAGCAATAGGGGGATCCCCACGAACCAAACGGCTCCCACCACTCCGATCGCGACGGCGGAGGCGAGCGAGAGGAACCCTCCGGCCCATAGGGCCTCGCTGGACCAATGGCGCACGTAACGAGACCCCATGCCGGGAACCTGGTCGAGAAGGTGCGCGCCTACGCCCAGTCCCAGGAAGTATGCTAGGACACTGCCGCCGAGAAGGAGCCATGATATCTTGGGGGCCAGGACGGCACCGAGGACGACGAAACTGAGGACCATCAGCGTGTACGGCAGGTGCAGCATCGTCCAGAATTCGCCGAGGACGGTGTCGGGCCCGGCGTACCAAACCGGCCGGACCCGGTCGCCGGTACCTTCGGGGTCCACGATGTCACCAGCGCTCGGGTGTTGCATAAGCTTTCAACGGGTGGGCACCCGAGCCGTATCCCCGTCGACCCCCCAGGGCGGCCCCCCCGGGGACGGTCGAACCCCGCGAGTCGGACCGACCCCGCCTCACTCCCATCAACGGAAACTTATTTCGAGTCGGCCTTACTCTCCGTTTCCATGGCGGGTTCTTCTTTGACGGGGAACGTCGGCGGCCGTCCGAGCGAGCTGATGCTCTACCGATGCCTGGTCTGTGGCTTTCAGACCCTCAAGACTACCGAAATCACCGAACACCTGATGAGCCACGCCGAAGCGGACAAGTACGTCTTCTCGACCGTGATCAAGGATTAGGGGAGGCGCGGGAACCGCGCCTCCCTCGGGACGGTTCGGTTTACGAACCGGGCGCGAGGTTGTCGACGAGATAGGCCGCGACCGTCGAGTACGCCTTCAGCTGGTTGGCCTGGCGCGAAAACCCGTGGCCTTCGTCCTCGAACACGAGGTAGTCGACCTTACGATTCCGAGCTCGCAGTCGTTCCACGAGCTGGTCGGATTCGGCCTTGCCGACCCGAGGGTCCTTGGCCCCCTGGATCACGAGAAGGTCGGCCTTCATGTCGGCGAGATAAGTGATCGGGGACCGGGAGAGGAGGAAGTCACGGTCCTTCTCCGGGTCTCCGAGCACAACCCCCATCCCCTTTCTCCAGTGCGGAGGAATCGTGCCCAAGAACGTGACCAGGTTGGAGGGCCCGAAGATGTCGACTCCGACCTTCCAGTAGCCAGGGAGCCGGGTGAGACACGAAAGGGAAGCAAAACCACCGAAGCTTGCCCCGAAGACCGCGAGCCGGTCCGGGTCGAGCTCGGGCCGGCTCCTCAGCCACTCCGCGCACGCACGCAGGTCCTCGAGCTCCTCCCCGCCCCAGTCGCGCTGGATGAGCTTCTCGTAGGTCTTTCCGTAGCCAGTGGACCCCCGAATGTTCGGGGCCAGTACCGCGATCCCTCGAGAGTTCAGGAACGCGTACAGGCCAGAATATGCCCAGGAGGGTCGCTCCTGCATATTCGGCCCCCCGTGAATCGAGAGCACAGCAGGCATTCTCCCCGTGGGGCGCCGTTTCGGCAGGTAGTACCACGCGGGGACGCTGCGTTCCCCCGGCCTGTCGATGCGGACCAACTTCGGTGGATTCAAGGGCGCGTCCGGCACGCTTCCGACCATGCCGTCCGTTGCGAACCAAGAAGGACCGGCCCTGAGAGGGATGAGGAGAATCTCCGGTGGTGCGGTCCCTGTCCCCCAGAGCGCGGCGACGAATCGACCGTCGCGGGAGATCTCGAACTGACTGCCAAAGATTCCCGGAGGAATGGCACCGCGGGGCGTCCGCACGCGCCGGAACTCGCCCCCGAGTCGCCCGGCGTAGATGACCGAGTAGCCGTTCTCGTTGACCTCATAGGCAAGCATCCCCGAGCGGGGCGCGTACCTCACGTTCTCGATGTCGGCGTGCGGGGCGGCGAGGATCCGAGATTTTCCGGTCGAGGGCAAGTGGAGGACGATCCGCCGGAACTCGGTCTCGACGTCGGTAAGGAGAATGATCCCCCTCCCGTCGTGAGTCCAGTCGACCGGGACCACCCAACCGGTACCCGAGTGGGGCAGGATCTCGACCAGCGAGCCCCGTTTACGGTCCAGGACAAACGTCCGAAGTTCGAAATTCGAGAGGAACTGACCCGCAAGAATCCGCTGCCGACGAGGGTCGAACTGGGGGGAGAACCATCGGTTCTTGGGCGGAAACGGTCGAGCGATCGCGCCGGTTTTGAGGTGGTGTACGATGACGTCCACATCCTCAGGATCACGCGCCGTGTTCGCATAGAGCATTTCTCCCGAGGGAGTGAGGATCGACCCGGCCCCGAGAAAGTGTTTCACCGCGGGAGCGTTCGTGACGCTTTCGACGAGGCCGCGGTCGAACCACAGGCGATAGATCTGGTGGTTCTCGTTGCCGTCCGGGTCCGCGGTGAAGAAGACCGACCGGCCGTCGTCCGTCGTGACGAACGCCCGGACCGGGCGGTCGGCGTACGCGGTCAGGAGACGGGGATAGCCCGGGGCTCCGGGGGAACCGATCGGCTGACGCCACAGGTTGAACTGACCGGAGAGGTCGCTCGTGTAGAGCAGGTCGCCGCCCGGGTGGAATCCGAGACTCATGTATCGCCGAAACTGGGCAAACCGCTCGAAGGCAGGCCTTGCGACGGGCACGCTTTCGGCAAATGCATCACAGGCTTAGACCCCTCGCATGAGCCCTGTCGGCACTCCGGGCGCGGGAAGGCAAGGGGAGCTCAATCCTCGTTCGGGAGAGCGGACGGTGCCCTCGGGGGCGAGCCCAGATGCTTACGGAACCACTCGGCCGTGTGTTGGGCGACCGCTTCGAGTGCACCCGGCTCCTCGAAGAGGTGAGTCGCCTGCGGCACCACCGCCGTCGAATGGGGTGATCGGAGCAGGCGAGAGGTGGTGCGTGCGATCTCGAGGATCGGGGGGTCCAAACCTCCCACGATGAGCAGCGTAGGAGCCCTCACGCGGGGGACCGACTCGGCCGCAAGGTCCGAACGCGCCCCTCGAAGGACGACCGCCCGAACTAGTTCAGGGCGGGCGGAGGCGGCGATGAGCGCGGCCGCCCCTCCTGTGCTCGCTCCGTAGAGACCGAGGGGAATCGTCCGAAGTTGGGCGTCGGTCCCTACCCAGTCGACCGCCGCGACCAGCCGCTCCCCGAGGAGAGGGATCTGAAATCGGTAGGCGAGCGTCCGCTCGTCCTCCCTCGCCTCCTCTTCGGTCAAAAGGTCTAGGAGCAAAGTGGCCATCCTGGACCGCTCGAGGACCTCGGCCACGGCCCGGTTTCGGGGGCTCTTGCGTCCACTGCCGCTGCCATGGGCAAAGACGACGGTTCCTTGGGCATCCTCGGGCACCGAGAGGTCGGCGAGGAGCTGCTCTCCGTCCAGAGGGATGGTCACCGTCCGCTGCTTCGGGCTCGTGGGCGGCATGGTCAGTATACGCCCAGAATGTCGAGCGCACTCCCCGTCATATCTCCTCGGCGGTGAGACCCCGTTTGACGGGAATCTGTTTCCCCTAATGCAGTGGAGAAGCCTATCGCCTCCACCCTGGGGGGAGGTCCGAAAGCTGGGTTCCGCTTCGCCCTTCCCCGAGTTCGATTCGTCTCACGACCTTACCCGATCCCGAGGGAGCGGTGCCGAGAGGACGCGCCTCCTCCGGGGGGCGCGGAACGCGGGCTACGTCTTGTCTTCGGATTCAGGCTCAGACCACTCGTGCATCGGCGTCCGTCGGATTCCCGCTGCCCGCGCGAGGACGTTCTTTGTCCCTTCTTTCGCCAGATGGGGCGCGTGGGATACGTCCGTTTCGATATCCTTGCCAATCCCACCCAAGGCTTCGCGCATCTCGTGCAGGTGCTCTCGGAACCGCGGTCGTTCGGTCTCGTCGGTCATGGGTCTGGACGGCGACTCCGGATTCCCGGAGGAAAAACTCTGCGGTGCACGAGAATCGACCCATCCGAATCCGTTCTCTCCCCACGCTCCCGATATACGCGTCTCCCCCCGGCCGCCGGGAGAGGACGAAGGGGCTACCCTTGGTGACCCCACACCGGGCTGGGCTCACGAACGCCGGGCTCTCCAGGCAAGGAACAGCAAAAAGAGACCGGCCAAAACGAACAGTAGGCCGAGGAACGATTCCACTGAGTTATCGACCCAAAACGGCGCGTTCGCTCGCGGTACGCTCCCCGCGTTTAGGGTGTCGTAGAAACTCAATCCGGTACCTGCAAGCGACTGAAGGCCGAGCAGGAAGAGGACCAGCCCGCCCACCAGAAGGATCGCGCCCTCGATCCTTCGGCCGGACGAGTCGACGTTACCGGCCATCTTCCGCCGCCTCTACGGCCACCATTCATCGAACTGTTGCCTTTCCGTTGAGTTCGAGCGAGGGAGAATCGCTTGCCCGGGAGGGCCGGTCCCAGCCCTGATCCCCCCGTGGGGGTCAGCCTTAAACGGACCCCTCCGAGCTAGCGGGTCCGATACCATGACCGACTGGGCTTCGGAGTTAGGGACGCTGCGAGAGGAGATCGCCGGAATCGACCGGTCGATCGCCCTCGCGGTGAGGAAACGGCTCAAGATCGCCCGTCGGATAGGTCAGCGCAAAGTCGCCGGTCAGGAACCGACGCGCGACTTTGGGGTTGAAGCCCAGGTCTTGGACCGGTGGCGCCGAGTGCTCAAGGACGCCGGGGTCTCCCCCGACCGTGCCGAGATCTTGGCCCGGTGGCTGATCGAAGAGTCCGTCCGTGTTCAGGGAGAAGCTCGCTCAGCGACTCCCAGGAGGTCCGACGAATCGGCCGATATCGCAATCGTCGGGGGTGCAGGAGCGATGGGAAGCTGGCTCGCTCGCTTCTTTGAGGACGCCGGGCACCGAATCGCGATCGTCGACCCGAGGGCCGCCTCCACCGGCCGTCCGACCATCCCCGACGTGGAAACGGCCGCGAACCGCGTCGACGTGCTCGCGTTCGCCACACCGATCCGGAGCACGGCTCCGCTCCTTCAACGAGCTCTGGCCACGGACACGGGCTGCCTCATCTTTGACGTCTTGAGCGTCAAGGCCCCGATCGCGAACATACTGAAGGCCGGAGCTCGAGCGGGTCGCAAAGTGACGAGCGTTCATCCGATGTTTGGCCCTTCCGCCCAAACCCTGTCGGGACGGAACCTCTTGATCGTCTCCTGCGGGGTCCCCGAGGCGGACCGAGCGGCCCGAGAGTTGTTCGGTCGGTCCGCGGCGACCCTCGCCGAGATCTCGCTCGACCAGCATGACCACCTGATCGCCGAGTCGCTCGGTCTCGCGCATGCGGTGAACCTCCTGTTCCTTGCCGCGCTTTCGACAGACCCGGTCACTTCTCGCGAACTTGCCACGGCGGCCAGCACGACGTTCTCCGGACAGTCGTCCCTCGCCCGCACCGTGGCGGAGGAAGGTGCGGAACTCTACCTCGATATCCAAGCCCTGAATCCTCACTCCGGGAGCCTGTACCAGGAGTTGCGTACTGCCCTCGATCGGCTGGCCGGGATCGTGGAGCGAAAAGACCTGAGCGCGTTCGTCGAACTCCTTCAAACCGGCACGGCCAAGCTCGGCGTAGGGACGAGGGCCCTTCTGGGCTGAACCGAGGAGGGGGAGTAACCACACTCCTCCCTGGAGGGCGTCATTCCGGACCCTGGAGTAACGGCGCGACCAGCGAACTCGTGAAGATTAACGGATTCGGACCGCCCTCCGAGTGCTTCCGGGCGGAAGGCGGCGAGGGCTTCCGACTGATTTATTCTTGAGACTCTCTTCGACGTACGAGAGGTCCCCTCGAATGCCGTCGTTACTGTCCGAGGTCGCCCGCCGTGCTGACCAGTACCTTGAGGGCCTTCGGGAGCGCGCCGTGACCCCGACGCCCGAAACCGTTCGAGGCCTAGACCGGCTCGCCGGTCCAATTCCAGACTCCGGTGAGAGTGCCGACCGGGTGATCGCGGCCCTCGACGAATTCGGGTCTCCTGCGACCGTGGCCAGCGCGGGCGCACGTTATTTCGGGTTTGTGATCGGGAGCGGTCTACCGGTAGCCGTCGCGGCCAACTGGCTCGCCGCGAGCTGGAACCAGAACGCCGCCATGGAGGTCATGTCGCCGGTTGGTGCGCGGCTAGAGCAAGTCGCGCTCGATTGGACCCGGGATCTCTTGAGCCTGCCGGCCGGCGTACGAGGTGCGTTCGTGACCGGCGACACTCTCGCCAACTTTGCAGCGCTCGCGGCCGCGCGCCATGCGGTGCTCGAGAACGTGGGCTACGACGTCTCGCGCAGCGGGATGAGCGGCGCCCCTCCGATTACTCTCGTGGTCGGGGAGGAGGTCCACGTCTCGGTATTGAGGGCCCTCTCCTTGCTCGGGTTCGGCCGGGAGAAGGTGGTCCGGGTTCCTGTGGACGAGCAGGGCCGGATGCGGTCGGACCGGCTCCCGGACATCACCGGGCCGACCATCGTCTGCACCCAGGCCGGAAACGTCAACACCGGGGCTTTCGACCCGGTTCGCGAAATCTCCCAGCGCGTCCACACAGCCGGAGCCTGGGTGCACGTCGACGGTGCGTTCGGGCTCTGGGCTCGTGCCGCACCCCGGCGTCGGGAGCTCGCGGACGGGGTCGAGGAGGCGGACTCCTGGGCTTTAGATTGCCACAAGTGGCTCAACGTCCCGTACGACAGCGGGATCGTCTTCGTGCGCAACGGAGCCGCCCTGAGGTCGGCGATGGCGACGGGAGCGGCCCCCTACCTTCCGACGGGCGGGGGCGAGATGATGGAGTTTACGCCCGAGATGTCGCGGCGGGCGCGCGGAATCGACGCGTGGGCCGCACTGCGCTACCTCGGCCGGTCGGGTGTCGCCGACCTCGTAGAACGATGCTGTCAGCACGCGCGTAGTTTCGCGGACCAACTCCGCGACGCAGGATTCCGAATCCTCAACGACGTGGTGCTGAACCAGGTGCTTGTTTCGTTCGGAACCGACGAAGTCACGCGTCGTGTCATCTCCGAACTTCAACGCGAGGGTACTTGCTGGTGCGGCGGGACCGTCTGGCACGGCACCACCGCAATGCGGATCAGCGTGAGCTCCTGGGCCACCTCCGAATCCGATGTCGATCGATCCGTTCAGGCGATAATCAGGACCGTCCGACGCTCCGTCGCGAAGTGAAAGGGCCGTCTAGCCCCTCGAGGGACAATGACCGTCCGACCTTTAGAGGCCTGTGGACCAGCTCGACAAGATCTAGGTCGGAAGTCCTATTTCTTCCTCTACCTTCGCGTGGGTTCGGAATCGCAATCCTGGTCATCACCCTAGGCCAGGCAGCGAGACCACGAACGTCACGATGTCGACCCGAGACGTCCCGTGCCCCGGCTGCTCGCCTCGCCCGGACGGGAAACGTTCACCGAGATTCCTCCCAGCGGGCTGCTCTGTCTGCAACGGGCGGGGGACTATCCGCCAGGAGCTCGAAGACCCGAAGGTGACGTGGGTTCGCCCCTCGCTGGCCTTCGGAAACCTGCGGGCCGCGGAATCATGGAAGGGGGTCTCGGTCTGTGTCAACGAGAAGCCCTGGTGCTGCGATCATCCGAGTTGTCAGCATCTTCCCGTACTCGAGGACTTTGCCCTGGAGTCCCGCGAACCCGAAACCGAAGTCGACGCAGGGGGCCGAGACGCAGGGACTCGAAACCGTGAGACAACTCCCGAGCGACTGGAAGCGATCGCCCGTGTTTACGGTCACTGCTTGGG
>JASHTB010000099.1 GCA_030040775.1 Thermoplasmata archaeon | reverse complement strand
GACCAGCGGACCATCTCGATCGGGCTGGTCGGGTCGTCCGTGACGAGGAGGATCGCCTCGCCCGGTGCCCGTCGGCCCAGCTCCTCGTTCAGCTTAGCGAGGATCGCCGAGCACTCGAGCCCGACCTCGACCATCTCGAACTCCGGGGTGAGGGGCCAGCAACGGATCCGCTGCGTCTGGATCCTCTCGTCGAGCCGCTCGGCAATCGCACGCGCGTTTTCGAGCAGGCGCGCAGGGTCGTCCGAGCGCTCGGGACGGACTCGGACCACCCATCCGTCGGTGTAGGGCGCGTCGTTCAAGAGCCGAGGGTGCGCGACCAGGCGATCGTTCCGCTCCACGACCCGGGCGTCGACGGGAAGCCGGATCGCGCCGGTGAAGCGGACGCTCTCGACCGTGGCCACGGACCGGCCGCGAGCAATCACTCCCTCGGTCGGGCGAAAGGCGAACGTACGGAACGGACCGGCGAAGGCGGAGAGGGTCGCGAGGAGGCCGACGCGAGCGGTGCGGTCGGCCGCATCGTCGGCCCACCAGGTGTTGTTCTCGAGGTCGTAGAGGCGGTCCTCGGGGAGTAGACAACCCCGGATTTCCATCGCGAGACCTACCCGCCTCGACCTCTTACCGCCTCCCCCGCCGACACGCTTTTCTCGCCGACCGTGCCTCGCGGCCGCGCATGGTGCCGCGCCGGGCGCCCGACGCGAACGCTGCCACGGTGTTCCGTGCGCGATGCCGATGTGGGCATCTACCGACCCATCACATGGTGGTCGTGCCGATCGGTACTTCGGCGAGCTATCGGCTTGATCCGGTCGGTCCGTGTGCGATCTGTGGCGAGTCGGTCTGCCGGAAGTACACGCCGGGCGCCGCGTGAGCGACGGACGCCGTCGGCCTGCTCGACCCTTCCCTAGCCGTATGCGGCCTTGATCAGATAGTCCTTCAACTGGCGGAGTCGCTCCTCCCAGAAATGGAAGTGCCAGGAGCGGGCCTCCTCCCAAGCCTCCCCCGAGCCCCATCCGGTGTGCTCGAGGGTCACGTCGACCCCTTCGGGGGACTCCTGCAGGCGGACGTACACGCTCGTCCTCGCGGACGGTTCGTTCATCAGGCGGGCGTACTCGGGCGGGCCGTACCAGGAGAACCCGAGGTCGACGTCCGGGGTCATCGTGAGGACCTTCCCCGGGCTCTCGAAACGGACCGGTGCGTCCCATCCGAGCCGGTACGAGCCTCCCGCCTCGGGCGTAACTTCGGCCCGGTCGCAGAGCCAACCGCGGAGCTGTTCCGGCCCGGTCAGCGCGGAGTAGATCATCGGGACCGGGAGCGGCACGGTCACCTGGATCAGGATGGCGTCGAGCGGTTCCCCCTTCACGCCGCCCGCTCTGGCGACGGCCGCTAAAGAACTTACTGAAGTCCCGGGCCGTGGGCCGGAGTCGGTCGACGCCGACTCTGCCCGGGGCAAAGGAGAACAGTCCGTCTCCGTCTCGCTTCCGGCTTCGGGTCGAAGCGTCCTTCTATCGCTGACTCCCTAGGGCGGCCGGAGGGGTTCCGTGGGGAGCACCGAACGGCGGGGGCTCCGGCCTTCGTTCGACCACCTCACTCGAGCGGAACGCTACCGCCAGGGGAAGCTCCTCCGAAGAAAGGTCCCGCGCTCGAGTCACGCGTCGTGGGAACCTCCGCGCGATCGGCCGGACCCGGTGGCGCTGCTCGAGAAGACCAACGCGTCGAGAGTGCGGAGCCTCTTGCCGATCCGGTATGGGCGGATGGCGCTCTCGCCGTACGGGTTCCTAAGGGGGTCGGCGGTCGTCATGGCCCAAGACCTCGCGACCACAGCGCAAACGGGGCTACGGGCCCAGCTCGGAGGCGATGCCCATCTCAGCAACTTCGGCATCTTCGGCACACCCGAGCGGAACGAGGTCTTCGACCTGAACGATTTTGACGAAACGCTGCCCGGACCCTGGGAGTGGGACGTCAAACGGCTCGCGACCAGCCTGGTCGTGGCGGCCCGAAGGTTCGGACTCGGGCGGGCCCTAGGTCGTCGAGCGGCGTTGAGGGCCGTCCGGTCGTACCGCGAGGCGATGAACTCCTACGCCTCGCAGCCCTACCTGGACATCTGGTACTCCCACCTCGACCCCGCGCGGGTCTCGCCCCTCATGGGCCGTCCCGCCCGCCGGGTCGTTGCCCGGTATGCCCAGAGGGCGCTCGGTCGCACCGCGCTGCACGCGTTCGTCCGTCTCGTTCACCGGCAGGGAGGCAGCTACCGGGTTCGCGACCAGCCTCCGCTGATCGTTCACTACCCGAACGCGGAGGAGGAGTCGCTCTCCCACCGTTTGTTCGAGCGGTACCTCACGACGCTCCCCGAAGAGCGACGAATGCTCCTCGAACGGTACCGGGTCGTCGACGTGGCCCAGAAGGTCGTCGGGGTCGGCAGTGTCGGCACCCGGTGCTCCATCCTCCTGCTAGCGGGCGATACGGATACCGACGACCCCCTCCTGCTGCAAGTGAAGCAGTCGCTCCCGTCCGCCCTCGAACCGCACGCCGGGGCGAGCGCGTATCCGAACCACGGCGAGCGCGTCGTGGTCGGCCAGCACCTGATCCAAGAGGCGAGCGACATCTTCCTCGGGTGGGGTTCCGTTCGGGGCGAAGACTTCTACGTTCGCCAGCTGCGCGACTGGAAGTACTTCCCGGACCCCAGGGCGATGGGACCGAAGGAGTTGTTCGGGCATGGGGAGCTGTGCGGAGCCGCGCTGGCTCGCGCGCACGCGCGTACCGGCGACCCCGCCCGCCTCAGCGGCTATCTCGGAACGAAGTCCACGTTCGACCAGGCGGTCGCCGCGTTCGCCGACGCGTATTCGGACCAGACCCAGCGCGATTACGTCGAGCTTCTCAGCGCGATCAAGAAGGGCCGGCTCGAAGCCCGGCCCGACGTCTAGCGTCGGCGTACGTTGTGGCGCGTGAGCCTGCAACGTCCCGGAATCGACCGGCTGCCCCGGGGCTCAAGCGAGTTCAGCCTCGAGCCCTAGATCAGATACCAGACCCACGCAAAGGTGAGAACGACCAGCCAGATTCCCAAGAAGGCCGTCGGAAGTACTTCGGTGAGCCGGCTCGGGCTCACGCGGTCCATCCAGGAGATCGCTCCTCCTCGTTCGAAGCGCTCTCGATGCACCTGGAACGGTCTCAACAGATTTACTCGCAGGGTCGCGCGGGAGCGTAACGTGATAGGGGCCACCAGCTCGCCCGCGAGGGGCGGCTCGATCTCCTCCAGCCGTTGCGCAGCCTCCCGCCAGAGAGCCTGGGCATCGTTCGTTCGGTGAAGCAGCACGGCCCAAACGGCGGAGAGCAGAATTCCGATCGCCGAGAGGAAGGACGCGACCGACGCGAGGACCAGGCGTTGAGAAGAGAGGTCGGCGATGGCCACTACGACCCCGGTGACGAGGACGCTGCCGATCGCCGCGTAGTAACTGGTCCGCCCGGCCGCAAGCTGCCCCTCCTCGGCAGCCAGCCGTTCGTACTTATCGTGCAGCCACCGACGCTCCTCGAGGCTCAAGGCGGCCTGGGACTCGTTCTGCTCGAGAGGTCGAAGAGGAGAGGACACCTATCGGGGACGCCGGTCGAAAGGTAAAGCTCTCTCCCCCCTCCCCGGAGTGCGTCCCGAGCTATGGGCGGGTCGTCGCCTTCGGGGGTCCGAGATCCGGACCGAAGTTGGCGTCTCTCCTCTCTCAGCCGAAAGGAGAGGGTCTATCTCGGGGCAGGAGCTTGTGGCTCGGGGGTCCGTCCATGGTTCAGAAAGTGACCGAAGTCGTGGGCACGTCTACCGAAGGGTTCGCCAAAGCTGCCGACAACGCCGTCCGCACCGCTGCGAAGACCGTCCGTAACCTGAAGTGGTTCCGCGTGACCGAGCTCGAAGGAGCCATCCACGACCAGAAGGTCACGGAGTTTCACGCCACGGTGAAGATCTACTTCGACCTCGAGGGGTAGCGGTCGCAAACGAAGCCTACGGCCCCGACCCGGGCCGTCTCCGCCGGTTCACCGATGGCTGGGAGCGTGCGTCGTCTCGACGGCCCCTCCGGCGGCGGACAGTCCGTCGGCGGGTGAGGCCGGCTCGTGCACCGGTTCGCGATTGACCGCGAGCTCGTAGATGTAGCGCTCTCCGCGGCTCGCCGAGACGAGCCCGCCGAGGGCGGTCACTGCCCCTGCGAAGAGGAACGCCAGCCCTAGCGCGCTGTGGAACGCGGGGGAGATCGCGTTCGCGAAGAAGTGCGGCGCGAGGAGCGCTCCGCTCACGGACGGCGGTAAGGTCTGCCAGCCCGGGGTGAGGGCGGCGGCCGCGAGCAGCGTCTGCATCGGATTCTCGCCAAGGAAGGCGCCGAAGAGCGCACCGGTCGGGTTAGCGGAGATGTAGCCCGTGAGGATCTGGAGGTCGGGCGAGCCGACCCCGGCGGTCGCGAGGGCCGCATGAGCGGAACCACCGAGGCCGGCGGAGAGGCCCAGGATGACGATCGTGAAGAAGATCGCGAGGGAGACCTGCTGGCCGGTGTTCTGGAGGGTCGCGAGCATGCCCGACGCCGAGCCCCGGTTCTCCGGCGGGACGGAGTTCATCACGGCCGCCGCGTTCGGGGCCGCGAACATACCCATCCCGCAGCCCTGGACGTAGAGGAGGGCCCCCATCTGCCAGTACTGGAAATTGAGCGGGAGCAGGACGAACAGGAAGAACGTCGCGGCTGCCACGACCATTCCGGTCGTCGCAAGGAGCCGCGGGCCGTGCCGGTCCGAAAGCCACCCGCTGAGCGGTCCGGCGGTCAGGAACCCCGCGATCATCGGCATCATGAAGATGCCCGCCCAGAGCGGGGTCTCCGCGAACGAGTAGCCGTGGAGGGGGAGCCAGATACCCTGGAACCAGACGACCAGAAGGAGCATCATCCCGCCACGAGCGATGGAGCCGCACAGAGCGGCGGCCGTTCCGGCGGCGAACGACCGGACGCGGAAGAGGTCGAGGCGGAACATCGGGTCCGGGACACGGGTCTCGACGTAGAGGAACGTTAGCAAGAGCCCGACCCCCGCGGCCAACCCCCCGAGGACCCACGGGCTCGACCAACCGGTCGGGCTCGAGCCATAGGGAAGGAGCCCGTACGTCACGGAGACGAGGAGCAGCGTGAGGCCGGTGGCGAACGTGACGTTCCCGACGTAATCGACCTTCTGATTGGCCCGCCGGATCGACGTCTCTTTGAGCTTCGCGTACGCCCAGATCGTCCCCGCGACGCCCACCGGTACGCTCACGAGGAAGATGAGCCGCCATGTCGGTAGGGTCAGGCCGAAGAAATGGAGGTCCGGAACGGACGCGAGGATCCCGCCGACGGCGAGCCCGACCATCGACCCGCCGATGAAGGCGATCTGGTTGATCCCCATCGCCTTGCCGCGTTCCTCGGGTGGGAAGGCGTCCGTGAGGAGCGCCGCGGAGTTCGCGAAGAGGAACGACGCGCCGACGGCCTGGATAAGACGGAAGCCGACCAGAGCCCAGGCGCCGGTCGCACCGTTCCAGGGGTCGATGAAGAGGAACAACGACCCGGTGGAGAAGATGGCGAACCCCATGTTGTACATCCGGGCACGGCCCCACATGTCGGAGAGCCGTCCGACCGTCACGAGAAGGGTGGCGGTCACGACGCCGTAGCCGAGGAGGAGCCAGAGCAGGATCGGGAAGCTGGACGCAAGGAACGGGTCGACGTTGAGTCCCCGGAAGATGACCGGAAGCGCGATGAGGACGATCGTTCCGTCCAGCGAGGCGAGGAGCGCCCCCAGCGTGGTGTTGGAGAGAACCGTCCACTTGTAGGCGACCACGGGCTGTCCTGTCTAGCTGAGTAGTCGACCTAAATATCTCATGGGGCGACGAAAGGCAGCGCCTCGTGGCTTCCTTACGCGAGAAGAGGGGATAGAAGCTACGACTTTCCTTTCGAGGCCCTCTTCTCGAACCGGAGGGTTTTTTTCAGCTCGTTGACGTTCTCTCGGAGATACACCAGGTCCGAGCGGAACATCGGCACTCCCCTTCTCAGTCTCGAGGTCTCCCCCGCGAACCGTCTCGACTTCAGTATCGCCTCGAGCGACTCCACGTGATGGAGCAGCGGCTCTACCCTCAATCGGTTCCAGTCGGTCTCGGAACGGATCCTTGAAAACTCTCCTTCGAGTTCCTCAAGAGCGGTTCGGAAGGCTGGAATCGCTCCTTTGTACGCTCTGTCTACCATGGTCTCCGAGGGAACCGAAGTCCGCATCTATCATCTTGTCCCCCGCGCGCTCCGACCTCACCGCCGTTCCGTCGCGAAGCGCTCGGCACTCCCGACCCTCCTTGGCGAACGCCGATAGAAGGTTCGTCAGAGTGGACTGGTCGGGACTCGCTCCCATGTAGAACGGAGGAGTCGAAGAAGGGAAATCGTGCGTCTTTCAGCGCTTGGTAGAGTTCCCGGGGGAAGGGAAGCCGATAGAACCTCGGTCAGAGGTCCAGGACGCTGAGCCGATGGAAGACGGTCCCCGCGCGCGCTCGGCACTCCGTCCTCGCCCTCCAGCGGATTGCGCTCTGGTAATCGAGCGTATGCGTCCGCCGTCAGGAGGGATATCTGAGTAAGGGCTTAGGGAGGACGATCGAAGGCGAGGTGCTGAAGTCGATCCCGGTA